>JAEYZD010000100.1 GCA_023430725.1 Bacteroidota bacterium | reverse complement strand
ATATTCTTTTGAACTCTTCGGGTGTGAGGCTGTGCCACTCTTTTCTTGTGAGGGAGGTGACGGGAAAATCAGGTATCAGCTCCTTATCTGAATATGGTACTGCCTTTTTATTCCATGGGCATACCTCCTGGCACCTGTCGCAGCCGTAAATGATCTTCTCTGTTTTACCACGGAATTCTTCGGGTATGCTGCCATCGTGTTCTATTGTCAGGTAAGCGATACAACGGCGGGCATCAATCGTCCTGTCTCCGCAAATGGCTCCTGTCGGGCATGCTTCGATGCATAGATTGCAGTCGCCGCACCGGTCACGCGATGTAGCGTTATCATAGAGAAATTCTGCCGTGGTAACAATCTCGCCCAGGAAGAAGAAAGAGCCTGTTTCCTTATTGATTACAAGGCTGTGTTTGCCTCTCCATCCCAGGCCGGCGCGGATTGCCCATGCCTTTTCGGTGACGGGGCCTGCATCACAGAATGCCCTGCAGACTGCATCAGGCACCTCTTTCTTTATTATCTTCTGTACACGGGTCAGCTTTTCCTCGATCACCTGATGGTAATCCTTAACCCGTGCATACCGGCTGATGAAATAATTATCCTCGCCGGCAGCTGTGTCATTGCTGAAATATCGTATTCCCGCAACTATTACTGATTTAGCTCCTTCAACGAGAGTGGTTATGTCGCCCCTCTTATCGAGATTTCTCTCAATGAATCCCATTGAGCCGTTCTTCCCGGCTGCAATCCACTCAGCTATATGGCTGCTGTCTTCGTGATGTGCCGCCGCCTGAGCGATGCCGTAAATATCAAAGCCTTCCATCCGCAGGCTTTCGCGGATTTTCCAGGTTAGGGCTATTTTTCGTGCATCGGTCACGGTAAGTACATCAGATTAGTCTCAATCAGGTGCACCGGTCAATGTCCGGGTCTCAGAGTTGTCTCAGTCAGGTGCATCCGGCAGTGTCCGGATCTCAAAGCACTCTTCCAGTATCAGTAAAGATACGAATTTCAGAGCAGTCCCAGTTCCAGCTTTGCCTCTTCGCTCAGCATGCTGCGGTCCCATGGCGGGGTGAAGGTGAGCTTGAGGTCACAGTCCTTAACCCCTTTGATACCGGCAACCTTGTAACTGACCTCCTCAACGAGATCCTCAGCCATAGGGCAGTTGGGGGCAGTGAGAGTCATCGTGACATGTGCAATCTGCTCCTCGTCAACCCTGACCTCATAGATGAGGCCCAGATCATATATGTTTACCGGTATCTCGGGGTCGAATATGCTCTTGAGTACGCCTACAATGCGTGCCTCAGTCTCCTGTATCTCCTGTGTGTTCATGAATGTTCCTGTTTTGATTTGTATGCAAGGGCATAGAGGCGCATCTGTTTCATCATTGCAAGCAGGCCGTTGGAGCGGGTAGGCGAGAGATTCTCCCGAAGGCCGATCTTTTCGATGAAATAAATATTTGCGTCAACTATCTCTGCCGGGGTGCGACCCGAAAAGACCCGCACCAGCAGTGCTACTATCCCCCTGGTGATCAGCGCATCGCTCTCGGCGGTGAAGGTGATGATACCATTTTCGAAAATGGGATAGAGCCAAACCTTGCTCTGGCATCCCTCGATGAGGTATTCCGGTGTTTTGTGCCTATCATCAAAGGGGCCTAGTGATCTGCCCAGGTCGATAAGATATTCATACCTTTCCATCCAGTCGCCAAACTGGGCGAACTCCTCAATGATCTGATCCTGTATTTCGTTAATAGTCATTATATTATATCAAGCGAACATTTCGGTTACTTTCCTGACGCCTTTCACCAGCGCCTCTATCTCCTCCTCAGTATTGTAGAATGCGATTGAAGCCCTGATATTCCCGCTTATACCGTAACGCTCCATAAGCGGCTGTGCGCAGTGTGTCCCCGTCCTGACCGCAATACCCATCTTGTCAAGAATCATGCCGGCATCATACTGGTGAATGGTTCCCGGGAGGAAGGAGATGACCGATACCTTGTGCGGTGCGGTGCCGTAGATATGCAGACCCTCAATGGCTGACAATCCGGCAGTTGCCATGGTCAGAAGTATCTGCTCCCTCTCAGCAACGGCCTCGCGGCCAAGGGCAGAGAGATAATCAAGTGCGGCGGCCAGTCCTATCGCTCCGGTAAAGTTGGTTGTGCCTGCCTCGAACTTAAACGGGAGGACGTTATAGGTTGTCTTTTCAAAGGTGACGTTTGCCACCATGTCGCCACCGCCCTGGTAAGGGGGCAGCTCATTGAGCACGTCAGCCTTTCCGTAGAGCACCCCGATGCCATTGGGGCCGTAAACTTTGTGTCCGGAAAACACATAAAAGTCGCAGTCAATATCTGTGACATCAACCAGGCCGTGTTGAATCCCCTGGGCGCCGTCAACCAGCACGGGTATGCCATGGCGATGAGCTTCAGCCACTATCTCTTTAACGGGATTGACAGTCCCCAACACGTTGGATACATGTGTCACGGCCACAATCCGGGTACGGTCTGTGATCAGCCTCCTGTATGCTTCAAGGTCAAGAACTCCTTCGTCTGAAAATGGGATGATCTTCAGCTTTGCCCTTTTGCGCTCGCAGAGCATCTGCCAGGGGACGATGTTGGCGTGGTGTTCCATGCCGCTGATCAATATCTCATCGCCCTCACCCACAAATCTCTCCCCGAATGAGAATGCCACTGCATTGATTGATGCAGTTGTACCGGCAGTAAAGATGATCTCCTCCCTGTCACGGGCATTGATGAACGCCCTGACAGTCTCGCGGGCTGCCTCGTATCGTTCGGATACCCTGTCTGAGAGGTAATGGACGCCGCGGTGTACATTGGCATTCGTAGTGCGGTAGAGCTCCTCCATCGTCCGTATCACCTGCAGCGGTTTCTGTGTGGTGGCGCCGTTGTCAAGATAAACCAACGGCTTCCCGTGCGCCTTTGTTGAGAGGATGGGGAAGTCTGATCTTATCTCTTCTATGCTCTTCGCGAGATTCATCACTTTGTTCAGTTGCATTGTATTGCGCATGAGGCGCAACGCGAAAGTTCACCGCGCAGACGCTGCAGCACGAGGTGGTCAATTCGCTCGCGCAGCGCTTCTATCGGGATGTTCTTAATGACATCATGTGCGAACCCGAACATCAGCATCAGTTTTGCCTCCTTCGCATCTATCCCGCGTGAGCGGAGGTAGAAGAGGGCATTCTCATCCAGCTGGCCGACGGTGGCGCCGTGGCTGCACTTAACGTCATCAGCATAGATTTCAAGCTGTGGTTTTGTGTCCATGCGCGCGGTGTCAGACAGGATTATGCTGTTGCTGCTCTGAAAGGCGTTGGTCTTCTGGGCGTCCTTATGCACCATGATACGGCCGTTGAATGCGCCGGAAGCGTTATCATCCAGTACTCCCTTGAAGAGCTGTGTGCTGTTGCAGTTTGGTGCGGCATGATCCACCTTCACAAAGTTTGCAATGTGCTGATGCTTGTCAGCCAGGAAGAGTCCGTAGCTGTGTGTCTCGGCGTTCTCACCGTTGAGGCGGTGCCATGTGGCGTTGCGCACCAGCCCGCCGTGCAGTGTGATGTTGTTCGACGAAGCGTAGCTGTCGCGTTCCTGGTGGATGAAGGTATGGGTGATCTTGCCGGAGTCGTTGTGCTGGTTCTGCACCCTGATGATCTCGAAACGGGCGTTCCGGCCCACATATACTTCGGTGACGGTATTGGTAAGATAATGCTGGGGCGAAATGGCATGGTCACAAACCAGAAGCGACATCTGTGCGCCATCCTCAACCACCACGAGGTTACGGTCCTGTGCAAATATATCCTGTGTTGTGTGGAGCAGGTTGACAATCTGTATGGGCTTGGTGTAGACGGTGTTCTTCGGCGCATACAGGAAGAGCCCGTCAGATGCCAGTGCTGTGTTCAGCGGCACCAGCCCGTCGTTCTCGTTTTGTGCATACTTGTTGTAATGTTTCTCCACCAGGGAGGGGAACTGCCTGGCCGCAGCCTTCATGCTGCCTACCCAGATCCCTCCGGGGAGCATCGCCAGCCCTTCGTCGCCCCGCGGAAAAAAACCATTGAGCAACACCATGTTCCATACATCTAAATCCTCCACCTCGCAATGGAATCTCTCAGCCTCCCTGAAATCGCCGGGCTTTGGCGAGAAATACTTTTCGTATTTGTAACCAAACGATTTCTCGAGGTTCGTATACTTGTAGGCTTCGTTCTTCCTGTCGGGAATGCCAAGGCGCAGAAACTCGCTGAAGGCTTCTGCGCGGTACCTGTTATAGATATCCGGCGACCCCTTCAGGAGACCCTCATCCCTGGTCCCCCAGAGGTCAGTGAGCCTGCTTATTACTTCCGGTCTGTAGTCCATGTCTCTTCGCTGACTTCTGCTTCTTTCCTTATCCAGTCGTATCCTCTCTCCTCAAGCTTGAGAGCCAGTTCGGGGCCGCCTGACTTCACTATACGGCCGTCATATAGAACATGCACGAAATCGGGCACGATATAGTCGAGCAGCCTCTGGTAGTGTGTAATGACGATAACCGAGGTGTCGGGCCTGCGTATCTTGTTCACGCCGTTGGCGACGATGCGCAGTGCATCGATGTCGAGGCCTGAGTCGGTCTCATCGAGGAGCGCCAGTCTTGGCTCGAGCATTGCCATCTGGAAGATCTCGTTCTTCTTCTTCTCACCGCCGGAGAAGCCTTCGTTGACGCTCCTGTTTGTAAGGGCCGAGTCAATCTCCACGAGCTCCTTCTTCTCGCGCATCTGGCGCAGGAATTCGGAGGCCGAAAGAGGCTCAAGCCCGCGGTGTTTGCGCTGCTCGTTGATTGCAGTCTTCATGAAGTTGACCATGCTGACGCCGGGTATCTCAATCGGGTACTGGAATGAGAGGAAGATACCCTCACGGGCACGCTCTTCGGGCGACATCTCCAGGAGATTCTTTCCCTCGAAGGTGACGGTACCGCTGGTAACGGTGGCAATCTCGCGACCGGTAAGCACGTTGGCGAGGGTGCTCTTGCCGCTGCCGTTGGGACCCATGATTGCATGTATCTCGCCGGGCTTCACTTCCAGGTTGAGACCCTTGAGTATCTCCTTATTGTCAATTGAGGCTTTTAAGTCTTTTATCTGTATCAAAAATTCGGTTTGCATATCTTGTTTGCTGTTGATTCTGTTCTGTGATGTTTATCCTTAAGTTGCTATAAGATAATCTTTTATGTTTCAGGCCGGCCGCCCGATGTTTAACCCACGCTTCCCTCTAGGCTAATCTGCAGCAGCTTCTGCGCTTCCACCGCGAACTCCATCGGTAGCTTGTTAATCACCTCGCGGGCATATCCGTTGACAATCAGACCGATGGCATCCTCAGTTGAGATCCCTCTCTGGTTGCAGTAGAAGATCTGGTCTTCGCCGATTCGTGATGTTGTTGCTTCGTGTTCGACGATTGCCGAGGGGTTATCCACCTCGATATACGGGAATGTGTGTGCCCCGCACTTGTCGCCAAGGAGGAGCGAGTCGCACTGCGAAAAGTTGCGTGCTCCCTCGGCCTTGCCCAGTACCTTTACAAGTCCGCGGTAGCTGTTTTGGCCGAATCCGGCGGAGATACCCTTGGAGACGATTGTGCTTTTCGTGTTGCGGCCGATGTGGATCATCTTAGTGCCGGTGTCAGCCTGCTGGTAGTTGTTTGTGACGGCAACCGAGTAGAATTCGCCCACGGAGTTGTTTCCGCGAAGGATGCATGAGGGATACTTCCATGTAATTGCCGAACCGGTTTCAACCTGGGTCCATGATATCTTGGAATCGTCGCCCTTGCAGATTCCTCTTTTGGTTACGAAGTTGAATATCCCGCCCTTGCCCTCCTTGTCGCCAGGGTACCAGTTCTGAACAGTGCTGTATTTGACCTCGGCGCCGCGCTCTGCCACTATCTCAACCACAGCGGCATGGAGCTGGTTCTCATCGCGCATCGGCGCTGTGCAACCCTCGAGGTAGCTGACATATGCATCTTCGTCAGCAATGAGGAGGGTGCGCTCGAACTGCCCGGTGTTTGAGGCGTTGATGCGGAAGTATGTGGAGAGTTCCATCGGGCACCTGACACCCTTCGGGATGTAGCAGAAAGAGCCGTCGGAAAAGACTGCCGAGTTAAGTGTGGCGAAGAAATTGTCTGTATACGGTACTACCGATGCGAGGTATTTCTGCACCAGGGTGGGGTGCTCTTTTACAGCCTCCGAGAAGGAGCAGAAGATGATGCCCATCTCTGCGAGGGTCTCGCGGAAGGTGGTTTTTACCGAGATAGAGTCCATGACTGCATCGACAGCCACGCCGGCAAGGTGTTTCTGTTCCTCGAGGGGTATGCCGAGTTTGTCAAATGTCTTCAGCAGTTCCGGGTCTACCTCGCTGAGGCTGTTGAGGCTCTTCTTCTGTTTTGGTGCTGCGTAGAAGATAATCTCCTGGTAATCAATCTCCGGTATTTTCAGGTGAGCCCATGAGGGCATTTTCATCGTCTGCCAGTGGCGGAATGCCTTGAGGCGAAACTCGAGCATCCATTCCGGCTCCTCCTTTTTGGCGGAGATGAGTCTTACAACGTCTTCACTGAGGCCTTTGGGGATAACATCGGTTTCTATATCAGTCACGAAGCCGTATTTGTATTCACCTGATGTTACCTCGCCCAGCAGCTTATCCTGGTCATTTTCCATATCTGTCTCCTTCAACGGTACATCAACTCAACAAATGGCACCGTTTAAAGTTTGTGCACGTTTTTATAATCGTGCAAAATTAATCAAAAATGGTGAGACAAAAGAGTGATCCGGAGGCGTGGTCTATTCCGTCAGAGGCAAATAACAGAGGGGAGAAGTATTATTTTACTTCTTGTTGTTTATTATCAGCGCACCGATCACGCCCGGGACCCAGCCGCAGAGGGTGAGGAGGAAGATGATCAGGACAGATCCGCACCCTTTGTCGATTACCGCCAGGGGAGGGAAGAAGATGCACAGAAGAACGCGGAGAAGACCCATAGAGATTTGCGCTTTGCGAATTTCGATTAGCGATTATAAAAGTAGAAAATATTTCACTATTGCCTTATTTTCTAAATAAATGATCCGCAGCCTGAAGTATTTTCAGCTTCAGGTCATCGGGAAAATCCGGGTTGTCATCCAGGAATTTCTCAACCGTTTCACGTGCTTCGGGTGAACGATGACCTTCAAGGGTAGCAGATATCCATCCTCCCGGGAAGAAGATATCGCCGGTTGTCTTTATCTCCTCCAGCATCTCCAAAGAGGGGAGAATATACTTTTCTGACCTCTCTGCAACCAAAGGGTGATGCAGGTAACCAAGAGCTTCCAGCACCCACGGCTCACGCTCACGATTGGCGGGATCACGGAGGCTCTCAAAGAAGGGATCACGAACTGCGGCATCTGGTGATACAGCCGGGGTGACGAAGTCGAACCGTTCGAGCCGCTCCTTTCCTGCGATCCGTTGACGCTGCCCGGCAATTATTGCTGTTGCGTCCGGCTGCCCCTTCAGCGCCAGCGTCAGCGCGAGGGAACACAGCTCATCCTCACTCAGCCTGACGGCATTTGACCCTACCCCGCCAGGAAGAGCACTGTCAGGCCTCTTCCCGCCCGGCAGTTCCCCGCTTTTCCATAAAGCAGCCAGGTAAGCCAGTCCCGCCGGGGTTACAGTCACACTCCTGAGTGTGCCGAACCATGCGCGTTTCTCAGCCGCGCTTTCGGCTGATGCCATCTTGGCCCTCAGCATTGCCTCTGTCTCCACCGCCCGGGCGGCCCGCTCTTCAGCAGAAAGCCAGTTCCACCATACCGATGATAACCTGCCCGACAGGTAATTGCGGAGCTGGAGATCAGATATGACCTGCAGATCCTTTAATGCAGTTGCATGAAAATCAGCCGGATGTATTACCCCGTTGACAAGATTCTCATACAGATTGATCCAGAGTACGCCTTTCAGCAGGGGATCCCGGATGTCAGGCAGATGGGCAGTCAGGTATTCCGCAGTAAGGCTGTCAAAAAGGAAGGTGCCGTATCCCATCCCGGAGATGTCCGGGATTATGCACAACGGCCTGTCAGTTGCTGATATAAAAGAATCCCGTTCCGCCGGCACGAGGTCTGCCATAACAGTATCATTCGCCGTAATCACCATTGTCCTCAGCGTCTGAGGCCAGTGTCTCAGAGTCCCAAACGGGTCATCCTCGTGCAATGATATACTGAACCCATCTTCCTCTGTAATTACAGGGGTGATGACAGGCATCCCGGCCTCCTTGACCCACATCCTGCTCCACTCGATAAGCGGTTTACCGGAGGTTTCCTCAAGGATGGAAACCAAGTCGTCCCAGCGGGCATTGTCCCAGGAATACTTCTTCAGGTATGCCTGCAGCCCCTTCTTCAGGTTATCCTCTCCGGTGATCTGTTCCAACTGCCGCATGACGATTGGCGCCTTGTTGTAGATGATACCCCCGTAGAGCGAGCCGGCATCCTTCATGTTGCCAAGTTTCTGTATCACCGGATTGGTGCCGCGTGTACGGTCCACGGCATAAGCGGCAGGGTATCTTGAAAGCAGAAACCTGAGTTCATGATTGACATCCGGAAAATCAGGGCCGGCAATCTTATCGGACATGTATCCGGCAAAAACCTCCTTAAGCCAGACGTCGTCAAACCATTTCATCGTTACCAGGTCGCCGAACCAGATATGCGAGGTCTCATGTGCTATCAGTGAGGCGCGCGACAGCCTTTCGTTTAGCGTGGGTGACGGTTCAAGCAGCAATGACGAGGCACGGTAGAAGATTGATCCCGGGTGCTCCATCCCGCTGTACTGGAAAGGCGGCAGAAGCACGAACCCGAACTTTTCAAACGGGTAGGGAATCTGAGTATACTCTTCGAGCCATTTCAGTGCACTGTGGTGCAGCCGGAATATCTCCTCCGCATTGTTTTCAATATAGCCGTCACGGGTTTCCCGGTGCAGCATCTCCATCTTCACCCCTTCAACCTCTTTCTCAACCAGTTCAAATTTGCCTGCGGCGAAGGCAAAGAGATAGGTGCTGATGGGCTTTGTCTCGCTGAAGCGAAGCATGACCCGGCCGTCAGCGGAATCAGAAGAGATTATCGGATTGTTTGACATCGCACGGTATTCGCCAGGAATATCCAGAGCCAGCGTAAACCGTCCCTTGATATCAGGCTGATCAAAGCAGGGAAATGCCGTTGAGGCCCTGTCCGGAACGAACAACGTATACAGATATTCATCGTTTCTGTTCAGGGAGAGATCCCCGGCACGGAAACCGATCTCCACACGGTTGAATTTTCGCGAGAGACTACTGCGGTCAATCACAATATGCCCGTTAGTTTGCGCTACCTGCTCAGGTTTGCCATTAACGGAAACAGACCTGACTTGATCCGGGGAAACCTTGAAATCAAGGACCAGTGGCTCCCTGCCGGCCTTCAGGCTGAACTCTATGACTGCCGCCCCTTCCACGGGGGTGCTGCTGCCGGTGTCAATCCTGAATGTGAGATTGTACCTGACGTCTTTAACCGTTTCAAACCTGTATGTTGCCAGGAGCTTCGACACTCCTTCTGCCGTGTATTCTGTCCTGTCGACCCGTACGCATGAACACAGGGCAGAAACGGCCATAATCAGGGCCATTGCATTAAGCACAAGTGCCGTCAGCCGGCTGCAAAAAATCGGTCCGGATTTCATAATGTCTTTTTGTTGTCATCAAATATAGTCAATCGTCCTGTACAGAATTGCCCGTGCAACCCGGAATCAAACCGTAAATATCAGCAACAGTGTTACAGAACATCAGCCGCCAAAGAGTGTTATTCTGTATATTTGAATTGATACTCTATCTAACTGAAATATCATGAAAAGACTCTTCATCTTTCTGATGCTGCTGGCTGTCGCCGGCACTGTCTCAGCCCAGGGCCAGTCTGCGTTCCTCTCTGACCCGGCAATCTCGCCGGACGGATCAAAAATTGTGTTTGTATATGAGAGCGACCTCTGGCTTGCTGACAGGACCGGGGGCGCGGCGCACCGCATCACCGCGATGACCGGGGAGGAATCTGTGCCCCGCTTCTCTTCTGACGGGAAGTGGCTGGCTTTCGCCTCAACCCAGAACGGCAATGCCGATGTGTACATCATGCCATGGGAAGGGGGAAAGGTTGTGCAGCTGACTTTTCATGATGCAAATGATTACCCCGATAGCTGGTCATGGGATTCAAAGACCGTTTATTTTACCTCGGACAGGTTCAATACCTTTGGCGCCTACACAGTGCCCGCCACAGGAGGCACACCGACGCGGCTCTTCTCTGACAACTACTTTGACCAGGCACACCACGTTGCAGAGATTCCCGGCACCGGCGGGGATTCCTTCTATTTCACGACATCGTGGGAGAGCTTCATGTTCCAGCACAGGAAGAGGTACCGGGGTGAGAATGACCCTGACATTGAGTTCTACAGAAAGTCTACCGGTGAGTATATGCGCCTCACGGAGTGGGAGGGAAAGGACCTATGGCCGTCCGTTGACCGCACCGGCAAGCTCTGGTTCGCATCAGACGAGTTCAACAGCGAGTACAACCTCTATACTTTTGAAAACGGCGCAAAGCGACAACTGACATCATTCCCGACGTCAATAAAGCGTCCGCAGGTGAGCGCTGACGGCAGGTTCGTGGTCTTCGCACGCGATTACCGCATATGGACCTATGACGTCGCCCAAGGGGAGAGTTCGCTCTGCGATATCAGCGTCTGGTCAAACGAGACACTTGCTACGGAGATAGCGCACAACAGTGCCGGGAAGATCACTGATTTCGATGTTTCAGGTGACGGCAAGAAGATAGCTTTTGTCTCGCGCGGGAGGCTGTTCGTTTCAGATATCACCGGGAAGTTCATGAAGGAGATGCCCACCGACAGGAGTGAGCGGGTACAGGAGGTGAGATGGATGAAAGACAACGAGTCCCTTCTCTATACGCGCACTGTGAAGGGTTGGGCCAACCTGTTTACTATTTCGGCCTCCGCACCTGAGGCAGAGAAGCAGCTCACTCAGTACGAGCGGACACTGTTGAACCTGCTCATCAGCCCGGATGGAGAGAAGGCTGTTTTCAACAGCGGCGACAGCTACATCGATATCATTGATCTTAAGAGCTTTGCCGTGAAGGGCATAATCAAGGACGAATTCTGGTTCCGTCCAACCCAGCCCCGCTTCTCTCCTGACGGCCGTTATATCCTTTACGCCGCTTTCAGAAATTTCGAACAGGATATTTTTATATACGACACAAAAGAGGATAAAACCTATGCAATAACCAATAACGGTGTAACTGAAACAGATCCTTACTGGTCACCTGACGGGAGGTACATCTACCTGGGAGCAGACCGCTTCAATGCCGGATTCCCGAGAGGGGCAGGTGTCAGCAAGCTCTACCGTATCCCGCTTTACAGGTTCAGTGAGTCACTTCGGACGGATGAGTATGGCAAGCTCTTCGCGAAGATGCCCGCGATGGACAGCCTGAAGGTTGACATTAAGATCGAAACCGACGGCATAACAGATCGCTGGGAGCAGATAGATGTCAAGGGGAATGATCAGTCTTATCCCCATGTATTCAATGTACGTGGCAAGACATTGCTTCTGTTCAACAACTCCCCCAATCCTAGAGAGAGGATCCTGACAAAGGCGGAGCTCTCTCCGTTTGAGCCGCCGAAGAGTGCTGCAATTGGAGACAAGGGTTTCAGCAGGCTGATAATGGCCGGTGACAAGTTTTTTGCCCTGATGTCGGGTGATGTATACGAGGTGAAGCCTGCCGAGGGAAAGGCTGACAAGATCGCCCTTTCTGCCACATTCAGCAAGAACCTGCACGATGAGTTTGTGCAGATGTTCTATGAGAACTGGGCTACCCTGGCTGAGCATTTCTATGATGTGAACTATCACGGTGTCGACTGGAAAGCGATGCGCGACAGGTATGAGCAGTACCTGCCGCTGGTCCGCAACAGGGACAACCTGCGGACGATCCAGAATGACATGCTGGGCGAGCTTAATTCATCGCACCTCGGGTTCAGCAGCCAGGGTGATGAAGCCAGGCCCTACTACCGCTTGCAGACCAATGCCACCGGCATTATTTTCAGTGAGGACGATCCGTTTGTTGTCAGCGGGTGGGTGAAGAGATCGCCTGCCGACCTGACCGACTCGCCGCTGAGGGCTGGCGACAGGCTGGTGGCCGTGAACGGCACTCCTGTTGACCGGTTGGGTGACCGCGACAGGGCATTTGCGCTGCCGCAGCTCGAGAAGGAACTGACATTACGTTTTGAGAGGAAGGGGAAGGAGTTTGAGATGACCCTGAAGCCGGTCAGCTCCGGTGCCCTGAAGACATTGCTGTACGACTCATGGGTGGATGAGAACCGGAGGATTGTTGACAGTCTTTCCGGAGGCAGGGTGGCTTATGTCTACATGAAGGATATGGGTACGCCCAGCCTGGAGAAGTTTCTGATTGACATGACCGGCATCGCACTGGGCAAGGAGGCCCTCATACTGGATATTCGAAACAACCGTGGCGGCAACGTTCATGATGATGTCATTAAGTTCCTCTCGCAGAAGCCTTACCTGGAGTGGCAGGCGCGCAACGGCAAGCGTTCTCCGCAGCCGAACTTCGCACCGTCAGGCGGGCCCATAATTCTGATGGTGAATGAGCAGTCGCTGAGTGATGCAGAGATGACCGCTGCAGCTTTCAAACAGCTTAAAATGGGGACTATTGTTGGCACGGAGACCTACAGGTGGATAATATTCACCTCGGGGAGGATGCTGGTTGACGGTTCTTCAACCCGCCTGCCGGCTTGGGGTTGTTATGACCTCAAGGGGAATGACCTGGAGGCAACCGGGGTGAAGCCGGACATCTACGTTCGCACCACGTTCGGTGACATGCAGAAGGGGGTTGATCCGCAGCTGTCACGTGCAGTTGAGGAGGCATTGGGGGCGCTGCGCTGAGAAGTCGGCAGCCGGCAGTCTTCAGTCTTATAGGTGACTGGAGACTGGAGACTCATTTTTTTTGCAGAGCATTAAGAATTGGGATTCAACGGACCGCTCTCAGACTCTCAGACCCTCAGACTTTCATCCGCCAGCTGGCGGATCAGACCCCCTAGCACAGCTCCTGGAACTTCTGTCTGTAGGTCAGCGGACGGGCGATGTTATGGAACGTCTCTGTTGTGCCGCCGGTGCCGATGATGGTTATGGAACCGTAATTCAGAATACGTCCCATGACAGTCTGGTCAACATTCACCGTCTCGATCTTGGATAGGTTCATCTCGAATGTCCGCCGGGCAATAAAACCCTCTTTGATGACAATCCGTCGGTTGGTGATGACAAATTCTGACAGCCATCTCTTCATCCAGGCATAGATTGTCAGGGTTAAAATCGATTTCAGCGAAAAGAAAATGACCCAGTGATACTTCGTTTCGTAGGCTACTGACTCATCCTTGATGAGGTGCCCGTTGACATAGCTTCCCATTATTTATATCCTTGTTAATCCGTTATGAATCAGTCGGTCACCTTTACAGCCTTGTCCTCGCTCTGCCACAGGCCGTGCTTCGTGCAGACCGCCATGGCGCTGAGGTTCATTGAGACATCGGGTGCCACTATATAGAAGTCGACCTCCACGTGATTGGGGCGGTGTCCGTTGGCGCCGGCCGAATAACGTGCCTCAGCAATCAGTGTCTCGCGGTTCCAGAGCTGTATCATACTGATGAAGTGGTCATCCTCATCCGGGTGCGGGTACTCTTCGCCCATGCGGACCTTAACCATGAACTTTTCACCGCGTTTGATATTGTCAGGACAGATGACATGCGGCATGTGGCGGTCGAGATAATCGCGCATTATCTCCTTCTCTTCCTTCTCTATCTCAAGTGCTTTAAATACTCTTGGCATGGTTTTTTGATTTAGTAACAACTAATACGACTGAATGATCAGTCCGGCAATTGTAAATTTAGAAAGAATTCCTGTTTGTTGTCAAACCGTGAATTTTTCATGAGGGATGAACCCAAGGTCAGATGCGATGACATTCTCCCTTACCTGTTCCGGGGTTTTGCCGCCGGGGATTACGGTATGGCATGCCGGGTGGGCGATACAGAATCTCAGGCTAACGGATGCCATCGGGTAATCATTGTATTCATCATAGACTGGCTGGTAATGCTTAAGATCTGCGAGGTAGGTTTCCAGCTTTTCAGGTGACAGGTTGAAGCTGCGGTGGTCATTGTCGCCAAACCTGGCATCGGCTTTATATTTGCCTGACAGCAGTCCGAAGAGGAGAGGGATGCGCACTATCACTCCGGTCCCGTAGCGCTGTGCCATAGGGAAGAGGACCTTTTCGGCCTCTCTCTCCAGGAGGTTGTACCTTACCTGGATTACATCGAGAAGCTCATGGTGGCGCTCAAGTATGTGTGACTGTTCGGTCTCCTTGAACGACTGCACGCTCCAGCCGGCATGCTTTATTTTTCCGTCCTTCTTAAGCTTCTCCAGCGCAAGCCAGGGCTCGTCACGCTCAAGTATTTCCAGATCAGGGCTGTGCAGCTGTAGTATGTCGAGCACCTCCAGGTTCAGTCGTTTGAGGCTCTGTTCCGCGGCAAAGACCAGGTGCTTCACAGAGTAATCAATGTTCATCGGAGTTGTTCTGTGCTCCTGTCCCAGGAACGGGTAGAAGTTGTTACCCGCCTTTGTGGCGATGACAATATTTTTTTTATCTGACCGCTGGTCAAGGACTTCGCGGATCAGTTCCTCGGAGTGGCCGAAGCCGTAGACGTCGGCTGTGTCGATGAATGTCACCCCGGAGTCGATGGCTGTCTCTATCGCTTTGCGCGATTTGTCATCATCCGTTGTTCCCCAGTCGCGGCCGCTGATGCCCCATGCGCCGAATCCGACGGTTGATATCACGGGTCCGCGGTCGCCAAGTTTTGTATATTCCATCTTTTGCTCTTTATATCTGGTGTTATTTGGCGTACAGCTCGTTGCAGTATTTTACAAGCCTGATCAGATCATCCCGGTCCTCCATTTTGATGTCCTGCGATTTTATGAAGCTACTGATCTCCTTTTTGTGTTCTGGGAAGATTTTAATGAACTGGTTACGACCCAGGAAGCTGTGCATCTCGCCGTTACGACGGATACGGTAGACGGGCATGTATTTTATTTCAAAATCAGGCGGTATCTCGAGGCTGTATATTCCTGACTGCGTGCTGAGATGAGAGTAAGTGTTGACTTTGGAGACCTTTGATGTGCCTCCGTATCCCACAGGCTGGCCGGGTGAGATGAGGCGGCTCTCGTGCTGGATGAAGAGGGTGATTGGTGCGTTAACCACCACCTCCTGGAAGACCTCGCCGAAGGGGACGAAGTGACGGTTGCCGAAGCTGATTGTATCAGCCTGCCTGGTGACAGCCAGGCCATAGATTGTGGTTCCCTTCATAAATGCCATTTGCCCGGTGATTGTGTTGTAGTTGCCGTTTTCAGTGGAGACTGTGCCGGATGTTGATCTGATTGTGCAGTTGGAAAATTCCGGGAACAGGTACTGGGACATGTTAACGGTGGATTTCGACTGTGAGAGGGCCGGAAATGCCACTGCTGAAGATATGGCGAAGGAAGTCAGAATAGTTTTAAGATACCGATTCATTGTGAATTACTGCTTTAATAGTTAAAATTCCTTAGCTGAGTTAATCCCGAAAGTTAGTATTTTATTTAACTTGCGTATTCATTTGCTGCATATGTGGAAGTTTGCATTTTTCGGTTGTCTTGTCATCCTTTCGCTTACTGCCTGCAAAAAGGAGAGGTTTGACATGGATCTGCTTTATGGAAGCTGGATCAGGTTACCCGATACTGGTCATCCCAGGCCGATGATAGATTTCAATGTCAGCGGAGATTACACTTATATTGATTTTCTTAATATACCTGCAGGTGGCACGGCTGTTTACAGGGTCACTATTGTCGGAGATTATGAGATCGATGGCTACAGTATCACTTTACTTACTTTAGGGATTCAGAATTTTGAAGAGGAGCCTGATCCGGGCGGTTTTCCGTATGAAGGCTTTGATGTCAATGAAGGGGTTCCAATAGGAAGTTTTTACGGCAGCAATAACAGTCTCCCTATTCGAATCGGTCAGGACGTCGTAACAATTACCGGTGATGAGTCTGGTCCGGTGACCTGGGATGTGCTTGACCTCACAGAAAGTCTTCTTGAGGTGAAGGCAGGTCCGGATACTGTCAGGTACGCAAGACGATAAAATGCTCAATAAACAGGATTGTTTTTGATAATAAGCAAATAGTTTGTATATTTGCACCCATATTGCGGGGTGGAGCAGTGGCAGCTCGTTGGGCTCATAACCCAAAGGTCGGAGGTTCGAATCCTTCCCCCGCTACCATCGTTACAAAGGGCTTCTCTTCATAGAGAGGCCCTTTTTTGCGTAAAGTGGTATGTCCACTGC
>JAEYZD010000033.1 GCA_023430725.1 Bacteroidota bacterium | reverse complement strand
GGGTGATATACTTCTCAAATACAATTGATATCTGGTACACACGTGATGCCGGTGTCGCAGGAACACCTTCGCCGGCATTGGGTGTTCCTGACGGACTGGTGCTTCGGATTGTCCGAAACGGCAACAGCGTCACCGAGGCCGCAAAGGTGGAGGTGCTCAGGAAGAAGGATATGAGCGTTGCCCTTCCTGAGAACGAAGGCCGGATGGTTGACCGGATGACCTTCGAGCACCTGCTTCGCGAATCATTCGTCACTACGGTGACTGTTTTTGACAATGCCGTCATCAACTGGGAGGGGGAGGTCGCCAATCCTGCTTTTGGTATGGGAGACACTCTCTATCGCTTTGCGGGAGGAACGGTAATACTGAAGAAGGTATCGCTGCCGGAGGTACATGACAGGTACAGCCTTTTCGCCGAGGTGACGGAATACTCGGCAGGTGATGCCTATGACCGGACAGGAACGGTTTTTGTGATTCCTCAGGGTGATCCGGTCACGTTCCTGGACGGGCTGACGAAGGGTCACAACGTTCTTCCGGTCTATACTGACAGGCACGGGAAGGAGTACAGTGGGGTTGTGGCAACCACAGATTACAGGCCTCCGGTGGAGCTTGTCAGGTTTTTTACCCCGTTCGGGGTGAGGGGGTTCAATGAGCGGCGAACGGTGCCGGGGCTGTCATGGCATGACTCAGCTTTTTATAAACAGGAGATAACTCATTATCTTCCGCTTCTTCGCGGGGAGGTGTGGATCGGCGCCTTTATAGGCAACTATGACAGGGGAGGGCACAGGCTCTCGCTGAGGCTGAAATATTATCCTGAAACACGTGAAATGGAGCCGCCGGCAGCACCGGAGAAGTGGATCAGTTCAGTGTTTAATACACTGCCGATACTCGAGATGGCCGGGCAGCAATACGGCACTATGTTCGATGGTGACACCCTCTCTGTTTCTGTTGACGTGCCTGCAGGGTTAAAATCGCTGAAGATGGTCTTCATCACAACCGGCCACGGCGGATGGGGCGGAGGCGATGAGTTCAACCCGAAACTGAATGAGCTGCTGGTTGATGGCAGGAGGGTGTGGTCATTTATTCCCTGGAGAAGCGACTGCGGAACATACCGCAATTACAATCCCGCCTCCGGCAATTTCTGGAACGGCCTGTCCTCGTCAGACTACTCACGGTCGGGATGGTGCCCGGGATCGGTCTCCGAGCCTCTTATAATTCCTGTTGACGGGCTGTCACCGGGAAGGCATACCTTCAGCGTCACTGTCCCGCTCGGCAAGCCGGAGGGGGGTAGTTTTTCCCACTGGAATATAAGCGGGGTGCTGAATGGCACCTTCTGATCAATAGGTGCGGGTCATCGTCTGGGGCACAGTCACGATGAAGTCCGCCAACCCCTTGTTCTCTTCAGCCAGGCTGCTGATATCATCCTGGAGCACGGTGGTGATTGTGGCAACCTTCACCCCTGGTTTGTAAAGCTTCAGATAGTGGACTATACCCTGATAGTTGTCAGAGTGATATGCGCCGTTGTAGTGAATGAATCTCTTTCCCTCTGCGAGGTTGACTTCAATGAAGTGAGCCATTGTGGCATCCTTTATTGCCTGAGCTTTCGGGAAATTCAGGTTTTGTTTGCCTCCCATGCCAGGCATCCCCGGCATTGACAGCATATCCTTGTAGCATTTAAGTTCAGGGTCATAAGAGACCGGCAGCGGAGCAATGTATCTTTGTGCTTCGGCTGACAGGCTGTCGAGGACCTCGAACCCTCCACGGGATACCATGGAGGCGTACCTGCGGGGTATGTTGGTTGCGATGAAGGGAAGGCCGTTCTTTTTGGCGAACTCCACCAGGGGTTTGTAGTCAGTCTTGTAGTTCTTCCAGAGCTTTGCTTCAGCCTCGAACTTGTCCGCCTGGTATTTTGATCCGAGGTACTCATCGAGAAGCAGCTGGTTGTCGGCTTCGAACATCTCCGCCCCGATGACCAGGTTGTGCCCTGCCACCCGGTGAAGACCGGCAGTGACCTCCAGCTCCAGCCAGTGTGAGATGGGATTGTCATGCAGCTCGCCGAAAAAGACCACATCGGCGGTGCTAACCTTCTCGATCATCTTTTCATACTTCATGTTTTTGCCTTCGTTGTCATAAATCAGGTAAGCGGGTTTATCTGACCTGAAAGCAAGGGTCAGCATCGCTGCAAGGGATAATAGGATTGTTGTTCTGTTCATGAGAGTATCAGGAATTAAGATTTATTAGCAATTCAAAACAAATTAAGTGAATATTGCCGGAGGTAGAAAAGATATCTTTGGGGATATAACAAAAGTTCAATGAAAAGGTTAATCATTCTCTTTCTCGTGATTGTGTCTGTTGCCTCCTGCGATAGCGGCACCCATCGGCACACCGGGGTTGTTGCCGGGACGGATGATCTGCTGATGACCCCTGAACTGCAGAAGGTTTTTGCACTCAGGCGTGAATCAGTGAAGGACACTGTTGGAGAGGGGCTGCTGATGCTCAGGTCTGATTACGGATTTGACGGCGGGCGTCATGAATACAGAGCTGCCGGTAATTTCTGGTACCTGACCGGTTATGCCCAGCCCGGCACAATCATGTCTCTCACGGGTACCGGCCCGGACGGCTATACCATTTACGCAAGGCAGAGGAGCATCAGGGATATAATCTACTCGGGGAGTCAGCCCGATCCGGGGTTACTGAAGGATATCGGGCCGTCCCTTGCGGAGATGCGGGTGCACAAGGATTCGTACGAGGTGAAGATGCTGCAGGCAGCTGTTGATATCACAGGATTAGGGATAGAGCAGGTCCTTCATGAATGCAGGCCAGGCAACAGGCTTCTGTCAGCTTCCATCCCAAAGGAGCCGGATGAGATCGAGAAGCTGATGAAGTGAGTTGTCATTTTTTGGTCCAGGTGGTCAGGATTGACTTTACAGTATAATCCTTTGAATACATGTAAGCCGTTTTGCCCTGCGAATCTTTGACAAGAGGGTCGGCTCCGTTTTCGAGCAGCAGATTGACAACCAGGCAATGACCCTTTGATGCTGCAGCAAAGAGGGCAGTAGCGCCCGTTTTTGTTTTCTGGTCAACCTGAGCCCCGTTTTTCAGGAGCATCTGCACCATATCCCTGCTGCCCCGAAGCGATGCAAGTATCAGTGCCGTATTACCGTTGAGGGTCTGGCTGCTGACATCTGCGCCGTTTTCCAGGAGAAGTCTGACTATGTCGGCATGCCCCTCCTGTGCTGCCAGTATCAGCGCAGTGGCGCCATTATTGTCAGCCAGGTCCGGGTCTGCACCTTTTTTGATCAATGTTTCGGCAATCCTGAAGTATCCGCCCTGTGATGCGAGTATCAAGGCTGTTGACCCATGGTTGTCCTGAACGTCTGTTTTTGCTCCGTGTTCTGCGAGCAGCCTGACTATTTCTTCATGTCCGTACTCTGTTGCCGAAATAAGAGCAGTGGCACCGTTATCCGGACGGATGTCAGGATCAGCTCCTTTGCCGAGGAGTATTTCAACCACCTCCGTATGTCCGTTCTGGGCTGCAATATAAAGAGCAGTGGTGCCGCCTGGGGTTTGGAGCGAGTGATCCGCACCCCTGTCGAGCAGGGCTTTGCAGACATCAGCTGATCCGGTTTCAGCCGCATACATAAGCAGGGTGACACCAGATTTGTCAGCATAGCCGGGGCTCTCAACGGTTCTGGCAAGCAGTGCAGCATGTTTTAAATCTTTTGCGGCAAGCGCATCAAGAAGCTTTTTCGGGGAGCAATTATCCTGAGCCTGCATCAGCAGAGGGCTCACCAATAGCATAGCGGCAACAGATGCCGCATAGAATAGTGTTTTCATTTAGTCGGAATAAGGAGTCCGGACTAAACTTAATACTGGCAGCCTGAAATGGCAAGTCAATTTTGACCTTGAGCCACCTCAGGGTGACAGACAGCTTCTTTTTGAGGATAGGGAGTTTTAAGTCAGCAGCTTAGTCAGTTACTCTGACTTTTCCTTTTTCAGTCTTCGCGCAATGGCTTCATTATCTTCCTTCGCACGGTTGTCTCTCTGAAGTGAATACTCTTCCCTGCGTTTAGCCATAGCCTTTACGTTTTCCTCCCTGGGTTCAGGAAAACGGTCGTTGTAAGTCAATTCATTTTGCATGGGGCAAAGATACATCACAAAAGGCCCTGATTTACAAATCACTGATAATAAATCCCGGTGCACGTCCCGAAATGGCATTAATATGGACCTGATCGAACAAAACCCGGAGATCTTCGTATAATGGATCACAAGTATCTGATTTCGAAATTCGTCAAGAGAACATAACAGGAAACCTGAATTTTGTCAATCATGAAAAGGACATTATTGTTGGTGATCATCCCGCTTATTTGCTTGAATGCCTTTTCGCAGACGTTCAAAAGCAATTCTGCAACAATAAGGAAGGGTGGTTTTGAGATAGACCGGACTGTCAGGTCCATTGCAATCAGCGAGAAGGAGATAACAATCTCCAATTATCTGAACGGCAACACCGAGCCTCTTGTACTTCACGTTTACCTGGTTGAAGAGAAGGAGGACAGGTTTGACGGGCTCTGCAGGTATTATTACTGCACGGCAGCAAATGATGACAAGCTGAGCCCGTACCAGAAGATAATTGTGATCAAGAAGCCATTCTCAATCACGCTTGAGTTGTTCCTGGCGGACAACAACAAGTATGTGCATGACCTGGAGATAAACGGGTAGATCACATTAAGCCGTAACGGGGAGAACGTTCATCTGTCAGGGATATTCTTCCTTTTTCGAAGTGTAACATCCTCATCAATGTGAATATCTGAGTAGAGCCATATCTGTTCAAGGCTCTCATAGTCAAATAGATCGTCTACGGTATACTGGAAGATGGCGCGGTTTTCGGAATCGGGCAGCGAATCCCAACCCTCGTCAGAGGGAAGCATGACAATTGCTGATTCCAGAGCGCTTAGCTGATATTCTTCCCAGGTGAAATCTCCCTTTTCTATCTGTTCAAAACTCAGGACAGGTTGAGTCTCCTCGTCCTCCTGAAACATGGGAGCATCAGTCGGACTGAGGTACCAGTAGGATTTCGCATACAGTACGAAATAGATGTGTGATGCATTGTACTGCCTTCTGTTGATAGTGAATGGAAATAGTCTTGATGTATCTTCTGTCAGGCCCTGATAATCAATCTTATCCCAAGCACTGTCAAAGCATCCGTGATACTCGATATCATCCCATGGAGTTGAATACAACTCAACGGTGAAAGTGTTGATTCTGATG
>JAEYZD010000012.1 GCA_023430725.1 Bacteroidota bacterium | reverse complement strand
GGCTCTATATTATCTTTCCCTTTGAAAAAGAGTTCTACAGCCGGCATCAGTTTCCTGCCATCTTCATGGGCAACCCGCTGATAGATCACATTGAGGGATGGCGCGGGAACGCACCCCCGGCTGAAGCAATAAAGAGTTCGCTTGATCTCGACAGCCGGCCCGTCATTGCGCTTCTCTCGGGCAGCAGGAACCAGGAGGTCAGCCGGATACTCCCCCTGATGGCTTCCGTGGCCCCTTCATTTCCAGATTACCAGTTCGTGGTTGCCGCCATGGACCATCTGCCCGCTGAACTCTACAGAAGATGCACGGAAGGGTATCCTGTCAGGATCATTAATGGCAGAACCTATGACCTGCTGGCAGTGGCTGAGGCGGCGCTTGTTACTTCAGGTACCGCAACCCTCGAGGCAGCTCTTTTTGACGTGCCGCAGGCTGTCTGCTACAGCACCAGCCGCCTCACTTATTCCCTGGCAAAATGGGTTATAAAGGTCCGCTTCATCTCCCTGGTAAACCTAGTGATGGACAGGGAAGTGGTCAGGGAACTGATACAGAATCAACTGAACCTTACTGGCCTGCACAGGGAACTGTCACAGATCCTTTCCACCGGATACAGGCACGGGATGATGAAGAGAGACTACAGCGAACTGAGGGAGATACTGGGTGGCAGCGGAGCATCGGAAAGAGCGGCGGCTGACATGGTAGCAAGCCTTGAACCTTAATAATCCTGGATGAAGAGAAGAGCGTCACTCATCATACTGTTACTGCTTGCATCCCTTGCCGGTTATGCACAGATCTCAATCCGCATCTTTGCCCGAACCCGCCCTTCTTCTGTCTTCTTCACCGCTGAGCTGGGGCACTACGTGGTTCACGACGGCGCTGCCGGTGAACTGAAGCTCATGCCGGGGGACATAATGGCGGTTACAATGTTCAACAACAGGGTTGTCTACAGGACTCTCTCTGGTATCATGGGCGCAGCAGACTCTCTCTCATTCATACCGGTTGATGCGAAATCACTTTTTACGCTCCGTGCCCCGGGGGGCGGAGAGCCACAGAAAACACTTGAAGGATCGCTCAGCATCAAACCTTTTCCCGGTTCACTGCAGATACTTAACATCACCACCGCGGAGGGCTGCCTGCCCGGGGTTGTGCGTGCCGAGGCTGGAAAGTTCGGACCATCGGACTATTTCAGGGCACAGGCAGTGGTTGCCCGCACATATATCTACAGGAATATAAACAGGCACGAGCTCGACGGATACAACATGTGTGATGATATCCATTGCCAGGTATACCCGGGAGTGGTGACTGACAGTGTAATTGTGAACGCCTGCCGTGCCACAGCCGGAAGGGTGATCACTGACCGTGACAGTCTGCTCATCGAGGCTGCCTTCCACGGTAACTGCGGGGGAGTGACAGCTTCATCGGCAGATGTATGGCTGGCCGGATATCCATACCTGGTATGCGTGAAAGACCCGTGGTGCAGCTACTCAGCCTCATCAACATGGGAGAAAAGTATTTCCCGGGAAGAGTGGAACAGCTTCCTCAGATCGAAAGGGATCACCCCGGGAACAACCGGCACCCTCTGGCCGGCCCATGCAACCTCCGCCGGCAGAAAAGCAAGCAGCACAATCCAGGGCAGAACCGTTACCGCCGAGGAGATACGGCTTCGCTTCGCCCTGCGCTCATCATGGTTCACAATGGCGCCTGCCGGAGACAGCATAACTGTCAGCGGCAGGGGTTACGGCCACGGCGTGGGACTCTGCCAGGACGGGGCAAAACATATGGCTGAAAAGAAACAGTCCTATGACAGGATTATCGGGTTCTATTACCCTGGAACCATTATTATGCATATTAAAAATGCCAGGAGGCCTGCGAGGCCATGAAAGATTTGGATAATTTTACATCAAACAAGAATCTATGTTCACTCTCTTCAGAAAAGAGGTAGCCGGTTTTTTCAGCTCACTGACGGGCTATATCGTCATGATTGTCTTTCTGCTGGCCAACAGCCTGATCATGTGGATCATGCCAGGGCAATGGAACCTGCTTGACAGCGGTTATGCCGGCCTGGACCCCCTCTTCGTACTGTCCCCATGGTTATTCCTCTTCCTCGTGCCTGCCATCACCATGCGGCTCTTCTCGGAAGAGAGGAAGTCGGGAACCATAGAACTGCTCTGGTCCCGTCCTGTGACTGACGGAGCCGTAATCTACGGCAAGTTCCTCGCTTCGCTCTTCCTGGTACTGCTGGCATTGCTGCCCTCAATAGTATTCGTGATCTCAGTATGGGTCCTCGGTGAAACCCCGGGCAACTTCGACAGGGGCGCAACGGCAGGCTCTTTCATCGGGCTGCTGATGCTTGCCGCAGCCTACTCCGCAATCGGGCTCTTCGCCTCGGCGCTCACCACAAACCAGGTGATATCATTCCTCATCGCGGCTGTTCTCTCCTTCCTGATGTTCAGGGGCTTTGACTCACTGAGCATGCTCCCCGGGCTCTCGGCAGCAGCAGAGGAGGTCTCGGCAATGGGCATTAATGAGCACTACAGGTCAATAAGCAGGGGAGTGCTTGACATACGTGACATAGCTTACTTCATCTTCATCACCGTCCTCTTCTGCGAGGCGGCACGAGTCACCCTCCGGCGCAGTAAAATCACAAAACCGCTCATAGTAATGGGCGCCACAGGCGTCATATGCATCCTTCTTTCATTGATTCACGTTCGTGCTGACCTGACTGAGGACAGGCGGTTCACACTGGCAGAGCCGACAAAGTCAATACTGAAGGAGCTGAACGAGGAGGTGAAGGTTGATGTCTACCTCGACGGTGAACTGCCTGTCGCCTTCAGAAAGCTGAAGCGAAGCGTGGAACAGTACCTTGATGAGTTTCGCATCACATCGGGAAGAAAGATAAAATTCGACTTCATCAACCCCTCTGAATCACCTGACAGGAACGAACGTGACCGACTTCATTCAGAGCTGATGGGCCGCGGTCTGACACCGGTGAATGTGATGGCCTCCGACGGAGAGGGGGGACGAACACAGAAGATGATTTTCCCGTCACTGACAGTAACCGCGGGCGAGACAGTCATACCTGTCAATTTCCTCAGGAATAACCCGACCCTCCCCCCGGAAACAAACCTGCTCCACTCCACCGAAGGCCTGGAGTACGAGATCATACAGGCAATAGCAACAGCTACGGCTGACACTGTTCATACTGTTGCCTTCATTGAAGGGCACGGCGAACTCGATGAGATATTCGTCGCTGACCTGACTCTGGAGCTTGCAAAGTTCTACAACATTGACAGGGGTGTGATCGGTGGCAGAAGAGGTATAATCGACAGGTATGCTGCATTAATAATTGCAGCCCCGCGAGCCACGTTTGACGAGAAGGACAAGTTCATCATTGACCAGTACATAATGAACGGAGGAAGGGTCCTCTGGCTGGCCGAGGAGGTTGTGGTGGATGCTGACAGCCTTACGGCCGGAGCAACCGTAGCCCTATATGAGCCCCTCTCAATCAGTGATATGCTCTTCAGGTACGGCGCCAGGATAAACCCGGTGATAGTGCAGGATGCCGACTGCATGCTCATACCCCTGAAGGTGTCGGTTCAGGGAGGTGAGTCGCAGTACGTTCCCACACCCTGGGTATATTACCCGCTGCTCCGCCCGTCGCCGACACATCCGATTACACGGAACCTGAACAGGGTCAGGGGGGAGTTCGCCGGTACAGTTGACACGGTGGGGCGTGACCAGGGTGTGAAGAAAACAGTTCTGCTGACAACCTCACCAGAATCAAGGACTGTCATGCCTCCTATGATTATCTCACTTGAAGAGGCAGCCGAGACCGTGCCTGACGAAATGTTCAATGCCGGTCCGATGCCGGTGGCGGTGCTGCTGGAGGGGACCTTCCGTTCAGCCTTCGAAAACAGGATGGTTGCAAGTATCATGAATGAGCCGGGACTGCAGCCTGTGACAGTCAGCAAACCCGCCAGGATGATAGTGATTGCTGACGGTGACATCATAAGGAACGAAGTTTCCTGGTCAGGCGGCAACCCGGAACCGCTGGCACTCGGACTTGACAGATACACTATGCAGACCTTCGGCAATAAGGACTTCCTGGTGAATTGCATAAACTACCTTGTGAATGACAACGGCCTTATTGAGATGCGCTCAAGGGAACTTAAACCCAGGTTGCTTGACCAGGCAAAAATAAAGAGCGGCAGAGTGATGTGGCAGATGGTTAATAC
>JAEYZD010000111.1 GCA_023430725.1 Bacteroidota bacterium | reverse complement strand
CCCTCACGCAGCAGCAGCAGCGGGTCATCATACTCCGGCGGAACAAGAAGCAGCGGCTCATCCTATTCGGGCGGCAGCAGAAGCTCCAGCTCCGGCGGTTCGTACTCATCAGGCGGAAGCCACAGCTCCGGTTCATCAGCCGGGACTTCCTCCTCTTCATCCTCCTCCTCTTCCTCTTCATCAGGGCGAAGCTCATCAGGCGGAAGACGATAAACACAATCAATGATCCTGTTGATTCATGTTCCGCATATTTTGCAGGAGCATCAGGAATTGTACACCTTAAAATCAAGAAAATGAAAAGAAGAATCTTACTCGTGGCCGCAACAGTCCTGCTGCTTCCTGCCTGGGTCGCCGGACAGAACATGGACGATGCTTACAGGTACTCGAAAACTTTCTACCAGGGTACAGCCAGATTCAATGCCATGAGCGGTGCCTTCACGGCACTGGGGGGAGATATTTCGGCCATAGCAATCAACCCGGCCGGCGCAGGTGTGTTCCGCTCAACCGAAGTGTCAATCACTCCGGTTGTCTTCTTCCGCGATATGAACACTGACTGGAACGGTTACGGCAGTGACGACAGCTACTCGGGACTTAACCTGGGACAGGCAGGAGTCGTTTCATCGTTTTCCACAGGCAACAATTCGGGACTGAAAAATCTCTCATTCGCCTATACATTCAACAGGACAAACAACTATTACAGGAATGCGGTGATAGACGGTATCAGTGACAACGGATCAATGGCAGACTTCTGGGCCCTGCAGGGGACAGGCTTCCGCACCAGCGAACTGGGAGGCACGGCATGGATGGCCTACGA
This sequence comes from Bacteroidota bacterium, assembly GCA_023430725.1. GTDB lineage: Bacteria > Bacteroidota > Bacteroidia > Bacteroidales > VadinHA17 > SR-FBR-E99. Next base: position 15,089 of record JAEYZD010000111.1, on the reverse strand, counting down.
GACCTACCTGATTGACACCCTGCCCAACTACCTTGATGAATATGCATCCATATTCTCATATTACGGTGAGGTGGATCCGGCCTACGGTCAGCAGATGAAGAGAGTAATTGACAATGCGGGTTACAGCAATGAACATACTGTGGCACTGGGTGCAAATATCAGTGACAAGGTATATATCGGCGCAGGCTTCGGGTTAACAAACATATCATATACAGGCCATTACACCCACAGGGAGATTGATGAGGCCGAACGTACATTTGACTTCGTGAACTTCACATATACAGACCACTTCAACGCTACCGGATCAGGATGGAATTTCAAGGTCGGCGCAATTGTCAGACCGTTTGAATCGTTGCGTCTGGGCGTAGGGTTCACCACACCGACCATCTATACGATTGATGAGGTGTTCTACAACAGCCTTACGGTCAAGCTTGACAATGACACACCTTCGGATCCTTCCGATGATGCATCTCCCAGTGTCAATGAGGATGAACTTGTATACCGCTACCGCGTAACCACACCTTTCCGACTTAACGCAGGTATAGCATACCAGCTGGGGAATTTTGGCCTCCTGAGTGCAGACTACGAGATGGTGGACTATGGGTCGGCAAAGCTCAGCAAGGGATCTGACGGTTACGAATTCGAACAGGAGAACGAAGATCTCTCTGCCGAGATGGTCAGAAGCGGAAACCTGAAGCTTGGTGCCGAAGTGCGGACCGGACCGCTCTATTTTCGCGGAGGTTTCAGCTATTATGGCTCCGCATTTGATGACGAAACACTGAACGAGGATGCCAGTTCCACGGGATTCAGCGCGGGACTCGGATACAGACAGGACAAGTTTTACATTGACCTGGCAATGTCATTCCTCAACACCTATGAGGCATATATGATGTTTCCCGATGATCCGAGAGCTGCTCGTGAATATACAAGTGATCCGGTTGATCTGAATACAAGGGATAAGTACATGTCAGTTACAGTCGGACTGAAATTCTGACGGTTGGTTAACAGTTGTCAGCTGCCAGGGACCTTTGCAACAATGCAAGGGTCCCTGGTCCGTTATTCAGAAGGATGTCAATTATGCTCAGCCTGGGTGTGAACCCGAATCGCTCGCCGAAGACCTGGACATACTGTATATCCGAATATCCTTTAATGATACCTGGCTTTTTTGGGTTGATGCAGTACCTGTAATCCTTCTCCCACTGACCTTCAGGCACGAAAGAATCTGAATACCTTATCTCAGCATCAATACCGATCGCTTCGCAGACAGCAGAGATTGCCGCGTTGTTAAGATCAATCAGGAAGCTGTAGTGAGTCGTTATCACATCCCTGATCATGTCATAATAATACTCGAAAAAAGGAGCGGCCGCATACGCTGAGGTGATGCCCCTCAGGTGCAGTTCACGCCATCGCTTGCTGTCGTCTGTTCTGAGATCTGTGATGGCCGTTTTGTGAAATGAGCCTATCTGCACAGGTACTATCAGCGGCAGAGGGCCGTTCGCGCCCAGGATGATGCACCTGTTGCGATAGGTCTGCCTGTGGTAGTTCTCGTGCTTCTCGATAACCACCCGGCGATTGTGCACAACGAGGCTGAACCATTCGGCAGGAGGGAAGTATGCCGTCGATAATAGAAGGTCCTCCGTCATGAGTGTCAGAGTCTGTTTATCCTGCTCGCGGCGAAACCTGCCCCGAAACCGTTGTCAATATTCACAACGGTAACCCCTGCGGCACAACTCGTCATCATCGCCAGCAATGCTGAGATGCCTTCAAAGGAGGCTCCGTAACCCACGCTTGTGGGAACGGCTATCACCGGCATATTCACCAGTCCGCCCACCACGCTCGCGAGTGCTCCCTCCATCCCCGCTATCACCACAGATACCCTGCATGCCCTTATCTCCGGCAGTTTGTCCACCAGCCTGTGTATGCCGGCCACACCCGCATCATATATCCTTACTACCTCATTCCCGAGCAACTCTGCTGTTACGGCAGCTTCCTCCGCTACCGGGATGTCAGAGGTGCCTGCCGTGACAATGGCTATTTTGGTCGCCGGAGGTGCAATTTCCTTTTTGCTGATGCTGATGATCCTCGCCACATCGAAATAAACAGCCTCAGGGAAGGATGGTGCAATGAATTCGAACATCTCCCTGCCAGCCCTCGTACCTATAATATTATTGCCATGACTGTCCATTGCCCTGAAAATGGCCTCCACCTGCTCATTTGTCTTCCCGGCGCAGTAAACGATCTCCGGATACCCGGTCCTTAGTTCCCGGTGATGATCTATGCGGGCGAACCCGAGATCAGTGTACGGAAACTCTTTCAGGTTTTCAAGTGCCTCATCCACACTTACCGAACCGTCCCTGATGCTTATCAGAATCTTTTCCAGCTCCTTTGCATTCATTTCTCTTCTGTTTTGTTCATACTTCCCGTTCGGTAACCCTCAGCGTCTATCGTAACATACCTGAAGCCCAATGCCCTTATGGCTCCTGAAAGCGCAGCCCGCACGTCCGGTAAGATAATCCTTGCAAACTGCTCATTGCGCACCTCAATCCTTACCAGATCACCGTGCACCCTGACGCGGGCACCTGGAAATCCGGCCTCTGATACGATACTTTCAGCCTTCTCAGCCAGCCTCAGACCGGCCGGTGTTATCTTCGTGTCATGAGGAAACCTGGTCAGCAGACATGTGTTTGAAGGTTTGTCACTTACCTCCAGACCTGCCTCACGCGACAATGCCCTTATCTCTTCCTTTGTGAGCTCCGCCTCGGCCAGAGGACTTCGCACACCGGCCTCACGAAGAGCCTTCAGACCGGGACGGTACTCCCTCAGATCATCGGCATTGGTTCCGTCAAAGACGAAGTCATATCCTCCTTCGTGCGCGGCAGCGGTGATGGATTTCATCACCCCGGTCTTGCAGAGATAGCAGCGGTCAGGTGGGTTGAGAAGAACCGTTGATGGTATTTCCATTCTGATTTCCCTGTGATTCACCCCTTTCCCGAGACAGAACCGGACTGCATCATCAACTTCTGAGGAGAACATATAGGGTGTGCTTACAGTCACTGCCATCAGCCTGAGACCGGGGACTCCGGCGGCAACACTGACAAGGAAGGTGCTGTCTGTGCCGCCTGAGAGTGCCACAACGGCAGAGCCGGCCTCAGAGAGGATAACCCTCAGTTTATCAAGTTTCCCGTGCCTGTTCATATCATGCAACCGGGAAGCGATGTTATCTCCTGTATCACCTGTTTCATCGGCAGCCCGGTAGCCGCTGCAATGGCGGCGCACCTGTCGGCTTCAGGCTTGACGGAGACCAGCCTGTCATTATAATACGACTTCTTGATAAGAACCTTTCCGAAACGGGTGTCGATCTCTTCAAAAACCCTGTGCAGGGTCTCCTTGGTGAAAGTGGTGACCCTCAAACCGATAGTGGTGGACTCAGTGAACAGTATCTCCCGTACTGTGTCAAGCTGCTCCTCTTCGCAGATGATATTAAGGGTGAAGGCAGGCCTGCCCTTCTTCATTATTATCGGGGTATACCAGACATCGCCGGCACCTGCAGCGAACAGTCTGCCTGTGAGGTATTCAGACAGCTCGGGATTCATGTCATCAATGTTGCAGGCAACAAGCCGTGCCCTGTGACCGCGCTCCTCCTCATCCGCCGTCTCAGCCAAAAAGACCCTGAGGATATTGGGACGTGAAGGGTTGATCTTATGCCCGATACCGTAGCCACTCTTTATTATTGTGTACTTCAGCGCAGGGGGAACGGGCTGAGCCGTTGCTGCGAGGATTGCAGCACCGGTGGGAGTGGTGGCCTCGAAATCTACCCCTCCCGTGTGCACGGGGAAACCGCTGATTATGCGCTCCGTAGCCGGTGCCGGAACAGGCAGCAGGCCATGCTGGCACCTGACCATACCACCCCCAAGCTCCACGGCAGAGACATAAACCCTGTCAACCCCGAGAGAATCAAGGCATATTGCAGCTCCTGTTATATCAACAATTGAATCAATTGCACCCACTTCGTGAAAGTGGATCTCATCAAGCGGCTTGTTATGGACAGCAGCCTCTGCCTCGGCAATCTTCAGGAAAATCTTCATTGACAATTCCTTAACTGAGGAAGAGAGGGTGCTGGTACCGATAATCTTTTCAATATCTGCCAGGTTTCTGTGCGGGTGACCGTCCCCTGCTTCCTGGTCATGAGAGTGTTCCGGATCCTCCTCATGTGTATGCTGATGAGTGTGACTGTGAACATGACCATGTTCATGACTATGCTCATGCTCATGCTCATGTCCATGTCCGTGTTCATTTTCGTGCCCGTGGGTATGCTCATGCCGGTACATAGTTTCATCAGCATCGTCAGTAATCACACTGACCCTTGTCCCTGTGATGCCGTGACGCTGGTCCCGCGTGATCTCCAGTCGCCACCCCTTCACATTCAGTTTCTGCAGGCCGCTCTCCAGCACCTCACGGCTGACACCCAGGTCAAGCATCGCCCCCAGGTTCATGTCTCCGCTGATTCCGGAAAAGCAGTCGTAATACAGTATCTTCATTCTGTTTTTAGTTTTTTTAACACTTCATCCGCAGGCCGCACAGTCGCTCACGTCCGCATTCTCAGGCTGCTAATATAAGAATACGGAACCGATATATTAAAAAAAATTGATTACTTTGCGGCTTCTCATTTCAGGGGTAATATTCGCAGACAAACAGATGAAGAGAAGGAATTTCGTAAGGAGTTCGCTTGGCGCCGGACTGGGTGCGGGAGCGTTAATGAGTTTTGGCAGGTATGAGAAGGCATTCGCCGGCAAGCCATTGCCGGCAGGGGCAAATTATGACCTCATTGCTGTCATGGGAGGAGAACCTGCCGCAATGTTTGACATGGGTATTCAGGCAATGGGAGGAATGGGAACATTCGTCAGGAAGGGTCAGAAAGTCCTGGTAAAACCCAATATTGGCTGGGATGTCGTTCCGGAAAAGGGAGGCAACACCAACCCTGCACTTGTCAGGAGGATTATAGAACATTGCTACAGGGCCGGCGCGAAAGAGGTATATGTTTTCGACAATACATGTGACAACTGGATCAAGTGTTACAAGAACTCAGGCATCGAACAGGCCGTTAAGGATGCCGGCGGCAAGATCGTTCCCGGCAACTCGGAAAACTACTACCAGGAGATAAGCATACCAAACGGCAAGAAGCTGACAAAGGCAAAGGTTCATGAGCTTGTTCTCGAGAGCGATGTTTTCATCAATGTCCCTGTCCTGAAGCATCACAGTTCAGCCATGATGACAGGCGCCCTCAAAGGGATGATGGGTGTTGTGTGGGACCGCGGATACTGGCACAGGAACAATCTTAACCAGTGCATTGCCGACTATGCCCTCTACCAGAAGAAACCGCAGCTGAACGTGATGGATGCATATAATGTCATGATGCGAAACGGTCCCCGCGGTGTCTCTGTGGCTGACCTCTCAAACATGAAGTCGCTGATGATATCCACTGACTGGGTTGCCATTGACGCAGCAGGTGCAAAGATGATGGGTAAGGAACCTTCATCCATAGAACATATCGCCCTGGCCGCAGGTATGGGCATCGGCAAGATGGATCTTGCGACAATGAACATCCACAGGATGAAAATGTAATCCTGCATGAAGTCTTCAGCCCTGAAACATATCCGGACCGTATTTGCAGTTCTCGTCCTGCTGCTCTTCACGTTCCTTTTCATCGACTTCCGGGGGCTGCTCGGCGACAAGGCTTTCGGACCCATACTCTATCTTCAGTTCGTACCTTCATTCCTTAAGTTTGTAATAGCAGGAGTTGTTGCATCCACCGGCTTCATAGTGGTGCTTGTGCTGACAGCCCTGACGGGCAGGACCTACTGCTCGTTCCTGTGTCCGTTGGGGATACTGCAGGACGGCATCAGCCGCATCGGCGGACTCTTCAAGAGACGCTTCAGGAAGTACGGGTACAAGAAGCCCTACACAATTCTCCGTTATTTCATACTCGTGATGACGGCAGGAATTCTTGCCCTGGGCGGAGTATACGTCCTCACAATTCTCGATCCGTACAGCACTTTCGGCAGGTTCATAACATACTTTGCCCAGCCTGTCGCACTCCTGATCAATAACCTTCTTGCCTCGGTGCTCGGTAAATTCGACATCTATTCCATTTACAGGGTTGATATCAAACCATACGAGCTTGCTGCCTACATAGTGCCGGCGGCTTTCCTGTTTCTTGTGGGGATTCTCTCATTCAGGTATGGCAGGTTGTACTGTAACACTGTATGCCCTGTAGGAACCCTGCTTGGCCTGCTGAGCAAGGTATCGCTGTTCAGGATCAGGTTTGAAGAGGCCAGTTGCACCCGCTGCGGCAGGTGTGCCATGTCATGCAAATCATCGTGTATCGATTTCCTGAACAAACAGGTTGACCTGAGCCGATGCGTAAACTGTTTCAACTGCATCGATTCATGCAAGGAGAACGGCCTCTCTTACGGTCTTGTCAGGCTGAAGCAGAAGTCCCAGTCTGACGACGGCACCGATGCCTCACGCAGGGGCTTCATTGCCGGGTCACTTGCATTGCTCGCCGGAGGAACACAGCTCATCAGGGCACAGGGTACCACACCTGCTCCGACAAAAGATTCAACTGTCAGGGAAGACAGGCTTTACCCCGTTTCACCCCCGGGATCAGCAGGTATTTCTATTTTCACCTCGAGGTGCACGGCATGCACCCTTTGTGTAAACGCATGTCCTACAAATGTGCTGCAACCTTCTGTCAGCGAGTACGGGTTTGCAGGTATTATGCAGCCAAGGATGGATTTTCACAGCGGCTTCTGCAACTACGACTGCACCCGCTGCACGGACGTTTGCCCCACAGGGGCCATCATGCCTCTCATGCCTGAAGCCAAGAAGCTTACACAGATCGGAAAGGCAGTCTTTATAAAGGACAACTGTATTGTTCATACCGAGAAGACCGCCTGCGGAGCATGTTCGGAACACTGCCCGACAAAGGCCTGCCATATGGTACCCTACGAGGGCCGCCTGCTTATCCCTGAAGTCAAGGACGAGATATGCATCGGCTGCGGTGCATGCGAATATGCTTGTCCTACCAGACCTTACAGAGCTATCTTTGTTGACGGCAATCCTCTCCACGAGGCAGCCAGCAAACCCGAATCCAAAGAGCTGGAAGCGGTACCCTCTGATTTCCCCTTCTGAGGTTTAAAAACATGATTTTTATCGTGTGAGGCAGTGTTAATTAGAGTTAACTTGCATGCTCTTATTTATTCGCTGAACAAAACGTTCGTTTTATGAAACCTACACATATTGAACACATTGGAATTGCTGTTAATTCCATTGAAGAGGCCCTTCCTTTCTATGAAAAGGTGCTTGGCCTGAAGTGCTACAACATCGAGGAGGTTGCTGACCAGAAGGTCAAAACCGCCTTTTTTATGATCGGGCAGACCAAGATAGAGCTGCTGGAGTCAACAGATCCCGAAGGCCCGGTAGGAAAATTTATTGAGAAAAGGGGAGAAGGAATCCATCACATTGCATTCGCCGTGGACGGGATCGAGGAGAGGCTTCGCGAAGCAGAAGCTGCCGGTATCAGGCTTATCGATTCTGCACCGAGAAAGGGAGCAGAAGGACTCAGCATCGCGTTCCTTCATCCGAAGTCAACCTTCGGAGTGCTTACCGAACTGTGCGAGGACAAAAACAAAGAAAACAACAAATAACAAGGTTCAATGAACAGTCAGGAAAGAATTAAGCAACTCCTTGATTTCAGGGATAAAGCACGCAAAGGCGGTGGTGACAAGAGAATTGAGGACCAGCACGCCAAGGGTAAGCTTACGGCAAGGGAGCGTATAACTTTACTGCTTGACGAAGGCAGCTTCGAGGAGTATGATATGTTTGTCACGCACAGGACCGAGGATTTTGGCCTTGCAGACAAAAAATTCCTGTCAGACGGCGTCATAACCGGCCACGGAACAATCGACGGAAGGGTGGTCTACGTCTTTGCCCAGGATTTCACAGTCTTCGGAGGATCTCTCTCAGAGACCTTCGCCCAGAAAATCTGCAAGATCATGGATCAGGCCATGAAGGCGGGAGCACCGCTTATCGGAATCAATGACTCCGGTGGTGCCCGTATCCAGGAGGGGGTCAGAAGCCTTGCAGGATATGCCGAGATATTTGAACGCAATATCCTCGCCTCAGGCGTGATACCCCAGATCTCAGCAATCTTCGGCCCGTGTGCCGGAGGCGCTGTCTACTCACCTGCACTGACTGACTATATTATAATGGCACGCAAGAGCAGTTACATGTTCGTAACAGGCCCCAAAGTTGCGAAGGCTGTGACCGGTGAAGACATCACAATTGACGACCTGGGCGGTGCAGGGGTCCATACGACCAAGTCGGGTGTGGCCCACTTCGCCGTTGACGAAGAGAAGGAGGGTCTGGAACTTATCAGGAAACTGCTGAGCTTCATGCCCCAGAATAACCTGGAGGAACCGCCTCAGCTTGATTGCGATGACCCCATTGACAGGCTTGAGGATGAGCTCAATGATATCATCCCGGAAAGCCCCAATCAGCCGTATGATGTCAAGGATGTAATCGTCAGGGTTGTTGACTGGCACGATTTCCTTGAGGTACATGAGGCATATGCAAAGAATATAGTTGTCGGGTTTGCCAGGTTTGACGGCATGCCCGTAGGTATAGTGGCAAACCAGCCGGCATATCTCGCCGGAGTGCTTGACATAGAAGCTTCACGCAAGGCGGCGCGTTTCATCCGCTTCTGCGATGCTTTCAACATTCCGGTGGTGACATTTGTGGACGTGCCCGGATTCCTTCCCGGTTCAACCCAGGAGTACGGCGGTATTATTATTCACGGTGCCAAGCTGATGTACGCCTACGGCGAAGCCAACGTTCCGAAGGTGACAATCACCCTCCGCAAATCATACGGCGGAGCCCATTGCGTGATGTCCTCGAAACAGCTCAAGGGTGATATCAATTACGCATGGCCTACAGCAGAGATTGCAGTCATGGGTCCCCAGGGTGCCATCGAGGTTCTGGAGGGCAGAACAATCAGCGAGATTGCTGACCCGACTGAGCGTAAGGATTACGTCGCCAAAAAGGAACAGGAATACCGCGATAAATTTGCAAATCCATACGAGGCCGCCAGGTATGGCTATCTTGATGATGTGATTGAACCCCGCAATACAAGATTCAGGGTTATCCGCGCTCTCAGGACTCTTGCAACCAAGAAGGACCCGGGACCAATGAAGAAACACGGAAACATTCCACTCTGATAAGCGATGATTATGCACAGTATGTTACTCGCAGAGGCTGTTCAGGGCCTTGACTCCCTGACATGGACCGTAGTCGTGGTTGGCATTGGAATAGTCTTCCTCTCCCTTCTTATCGTATACTGGTTCTTCAGATACGTTCTCACATTCATTCTGAACTTCAAACTGAAAAGTTTTGCCCGTAAAAAGGGTCTTGATCCGGCAGAAGTACAAACCGCAAAGACAATTCAGTCTGGTGAGGTCAACGCTGCCATAGCAATGGCAATCTATTCATACTTCAATGAATTGCATGACGTTGAAAGCGGAGTGATGACAATCAAGCGCGTATCCAGGCACTACTCGCCGTGGAGCTCCAAGTTGTACAATATGAAAAATCTTTAAGATCAGAATAATTTGTCAGTGAAATGAAAAACTACAAGTTCAGGATAAACGGAAACCAGTATGAGGTTGAAATGCTGGAGATTGAAGGTAACATAGCGAAGATAGAGGTGAACGGAACCGTCTACGATGTTGAGATGCAGCGTGAGATACCAAAAATCAAGAGCGTAGTCTCTGCTGCATCGTCGCAGCCCAGGCAGGTTAAGGAGACGAAGCCGGCACCTGAGAAGCCTGCTGGAGGAAAAGCCTCTGAGGTAAGGGCTCCCCTTCCGGGTGTCATCATCCAGGTCCTTGTGAGACCGGGTGACGAGGTAAAGGCCGGTCAGACGGTCTGCACCCTTGAGACAATGAAGATGGAGAATGCAATCAAGGCAGATAACGGCGGTAAGGTTACCTCTGTAAACATCACTACCGGTCAGTCAGTCCTTCAGGATGAGGTACTGGTTTTAATCGCTTAAAAATGGCAAAGAGAAAAATGTGGACAATGCTGGCATTGCTGGTGATTACTTCACTTGCATGGACGGCATTCGTTAAGCCTGAACAGGACAGACAGAAAACGCTCGCGGAGTCGGGTATAGAATCCTCCGCGGCGCTCCCTCAGTACCAGCAGGTTCAACCTGAAAAAGAGGGGTTTGCAGAAGGACTGACACAGTTCTGGGCTTTCACCGGGTTCCGGAACGTTACCTCAGGGCACCTGATAATGATGGTGGTAGGATTGATTTTCATATTTCTGGCTATAAAATATGAATATGAACCTCTGCTGCTGGTGCCTATTGGTACAGGAATCCTGATCGGAAACATACCCTTCTTTACTGACGGTGGGATGAACCTACAGGTGGGTATCTACCAGCAGGGCAGTGTGCTTAACTACCTCTACTTCGGAGTGATGAAAGGGGTCTATCCGCCATTGATCTTCCTGGGTATCGGTGCCATGACCGACTTCTCCTCCCTGATCTCCAATCCAAGGCTTCTGATGCTTGGAGCCGCTGCTCAGATAGGAATTTTTGCAACATTCATTGGCGCTCTCCTGCTCGGTTTCTCTCCTCCTGAAGCCGGAGCAATTGGCATTATCGGAGGCGCTGACGGCCCGACGGCAATATTCCTCTCATCCCGTCTCGCCAACGGCCTGAATGTGCTGGCAGACGGTACAACGGTTAAAAACCTTATCGGCCCAATCGCTATCGCAGCATACTCCTACATGGCACTCGTGCCGGTGATTCAACCTCCGATAATGAGACTCCTCACCAGCAAAAAGGAGAGACTTATCCGGATGAAACCGCCCCGCGCAGTCACCAGGACGGAAAAGATACTCTTTCCGATTTTCGGACTTCTGCTTACCTGCTTTATCTCGCCCAGTGCTCTGCCGCTCCTCGGAATGCTCTTCTTCGGAAACATCCTCAAGGAATCAGGCGTCACGAAACGACTGGCAGAGACAGCCCGCACATCACTGATTGACATTGTCACAATTATGATCGGGCTCACCGTTGGCGCCTCAACACAGGCAGACGTTTTCCTTACCAAGGAATCAGTAATGATCTTCGGACTTGGAGCCGCGGCATTCGCAGTAGCAACATTCTCAGGTGTACTTTTTGCAAAAGGGATGAACATCTTCCTGCCCGAGGGTGACAAGATCAACCCGCTCATAGGCAACTCGGGTGTATCCGCAGTGCCTGACAGTGCGAGGGTCTCTGAGATGGAAGGGCTCAAGGCTGACAAGACGAACCACCTCCTCATGCACGCCATGGGACCAAACGTGGCCGGTGTTATAGGCTCAGCAATAGCAGCAGGTATTCTGCTCAGCTACCTGGGATAATTTTCGTAAGTTTGTTTGCAACCATCATTCCTGGTAACAGATGAAACAGGCAACAACAGGTAATGCCGGACCAAAGGTAAGGTCCGACATTGAGGTAACGCTTGAACTCACCGAGACAGGCGGTATTGAACTGAACCTCAGGTCGAAGGTGAAAACAATGTACGGCAAAGCCATCGAAGAGCAGTGCCGCAGCCTGCTCGCATATTTTGGCATAGAAAACGCCAGGCTCTCAGTAAACGACTCCGGGGCCCTTCCCTTCGTAATTGCCGCAAGAATCGAGGCAGCGGTTAAAGCCCTTACCGGTACAGCGAGATCGGTTACCCCTGAGATGATAAGTGAGAACACCTATCATTCATCACGTGACAGGTTCAGGTTCTCAAGACTTTACCTTCCGGGAAACAGCCCGGGCATGTTCCTGAATGCGGGGCTCCATTCACCTGACGGCATCATTCTTGACCTTGAAGATTCAGTAGCGCCTGACCGCAAGGATGAAGCCAGGATACTGGTCCGCAATGCCCTCCGGGCCGTTAATTTCTACGGAGCAGAGAGAATGGTGCGCATCAACCAGGGCCAGCGCGGCCTCGAGGATCTTGAGGTGCTGATCCCCCATAATGTTCACCTCGTGCTCATTCCCAAATGCGAGGACGCAGATACAGTCAGGTCCATCGATAAAAGGATCAGAGAGATAAAACAGAGGGAAGGACAGACCGAAACTGTATTTCTGATGCCTATAATCGAGAGCGCCCTCGGAGTGGAAAACGCCAGGGAGATTGCCACCGCGTCAGAATCTGTTGTGGCACTTGCGATAGGCCTGGAGGATTATACTGCCGATCTTGGGGTGCAGCGCACAAAAGAGGGGAAGGAGTCTCTCTACGCCCGTAACCGTCTTGTTGTTGCCGCAAAGGCATCAGGCATCCAGCCAATTGATTCGGTCTTTTCCGATGTCGGAGACATGGAAGGTCTGCTTGAAAATGTGCTCTCCTCAAAGGCTATGGGCTTCGAGGGTATGGGTTGCATCCATCCGCGCCAGATTCCGGTGATCAGACAGGGTTTCTCTCCCTCACCTGATGAGATTGAAAAGGCCAGGAAGATTGTCATCGCCTGGCGTGACGCACAGGCCAAAGGTCTCGGGGTAGTCTCCCTCGGGACAAAGATGATTGACCCTCCGGTTGTTGCAAGGGCAGAGAAAACAATCACCCTGGCCGTAAGGCTCGGACTGCTGCCTGAAAAGTGGATGGAGGAAGAAAAGGATAAAATTTAATGCATACCCGGTCATGAAAATAGTCGAAAACGCAGCCGGCCGCATGGTGCCGGATGAGATAAACGGAAAAGAGGCCGTGCCATTCAAGGGTGTCGGCAAACACCGTCCCACCGGGAGAAAATATGCTCCTTCGATCCCTACCTGCATAGACTATCCTGAAGATAATAACAAGGTCATCAGTTCCCTGAGGGAGGCGCTTGTCCGCTGCGGCCTGAAGGATGGCATGACTGTCTCGACACACCACCACCTCCGTGACGGCGACCTGGTAAGCAACCAGATCTTTACAATTGCTTCTGAGATGGGGGTAAAGGACCTCGTCTGGCTTCCATCCGCCTCCTTCCCCTGCAATGATCCGGTCATACAGTACCTTGAAGACGGCACTGTGAACCGTATCGAGGGAAGCATGAACGGTCCCCTGGGCATGTTCGTGTCAGAAGGAAAGATGAAGGGCACAGCTGTTCTCCGGTCCCATGGCGGACGCGTGCAGGCAATACAGGATGGTGAGGTGAAGATTGATATCGCAGTGCTGGCAGCACCCGCCGCTGACTCCTTCGGCAATGCCAGGGGAACGGGCGGACCATCAGCAACAGGTGTAATCGGCTATGCAAAACCTGATTACCTCTACGCAGAGAAGGTAATAGTAGTGACCGACAACCTTGTTGACCTTCCCTGCTGGCCGATGGAGATAGAGGGTAACTATGTCGACTATGTGGTTGTTGTTGACAAAATAGGTATTCCTGAAAAAATTGTCTCTGGAACGACACAGATCACCAAGAGTCCTGACAGGTTGCTGATTGCAGAGCTGACAGCATCGTTCCTCGAGAAATCCGGGCTGCTTCGCAACGGCGCAACAATGCAGGCAGGCGCAGGCGGCACAAGTCTCGCAATTGCCGTCTTTGTGCACCAGATGCTGAAGAAGAAAGGCTGGAAGTTCAGCTTCGGCTTCGGCGGCAGCACGAAATACATGGTTGACATGCTGGAAGAGGGACAGATGGGAGCTATTCTTGATGCCCAGGCTTTTGACCTTGATTCGGTCAGGTCGATCGAGAAGAACCTGAACCATATGCCCTACCCGGTTTTCAACGCCTACAACTATCACTCAAAGGGCAACCTGACAACCATGATGGACATCATGATACTGGGAGCCACAGAGATAGATATAAACTATAACGGAAACGTCGTTACCCATTCTGACGGCCTGCTGCTGCACGGTATCGGCGGCTGGCAGAACTGTCTCCACGCCCGCAACGTGATAATACCCGTCCCGCTGTTCCGCGACAGGATCCCGGTGATTGTAGACCGCGTGACCACTCTGTGCGGGCCCGGCGAACTAATTGACGTGATAATTACAGAGAGGGGTATCGCAATCAACCCCCGCCGTCAGGACCTGATTGACTCCGTCCGCGGCAAGGGTCTTCCGCTGATGACAATCGAGGAACTGAAGGAAACGGCGGAAAAGATATGCGGGAAACCTGAGAAGGCTGCCTTTGATGACAGGGTTGTTGCAGCAATCAAATGGGTTGACGGTACGGTGATTGATGCCGTGCGCAAAGTGAATAAGTAAATTACCTTCTATGGAAATGAAAAGATACAGGTGCCCGGTCTGCGGATATATCTATGATCCCGCTGCAGGCGACCCGCACAGCGACGTTGAGCCGGGTACGGCTTTTGAAGACCTGCCTTCGGGATGGGCATGCCCGGTGTGCGGAGCACCACCGGATGAATTCGAGGAGTATATCTAGACCTCTTCTTCCGGGATGTGCCTGAGCACATCTATGAGGAGATCCCAGAACATCTGGACTGTCTCTGTCTCGATCCTCTCTTCGGGAGTATGCGCTCCCTTGATTGTAGGACCGAACGAGATCATATCTATTCCCTTGTACTTTTCGAGTATCAGACCGCACTCAAGACCTGCGTGTATCGCCTTCACCTGCGGCACTTTTCCGAAAAGCTTGCGGTAAGACTCAATCATAAGCCTCAGTATGGCAGAGTTCATGTTCGGCTGCCAGCCCGGGTAACCATCGGAATGGGTCACTGTTGCACCGGCAAGGTCGAAGCTGGTTTCTGCCTTCATCGCAGCATAGTGCTTCGCCTCTTCCGAGGAACTGCGCTGCGTGGTCACAACGTGAATCATATTGTTGTCGGTAAGCCTTATGGTCGCAAGGTTGCTCGACGTCTCAACCAGGTCAGGTATCTCCTTTGACCATCCTATAACTCCGTGAGGTACTATACTCAGTGCCCCCAGCAGCCTGTGCTGCGTTGCTCCGTCAATAACGGTCTCCGGCACGTCTGCCGGGGTGGCTGCCACCTTCATCTCCGGCTCAAGTGAGCCAAACTCATCCCTGACAAGAGTATTGTATGAGGC
>JAEYZD010000112.1 GCA_023430725.1 Bacteroidota bacterium | reverse complement strand
ATTCCGGATCCGATGTGGAGTCTGAGGAGCCGGATGCCGAGGAGATGCCGGCTGCAGCACCTCAGAAGCAAAAGCTTGAGAGTTATACCCAGTATGATTTCGTTCCGGGTGACAAAATCCTCTATTTCGAAGACTTCAGTCAGGATGCAATAGGTGATTTCCCGGCACTGTGGACCTCCAACGGCGGTGGCGAGGTCAAAACCGTTAATATCGCTCCCGGAAAATGGTTCCATATGAACGGAGAAGATGCAGTCTTCTGCTACTCGAAAACAGTGGCCTTCCCGGATAATTTCATTATCGAGTTTGATATAATACCCGATGCTGAATACTCGTACGGAATTAGGATGACTCTTTATGAGGAGGACCCTGAGGACCCGAAAGAGATAAATGACGACCTCTATCCCGGGAAGAGCGGCCTCCACATTGCCTTTAAGAAGGATGGATGGGAGACAAAGGGCTATACAAACAATCCGGAGGGAGACTGGGTTGAAGGCCAGGGTTCCAAGAATCCGGTGATAACCGAACAGGTGAATCATGTGATAATCTGGATACAGAAAAGAAGGGTAAGGATTTACCACCAGGGGGCAAAGACACTTGATGTGCCCACCAACATCTATGCACATACGAAGTTCAACCGCTTTCTCTTTTCAGGATGGGATACCTACTCATTTCCCATGGTCACAAACCTGAAGATCACCACGGCGGCACCTGACACCCGCAGCAAGCTGATCACCGAGGGCCGGCTGACGACCTACGGCATCACCTTCGACATCAACAAGGCTGTCATAAAGCCTGAATCACACGGAACACTGAATGATATTGCCACCGTACTTAAGGAAAATCCCTCAGTCAATGTAAAGATCATCGGTCATACCGACAGTGACGGTGATGACGCCCTGAACCTTGACCTTTCGAAGCGCAGGGCTGAGTCAGTCAAAAATGAACTCTCCTCAAAATTCGGCATAGATGCATCGCGGATGCAGACTGAGGGTGCCGGCGAGAGCAAACCGGTTGCTCCAAATGACACACCCTCAAACAAAGCCATGAACCGGAGGGTTGAATTCATTAAACAGTAATGGTTTGTTCATAGGTAAAATATACCGTTTAGTGCTTTTGAACATGAATTGATAATTAATGACACTTTTACATAACTTTGACGTGATGTAACTCCTTAACCTGTGATAACTCCTGCCCGCAAGAGGACCCTCTCGTTGCTGACCAATCCTTTCTTTCTGGCAGCGATACCCTCAGTTGCGCTCTTTTTCATGATCCCTGTGATGCACCAGCGTTACAGGCTTGACCTGGCCTCTTCAACCCAGGTGTATGAGAGATATTTCCACAGCTACTGTGACCTTGACGGCGACGGTAACTCAGAAAAAATAATTGTATTTGACGAAGAGAACGGATCAGGAATCACCATATCAAGGGAAAACCGGGTTATTAACCAGTATAATGTAAAGGGTAGCTTCAATTTCTCCAACAGGAATACTCTTTACATTCCGGCTGACTGCAACGCCGACGGGATAAAGGAGATTTATCTCTTTTCCCTTGCCGGTGACTCAGTGCTGCTCCACTGCATACCCGTCCCTGAGGCAAAGACTTTTTCCACCGTCAATAAGCTTGCCGATACAGTCGGCCCGGGCCTCAAGGCCCCTGATCCGTTCATCGTCGCTGCAGAACCGGAAGATCTTGACGGTGACGGATTCCCGGAGCTGATTTTTGGTATTGCCACCGGATTCTCAAAAAATCCCAGAAAGGTATATGCCTACAACCCGGTAACCGACTCCATTATCTCTTCGCCCCAGTGCGGAGGTTTTATGCTTGGAATAGTGCAGCATGACCTCAATCATGACGGTTTCAGGGAGATCATGCCTTACGGTTACGCCGCTGAAAACATCGGCAGGGATGAGATGAAACATCATGACTATTCTGCGTGGTTAACGGTTCTCGACCGTAACCTGCAGTTTGTCTTTGATCCCGTGGAGTTTGCCGGACGCTATACAGTTGTACGACCCATGATTCACCCCGCATCAACTGATACGGTGGCAGACGTGCTTGTCAGCCGCGGTGAGCCTGACTCCTCGGCTGTATTCAGATCCTTCGGCATTAACGGCTTGCTTCCCGGCAGGACGAAGGTACAGTCACCGGCCCATAACGGCCTCATGACTCTGAACAGGAAGGGTGAACCGGTATTCGCCCTCCTCCAATATGACAGGGGCATTGCAGTCCTCGATGGCAGGAAGAAGCTGAAAAGAGTGATTGAATTCAGGGGCCCGCTTCAGCTCAGGGCATTGGACATTGACCCCGGAGGCACGGAAGAGATTCTTGCTGTCAGTCTGGGTGAAGGAACGGTGACAGTTTACAGGGCAGGCCTCATCCGGCCGGCCATTGCGGACCTGGGCCCTCATCTCAAGGAAGAGCCTTTAATATCGGTCATCCACAGGCAGGGAGAATGGCCTAAGCTGTTGCTCCAGTCAGGCGCGAAACTGCTCTTTCTGGAGTATCGTCCCAACCCCCTCTACCTGGCATCATTCGTATTCTACCCCCTGGTTTATGCCGCATTCATTGCATTTGTGCTGCTGATACAGTTCAGCCAGAAAAGACTGCTAGCCAGGAGGGAGGATGAAAAGAGGAAGATCACGGAGTTGCAGATGGCACTCCTGCGAAACCAGCTTGACCCGCATTTCACACTTAATGCCCTCAACTCCGTTCTGAGCATGGTGGAGCTCTCGGAAAAGGAGAAAGCAAGGGACAGTCTGCTTCGTTTCTCCGGACTTTACCGTGAACTGCTCCTCTCAGCAGGCAAATCAAGACGTACCCTTGCCGAGGAACTTGAGTTCTGCAGGGGATATATGGCCCTTGAGAAGATGAGGTACATGAACCGCTTTGACTTTGTTGTAAATATTCAACCTGGTATAAATGAAGAGTTGCCCGTTCCCAAGCTTGTCATTCAGCTCTTTGCAGAGAATTCAGTCAAGCATGGCCTGGCAGGTCTGGAGAGCGGAGGCATGCTTGAAATAAATGTGAAGGGAACAGGCAGCGAACTGACGATAGAGGTCCGGGATAACGGCGTAGGCCGGGCTCATGCGGTTAATGATCACAGTACTTCAACAGGCAAAGGGGTGAAGCTTATGTCTGACCTTTTCGATCTGTGCAACAGTTATTTCGAAGACAGCTATGGCTTTGTTGTCTCTGACCTGTCAGACAGTGAGGGAAAGCCTGCCGGCACGCTGGTTTCAATCAGTATCAGATACAGGCACGAGTCAGTCTTCATTGGCTGAGACAGGTCTGAAAAGCAAAACGGGAATGTCGCTCACGCTAACACTCCCGCTCTGTCTCAGTAGCCCCACCAGGAATCGAACCTGGATTTCAGGTTTAGGAAACCCGCGTTCTATCCATTGAACTATAGGGCCCTGCTTTTGCAGGCGCAAATGTAAATCTTTTTTCTGTTTCTGCCAAAAATCAGCAGCCCCCTGCAGGCTTCTTCTTTGACTTTGCCGTAACTGGCGGCTTGACAGCCTTTACAGAAGGGGCATCTCCCTCTGTGGCAACGATGCTTCCTCCGCCCAGGGCCGCAGCTGCGCTCTTACGGAAGTCGTACTTTGCAAATTCCTCATTGGGATTTGTTTGCGACGGGGCTTCCGGCGAAAGAATGTTTCCGAACCAGTAGTTCAGACCACCCTCAAGCACGAAATTGTTCTCATAACCGAGCTGTCTTGTGATCATCCATGCCTGGTTGGCGTAAACAGAGCCATTTGAATAGAAGACGTTCATGTATGCCTCCTGGTTGAGGATGTCAGTATGCTCATCCGACAGCAGGCTGCTCAGCGGAATGTTTATTGCCCCTGGCATGCTGTACGCATCATACTCCTCCGGTGTGCGCACATCAATCAGCCGAAGCGAAGGATCTTTCTGAACCAGCATGTCAGCCACCACATCAGGCGATACAAACTGTACACCGGCTCCTGCCTCCTGCAGCAGCTCGTCAGCCGTCAGCCTGAAATGCTTTACCCTGTCAGGCGGAACAGCTGCTATGATGATTCCCAGCGGGATCACAAAAAGTGCAAGTAATTTAAGCGGTTTCATATCAGTAATTTATTCGTTTTAATGTTTAAACCTGTTGTACGCTCCAAAGTTCACGGAAAGCGGAACTAGTATTCTTCCCTCGGCCACTTCTTCTCGGCCCATTCTGCAA
>JAEYZD010000069.1 GCA_023430725.1 Bacteroidota bacterium | reverse complement strand
CGCCTCTCCGGCGGACAGTACTCCTGCAAGATCGTTAACCAGCCTCGGAGGTTCAGGTCGTGGCAGCAGAGACTGTGCATGCAGTGCAAAGCCTGCTGCAATCCAGAGCAAAATCGTCATTGAATATCCGGCCCTTCTCATCCTGTCACGGTTTCATCATTGTCAAACGAGATGGCATCAGACAGCTCATTGACGTCATTCTTCGATCTCGGGAAGTACTCCCGGAGCTTTTCTCCGGCCATCTTCACACCTTCAACAAGCCCTTCAGCGAATAAACCTTCGCTGAAGCGCTGCTTCATCTGATCACGAATGCAGTCCCAGAATCCAACGGGCACAACCGCATTTATTCCCGAGTCCCCTATAATGGCGAAACTGCGTTCCTTAAGGGCCAGGTAAATGAGGACTCCATTGCGGTCTGCCGTTTTATGCATCCCCACCTTCCGGAAGAGCCAGGCCGCCTCATCGAGTACATTCACCTTGCATGATGTCTCGATGTGCACACGTATCTCACCTGAGGTGGCATGCTCGGCTTCAGCAATAGCCCTGATTATGGCCTCCTGCTGTTCGGGAGTAAAGAATGTTGAAGCTTTCATCAGCCGGTCATCAGAACTCCACCTTCGGAGCTACCTCAGTTCCCTCCTGGGCTTCAAAGTAAGGCCTGTCATTGAACTTCGTGAACGAAGCAATCAGGTTGTTCGGGAATTGTTTGATAAACGTATTGTAAACCCTTGCGGCGTCGTTGAAGTTGTTCCTCGCAACAGCGATCCTGTTCTCGGTACCTTCGAGTTCCACCTGCAGATCACGGAAATTCTGCGTGGCCTTCAGTTCGGGATACCTCTCCACAACTACCATAAGGCGCTGCAGTGCAGAGCTTACTTCGCCCTGCGCAGCCTGGAACTGCTGAAGCTGCTCCGGAGTAATATTTGAAGGATCAACGGTGACCGAGGTGGCCTTGGCCCTGGCCTCGATGACCCTCGTGAGAGTCTCCTGCTCGAACTCGGCAGCACCCTTTACAGTGTTCACGAAGTTGGGAATCAGGTCGGCCCGCCTCTGATACTGGGTCTCGACGTTGCTCCATTCTGTAGCAACCTTCTCATTAAGGGGAACTATCTTGTTGTAAATGCCTACACCCCAGGATACTACCAGGAGCAGAACCACAACGATAATGACAAGAATCACAAGTCCGCTAATACCTTTTTTCATTTTTCTTTCTGTTTGATTTGATGTCAAAAATAATGAAATTATCACTCGCAATGACGTTTTATTAAGCGGCTCTGCTGCATCGCCGGATTGTTTTTTCTGTTTCCTGCTCACCGCAAATCGAAAAACCGTAATTTTGTGCAAAATTTTACCTGTCATGAGAACCATTGCCATAGTTGCAGGAGGAAACTCCTCCGAGTATCCCGTATCCGTCCGCAGCGCCCAGGGAGTTGCAGCCGCACTGAAAGGGAAATACGAAACATACATCATCAATATCAAAGGCACCGAATGGTATTGGGAGGACCCGAAAGGGCGCCTCTTCAGGATTGACAAGAACGATTTCACACTGGTTCTCGATGATCAGCGCGTGAGGTTCGATGCAGCTTTCATCTCCATTCACGGGAATCCCGGCGAGAATGGTCTTCTGCAGGGTTACTTTGACATGACAGGCATACCTTATACCAGCTGCGATGCATTTGTCTCTGCCCTGACATTCAACAAACAGGCATGCAAGCTCTATCTGAACGAGTACGGCATCCCGATGACCGGCGGTCTACTTATCAGGAAAGGTCAGCAGTATGACGCCGCCGCCATTGTCAACCAGATCGGACTCCCGTGTTTCGTGAAGCCAAACGCCAGCGGATCAAGCTTCGGCGTAACCAAGGTAAAGGAGGTGGCTGATTTCGGCAGCGCTGTGGAGAAGGCATTCGCCGAAGGCCACGAGGTGCTTGTCGAGTCATTCATGAAAGGTACCGAGGTGGCATGCGGTGTAGTCAAAACGGCTCAGAAAAAAATCATCATGCCGGTGACCGAGGTGGTACCAAAGAAGGAATTCTTTGATTATGAAGCCAAATACACACAGGGGCTCTCTGACGAGATCACTCCTGCCAGGATGCCGGAGGAGGTCACTTCAAGGATACAGGAGCTCTCTTCGGAGATTTATGATATACTGGGATGCAGTGGCATTGTGAGGGTCGATTTCATAGTCACGGAAGATGGCCCTCAGTTCCTGGAGATCAACACAATCCCGGGCATGACTCCCGAGAGCATCATCCCGCAGCAGGCAGCGGTGTTCGGCATCAGCCAGACAGACCTCTACTCGATGGTGATTGAAGATCTTTTCTGAGGGAATAGGCAATAGGCAATGGGCAGTAGTGAATCTGCTGCCAATCATGCAGTTGACTGATGCATTGCCAACACTTTTGCCAGCTGCCTATTGCCTGCCCTCCAGGGTCTCAAACCTGTAGGAGTCAATCGGTGCGCAGGTGCAGACCAGGTTACGGTCGCCGTAACCGTTATCAACCCTGCCAACTGTAGGCCAGAACTTGTTCTCTACAACCCACGGCAGCGGGAACGCTGCCTTCTCACGCGGATAGACATGCTTCCAGCCGTCGGAGATCACCGCAGCAGCAGTATGAGGTGCATTCTTAAGCACATTATCCGCCTTGTCAGCTTCACCCTTCCGGACCTCGTCTATCTCCCTCCAGATGCTCTTCATGGCATCAATGAACCTGTCCAGTTCAGCCTTAGGCTCGGACTCTGTGGGTTCAACCATCAGTGTGCCGTGAACCGGGAAAGAGAGCGTCGGGGCGTGGAACCCGTAGTCCATCAGCCTCTTGGCGATGTCCGACTCATCCACTCCCGAATCCTTGAATCCCCTGCAATCGAGTATCATCTCATGGGCGCATCTTCCGTGGGCACCGGTATAGAGCACCTTGTACATCCCGCTGAGCTTTGCGGAGATGTAGTTGGCATTGAGCATTGCAAATACCGTCGACTTTGTCAGGCCTTCAGCACCCAGCATCATCACATAGGCGTGACTGATTGTCAGGACATGAGCACTTCCGAAGGGTGCGCCGGCAACCGCGGTTATGCCGTGGCTGCCACCGGCCTTCACCACCGGGTGCGACGGCAGGAACTCAGCCAGCTTGTTGTTGCATAGGATTGGCCCCATGCCCGGACCGCCACCACCGTGAGGTATGGCAAATGTCTTGTGCAGGTTGAGGTGGCACACGTCAGCCCCGATAAAGCCGGGACTTGTCAGCCCCACCTGGGCGTTCATGTTGGCGCCGTCCATATAAACCAAACCGCCGTTCTCATGCACGATCTTTATCATTTCCACGATAGCCTCCTCAAAAACGCCATGCGTTGACGGATAGGTTATCATTGCAGAGCTGAGATTGTCACGGTGCTCAACCGCCTTTTTCTTCAGGTCCTCAACGCTTATGTTGCCGTTCTCGTCGCACTCCACAACCACCACCTTCATGCCGGCCATGGCGGCGCTGGCAGGGTTGGTGCCGTGAGCTGACGAAGGAATCAGCGAGACATCACGGTGCCCCTCATTGCGGCTGATATGATACTCCCTGATCACCATCAGTCCTGCATACTCACCTGCTGCACCCGAGTTGGGCTGGAATGATACGGCATCAAAACCGGTGATCTCCTTCAGAGCCTCGCCAAGCTCCTCCATCACCTTATGGTATCCTTCGGCCTGGTCAGCCGGAACAAACGGATGAATGCCACCAAACTCCGGCCAGCTCATGGCAAACATCGAGGCAGCCGGGTTGAGCTTCATGGTGCACGATCCCAGCGGAATCATGCCGTTTGCAAGCGAGAAGTCCTTGCGTTCCAGCATCTTGATGTAACGCATCATGTCGGTCTCGCTGTGATAGGTGTTGAAGGTACGCTCCTGCAGGAACGCCGACTTGCGGTGGAATTTTTCGTCGATGCAGAAGCAGTCGCAGAGCGAAGTAACCTCCTCGGCCTTCTTCCCTGCCGCCTCGGCGAAGATCCCGACAATCTCATTAATCTCCTTCAGTGTCGTCACCTCATCAGTGCTGATAACCGCGCAGTTGGCGCACGGGTACCAGAGGTTTATGCCCCGGCTGAGGGCAATCTTCTGAATCATGTCCGCAGTCACACCGGTGACCGCCTGCACCCTTATTGTATCAAAGAACTGCTCATGCTTTATTGTGTATCCCAGCTTCTTCAGCGCCCCGGCCAGCGTACATGCCGACGAGAATATATGACGGGCTATGCTCTTCAGCCCTTCCGGACCGTGGTACTGGGCGTACATCCCTGACATGGTTGCCAGCAGAGCCTGCGCAGTGCAGATATTCGAGGTGGCCCGCTCCCGCTTGATATGCTGCTCGCGCGTCTGCAGCGCCATACGCAGCGCCTGGTTTCCGTGCACATCTACCGAAACACCGATAAGACGGCCCGGCATGTTACGTTTCATCTCGTCCCTCGTGGCGAAGAAGCCCGCGTGGGGACCGCCATAACTCATCGGGAGACCGAAACGCTGGTTTACCCCGTAAACAATATCAGCACCCCATTCTCCCGGAGGAGTAAGCAGTGTCAGGCTCATCAGGTCAGCGCCGACGGCCACAAGCGCTCCGGCACCGTGAACCTTCTCAACAAGCTCGCGGTAATCACGTATCTCACCGCAGGCAGCAGGATACTGCACCAGCACTCCGAAGAGCCTCGCATCAGGCTCAATCAATTTATAATCAACGAACTGGATGTCTATATCCAGCGGTGCGGCGCGCGTGATAAGCACATCCTTCGTCTGCTTGAATACCGAATTGTCAACCAGGAACAGGTTTGCTCCGGCTTTCGCCTTATCGCGTGGCCGTGCATTGTACATCATGATCATCGCTTCGGCGGCAGCCGTCGACTCATCCAGCAGCGATGCGTTGGCAATATCCATCGCCGTAAGGCTCGAGACCATAGTCTGGAAATTCAGCAGCGCCTCAAGCCTCCCCTGCGAGATCTCCGCCTGGTATGGAGTATATGAGGTATACCATGCCGGGTTCTCGAGTACGTTGCGTACTATTACCGGCAGCGTTGCCACGCCATAGTAACCCTGACCGATGAACGAGCGGAACAGCTTGTTGCGCTTGCCAAGATCCCTGATATGCCCGATGTACTCATATTCGGTCATTGCCGGAGGCAGATTCAGTGGCTTGCTCAGCCTGATTGATGCCGGCACTGTCTGGTCAATAAGCTGTTCGGGCGAGTCAACGCCAATGGCTTTGCACATCTCCGCTGCATCGCTGTCGCGCGGACCGATGTGACGGTTAACAAAACGATCTGATGTCATATTGTGATTGGTTAAATTTTCTCTTCAGAGGTCAGGGCGAAATTAGCATAAAGCGAAGAACAAAAAAAAGCATATTCATCATGTTTCAGGAGAAAAAGGGGTTGGTTTCCATCTCCTGCCGTATGGTTGTCTCCGGACCGTGGCCGGGATAAGCCACCGTTTCAGCCGGCAGCGTGAAGAGCCTCTCACGGATGTTCTCAATCAGCTGCTCATGATCACCGCCCGGAAGGTCCGATCTGCCTACGCTTCCCGCGAACAGGGCATCACCTGTAAACACAACACTGTCAGCCTCCGACCACAGGGCGATACCTCCCGGCGAATGCCCGGGAACGGCAACAACCTTCAGAGTTACCCCTGCCGCCGTGACCTCCTGGCCGTCAGTAAGATACCCTGCCGGATCCGGCGGCGGCTCCATCGAGAGGCCGAACATTAGCGAGTGCTTCGGAGCGTTTAGATAGTTAGGTCTGTCGCCCTCATGGAACCATGACCGCAAACCGTACCTCTCCAGCATGAAGCGGTTGCCAAATACATGGTCAAGGTGACAGTGGGTGCCAAGCAGCATCACAGGTGTCAGACCACGTGAAGCCAGCATCTCCTCCAGCCTCTTCTCCTCCTCCTCTCCGTAGCAGCCGCAGTCTATGACTATGCACTCACGGTCATTGCCGGTAATTATGTAGGTGTTAACCTGTATGGGAGAGAATACTGCCCTGAATATCTTCATACTGTCAGTCTCTTTCGTTATTGTTTGCTATCCCTTTAAGCATCGGCACAAATACAAAGTTTCCGTGAGTGGTGATTTCAAAGTCATCCTCGCCGCGACGTTCATAAAGAGTCATCACCTGCAGGTCACGCTCTCCGCGGGGCGCCACAAGCCTGCCCCCCATCCTCAGCTGTTTCAGGAGCTTCTCAGGCACCTCGGCCGTGGCTGCGGTAATGATAATGCCGTCATATGGCCCGTACTGCGGCTGACCTTCATAACCGTCACCCAGGAAAAAATGGATCCGGTAGCCCATCTCATTGAGGATCAGCTGTGCCTTGCGGTAGAGCTCGCGCTGCCGCTCAATACTGTAGACCTTTACCCCCATCTCTGCCAGAACAGCAGCCTGGTATCCCGAGCCGGTGCCAATCTCAAGCACCTTATCCCTTTTGCCGACATTAAGCAGCATGGTCTGGACGGCAACCGTATAGGGCTGCGAGATTGTCTGCCCTGCAGCTATCGGAAAAGCCTTATCCTGGTACGCATGCTTCAGGAAGGCGTCATCCATGAAGAGATGGCGCTGCACCCTGCCCATCGCCTCCAGAACCCGCTCATCGCTGATCCCCTTGCCGCGCA
>JAEYZD010000067.1 GCA_023430725.1 Bacteroidota bacterium | reverse complement strand
ATCCGGAACTATTTAAACGATTTGAAATGAGATTGGGAACCATCAAGATTCTTTTGCTTCTTTTTTGCCTCTCCGGCACCTCCCTTATTAATGCACAGGTTGTTGATGAACCTGTCGTTCCTCAGGTTAGCGTGCCGCGTGCAGATACTCTCACAGTGACAGGCCATCTGTTGAAACAGATCAAGGCAGCACCGGTGCCTGGCATAAACGGACCCCAGGATATCCATCTCGACAGGACGGAATCACTCAAATTCCTGGAACGGTTCTCCGGATCAAACTCTATCTGGCGTCGAAGCAATGACCCATTGCGCGAAGCTCTCAGGAACCTTGTATGGCTGGCATCCAGGCCGCCGGAAGATACCGTCCTGAACTTCCTCACCCAATACCCTTTTGAGCGGATCAGGATACCTGCTGAAAAGTATTATGTCTTTGACTCTGTGAGGATAATCCTCCCGGTCATGGCTCCTGACACGGTGCCGGCAGACAGCACGAGAGCAAACGGCAGGGCTGATGAGATGTTTATCAGGGCCGGGAGCAAGTTCGAAAAGGTAAGACTTACACAGGATTCAAGGCCAATCCTCCGCAATGACACACTTAAGCTGAACGACTCGGTATATATCCTGATGCGCGATTTCATACCGGCCAGCATGCCTCATGCAACAAACGACACAATCGTTCTTGTAATCACTGATACCCTCCCCGAGGTCTCACTGGCGCGTACAGACTTCCCCTTCAGGTATCTCAGGAACCCCTATGTGAGCGACTCGCTGGAGGCGGCAGTCAATTCGCTGGTCAGCTACCTTGAGGCACGCGATTCCACGGTCATTCGCCTTGCCAGCGAGCATGGAAGAGGCGCCGAAGTCTGGCTCAACAGCCGCACTGACAACCTGGTTCGGTTCTGGCTTCCTGACGGCGAAGGGGACTCGGTAACTGTCTGGATTGGAAGTCCGCTCCGCAACACGCTGTCACTCAAGGCAGAAGAGGGCGTTATGTTCAGGAAACAAATCTGGCATGACAGGTATGTGGATACCCGGGTCAATGTTACAACAGCGCAGGAAGAAGACCTGCGAAGGGTGGCTCTCAGCAAGATCAAACCCGATCTGTGGAAGTTCAAGACTGACCTCTCATACCTGTTGTCACAGGGGGTGATCTCCAACTGGGCGAAAGGGGGAGAAAGCAATATCTCTTCTGTCCTCGACGTCACCTCAGCCCTCAATTACAACAACAAGGTGACGAAGGTCAATTCGGCTACCTCGGCACGATTTGCCCTCGGACTACAGGCATCTGGCAAGTACGGAGGGATCCGGAAAAACCTGGACATACTTGAGATTAACTCCAAGATCAATCACAAGGCATTCGGTAAATTCGATCTCTCGGGAATCTTCCAGTTCAAGTCGCAGTTCCTGCCCGGTTACACATACCCGAATGACACCACTTCAATTATGGTCTCTAAATTATTCAATCCGGCCACTGTAATCCTGGGCTACGGTCTTGAGTATAAACCCAACAAGAACCTGTCAGTCAGCTTCTCACCCCTGTCGTACAAGGGTACATACGTGACAGACACAGCAAACATCAACCAGACCAAATACGGTATTGCAGCCGACAAAATGGCGAAGAATGAGCTTGGAGCATACCTTACAGTCAACAGTAAACTTGTGCTCTTCGAGAAGATCAACATGACCAACAGGGTTCAGCTCTTCAGTAACTTCCTGATGAAGCCGCAGAATGTGGATGTCGACTGGGAGATGATTGCCACGATGCCTCTGAACTGGTTCACTGATCTCAGGGTGAATACGCACCTGATCTATGATGACAACACCCTTCTGCCGGTTTTCGAAAAGGGAGAGCCGGTTCTGGGCACTGACGGCAAGCAGAAGAAAGCTCCGATGGTGCAGTTCAAGGAGCTGCTCGGGGTAAGTTTTGTTTTTAAGTTCTAGAGAAGCAGCAGGTCAAGCACAACAGCCACACCGAAGATCACCCCCGCAATACCGTTGGTTGTTCCGAAGGCCAGGTTGACCCTGCTCAGATCATCCACCTTCACTATCAGGTGCTGGTAGACCAGCATGCTAATGAAGATTGCAGCACCGCTCCAATAAATCCACCCTGTATCACCGACAATGCCCGCAGCAACCACAAGCGCAACTGAAACCGCGTGAAGCGCAATTGACACTGCCAGTGCATTTCCGCGAGACATCACCGCCGGGATGGAATAAAGGCCTGTTTCGCGGTCAAACTGATCATCCTGAAGGGAATAGATAATGTCAAAGCCGCTGACCCAGGTGAGGACTATAAGGGAGTATAACAGCGGAAGAAGCGCAAATGACCCGGTGACGGCAATGTACGCACCTATCGGCGCCAGGCTGAGTCCCAGTCCCAGCACCAGGTGGCATAGCGGGGTGAACCGCTTGGTGTAACTGTACCCGAGCACCACCAGCAGCGCAACCGGTGAAAGAATGAGCGTCAGTCGGTTCAAAAAACCAGCAGCCAGAATGAATAGTAATGAGCTGGCTATGACGAAGATAAGCGCCTGACGGCGCGAAATCTTCCCCGAGGGGATCTCGCGCACCGCGGTACGGGGATTCAGCGCATCAAAGCGGAAATCGGCCCATCGGTTGAATGCCATGGCCGCACTCCGTGCAAAGACCATGCAGGCAATCACCAGCAAAAAGGTTTTCAGAGAAAATCCGTAACCCGGCTCCGTAGCCCCGATAAAATAACCGGCAAGGGCAAAAGGCATCGCAAAGACAGTGTGACTGAACCTGACCAGCGAGAGGTAATCGTTTGTCCTGCCTAGCAGCTTCTTCATCTCAGCGTTGCCCCGAACTCGCGCTCAAAGGCTTTCACCAGGGCGCCCATTGTCTTCTCGATATTCTTCTCGGTCAGCGTCTGCCTGTCATCCCGCAGGATGAAGCTGACAGCATATGATTTCTTATCCTTGCCGATGGACTCACTTTCATACAGGTCAAAGAGATCAACCTCCTGCAGGATATTCCTTTCGGTCTTAAAGGCCAGATCGCGTATCTGGCTGAATCTGACTGATTTGTCAAGAAGCAGAGCAAGATCGCGCCGCACCCACGGGTACTTCGGTAGTTCACTGAAGCGGATTGTACGGGCTTTGATCAGCCTGATCACATTCTCCCAGATGATCTCCCCGTAAAAGACATCCTGCCTGATATCGAACATGGAAAGGTATTTCCTTGAGATTTTCCCGAAGATTGCAACCTCAAGTGTACCGGCGGTGTATTTCAACCCTTCGGCGAACCAGCCGCGGTTCTCATCACTGCTCACTATGTCGCGCCTGGCAATGCCAAATCGCGACAACACCATCTCCACATATCCCTTCAGATGAAAGAATCCTGTCGGGTTCTCCGCCGTATTCCAGCGCTTCTCGTGGAAATTCCCGGTCACCGCCAGCGCAAGCATCTGCGTTTCCGCGAAGTTGTCGGTTATCTCAAGGGTGTTCTTCCCCTCTCTGGCAGCGTAGGTGTTGCCGAGTTCGAAGAGCCTCAGGCTGCCATTCTGCCTGTTGATATTCCATGCGATCGTATTCAGCATCCCGGGAAGGAGTGACATACGCATGACATTCAGGTCGCTGCTGAGCGGATTGGCCAGCCTGACCATCGATTTGACATTGAAATCGCCTGTAGTCTCAAACCACGCTGCCGGGGTCAGGGAGTTACACATGATTTCCGAAAAGCCATTGCCGGAGAGCATCTCTGCCATGTTTGCGGCTACCTTCTCACGGTCAGGTCGTTCGGTATGTGTGAGCATCGAGTGCATCTCGCTGCTTATGCCAATGTTGTCATAGCCGTAGATCCTTAGAACCTCCTCGGTGACGTCGGCTTCGCGGGTAACATCCACCCGGTAGGTGGGTATCTCCAGGGTCAGTATTTCCTCCTCCTCATGGGTTATGTGAATGTCGAGGCTCCAGAGAATTGTCTTGACGGTCTCAACCGGTATCTCTTTGCCGATCAGCCTCTGCATACGGTCAAGGGAGAACTTCACAACTGCCCTGTGCACCGGGGTGGGATAGATGTCAACTATATCACCGGCAATCTCGCCACCGGCGATCTCCTTCACCAGCATCGCGGCTCTCCTGAGTGCATAGAGTGTCATCTCCGGATCAGTGCCCCTCTCGAACCTGTAGGAAGCATCGGTGCGAAGATCATGCCTCCGCGAGGTACGGCGTACCGATACAGGGCTGAAGGTGGCGCTCTCAAGAAACAGATCGGTGGTTGCTTCGGTCACACCTGATTTCATCCCCCCGAATACGCCGGCGATACACATCCCCTCATCGCTGTTGCATATCATCAGGTCGGTGGCAGCGAGGTTACGCTCCACACCGTCCAGTGTAACGAATTTTGTCTTTTCCGGCAGGTGCATGACACGCACCCTGTTCCCCTTTATCGCTGCTGCGTCAAATGCGTGCAATGGCTGTCCGGTCTCGTGAAGGACGAAGTTTGTGATGTCCACAACATTATTGATGGGATGGAGCCCTATGGCCCGCAGTCTCGTCTGAAGCCAAACAGGGGAGGATCCGACTTTTATGCTACGGACGGTAAGTCCTGAATAGCGGATGCATGCCTCCGGCGCCTCAACTGTTACGCTGACGGCACCGCTGTCGGTTTCCTTCTTCAGCCCTGTAATCTCAGGGAGTTTTGCCCTGACGGGTTTTTGAAGGTTGAAATGCGCTGCAAGCGCCCGTGCCACTCCATAGTGCGAGCTGCAGTCAATCATGTTTGGCGTCAGGCCTATCTCGAAAACAGTGTCAGTAGTAACCCCGAAATACTCTGCCGCGGGCATGCCAATCCTGGCGCTGCTGTCGAGCACAATGATCCCTTCATGGTCTGTGCCGATCCCAAGTTCATCCTCCGCACAGATCATACCCTCGGAGAGCTGGCCCCGTATCTTTGACCTTTTGATCTCAAACTGTTCATCGCCGTGAAAGACCATGGCGCCTGTTCGGGCAACGGCAACCATCTGCCCTGCGGCTACGTTGGGAGCTCCGCATACGATGTGCAAAGGCTCGGGACCGCCTGCGTCAACGGTGGTTACGCTGAGACGGTCGGCATCAGGATGCCTTTCACAGGTCAGCACCTTCCCTACAACAATCTCCTTCATGCCGCCCCTCACTGAGACCCATTCTTCCATCCCCTCCACCTCGAGGCCGAGGGATGTCAGAACAGCTGAAAGTTCCGCCGGATCCGCATCAAATTCAAGATAATCCCTGAGCCAGTTATAAGAAATCTTCATTACGGTACTTTTAACTCAATTTTTAACATGCAAAAGTAAGGAAAAAAGGTTTGCGGCATCAACGGGCCCGCTATTAAAAGCACAGGCATTATCATTATATTTGCACGTCAACAAAAATCAGGATGAAACTGGAAGAAAACGATAAACTGATACTCATCACAAATGACGACGGCCTCTATGCAGGCGGGATAAAAACTCTTATCGGAATCATGGAAGAGTTCGGCAAGCTTGTGATCATATCTGCCACCGAGAGTCGCAGCGCCATGTC
Organism: Bacteroidota bacterium; assembly: GCA_023430725.1. Lineage (GTDB taxonomy): Bacteria > Bacteroidota > Bacteroidia > Bacteroidales > VadinHA17 > SR-FBR-E99. The sequence continues at coordinate 1,351 of JAEYZD010000067.1, read as the reverse complement.
ACAGGCCCTTACTGTCAAGCAGCCCCTCAGGGTCAAGCTGCTGGATGAGGACGATAAAAAACGGATCTATGCCTGCAGCGGCACTCCTGCCGACGGCATCAAGCTTGCAGTAAACCAGTTGCTGGAACGAAAGCCTGATCTCATCGTATCAGGCATCAACCATGGCTCGAATGCATCAGCCAGCATACTCTATTCCGGAACAATGGCAGCAGCCCTCGAAGGATGCCTTTACGACATCACTTCAGTCGGTTTCTCACTTAACAGTTACTCCTCCTCGGCCGACTTCTCCGGTTGCGGTGAGTATATCCGGAAAATATGCGCTTTGCTGCTTCGCGAACCTCTTCCTTCAGGTATCTGTCTCAACGTAAATTTCCCTGCAATACCTGCGTCGGAGATAAAGGGAATGGTTGTTGCACGGCAGGCCTCGGGCAACTGGCAGGAGGAGTTCGAAAAGAGAAAAGACCCTGCCGGCAAAACATACTACTGGCTGACAGGTAATTTCATAAATCATGAGCCTGTGGCTTCTGATACTGACGACTGGGCAATCAATAACGGGTATGTCTCCGTGGTGCCGGTAACAACCGATATGACAGCTTACAGCTTCATGGAAACCCTGAAATCAAAACTCTGACATGCAGCTCCGGCAGAAGTTGAACAATGCCCTGACGGGTGCGATTGCGGGAATAGCTGTACCGCTGATCGCATTCACCCTGTTTTTTATCTTCACCCGTAACGGCCTCACCCTGGCTGAGTATTTCAGGAAGATAGAGGATGCTGACAACATCTCCGAAATAATGAGCGTCTGCGTTTTCGCCAATATAATCATCTTTCTCATCTTCAACCGTTTCGAAATGCTCCGGGCCTCAAAGGGGGTTCTGGGGATAACAATTGCGTGGGCTTTCACGGTGTTCGGGATCAAGCTTTTCTGAGATGAAGTATTTTATCATAGCCGGCGAGCCATCAGGTGACCTGCACGGATCAAACCTCGTGAGGCACCTTCGTCTGGCTGACACTGCTGCTGACATCTCCTGCTGGGGCGGTGATATGATGCAGAAGGCAGGGGCAAGGCTGCTGAAGCACTACCGCGAGACAGCATTCATGGGTGTCTGGGAGGTGATTGCCAACATCCGGAAGGTGAAGGCCAACTTCAGCGAGTGCCGTAGCCAGATAACTGAGGTGAAGCCTGATGTGGTGATCCTGATTGATTATCCGGGATTCAACCTGCGCATGGCCCGCTTTGCGAAGGAATCAGGATTCAGGGTATACTATTACATCTCCCCGAAGTTCTGGGCATGGCGCGAGGGAAGGGTTGAGTAGCTGATGCGTTTCGTCGACAGGCTCTATATTATCT
>JAEYZD010000013.1 GCA_023430725.1 Bacteroidota bacterium | reverse complement strand
CCGTTGATGAGGTCAAATGCAAACGCGAGAACAACAATGATGATCAGGATCGTGAAGTCCATCTTGATGCTTTTATGCAATTTTGATTATGACTGATGAAAGTATATCCGCCACATCATCACAGCGGTCAACAGCCTTCTCCAGGGCGGCCAGGATATCCTTCTTCTTGATCAGTTCAATCGCATTTGTCTCCTCCTGGAACAGCTTGGCCAGGTACCTGTGGTTGATGTCATCAGCATGCTCCTCCAGTTCCCCTATCCTGTGACAGTTGTCCTTGTATTTTGAGAGATTCAGCACATCGCGAAGGCCGTTGAAAGCGGTGTTGATCTCAATCGACGCCAGCCTGATGGTGTTGGCCATATCGCGGAATTCATCCGGAATCTCTTTAAGCTTATAGAGATGTGTCTGCTTGGCTGCTCCGTGCATCAGATCAAGAACGGAATCGGTTGCATGGATAAGCTCAAAGATATCCTCCCGGTCAAAAGGAGTTATAAATGTGCTGCTCAGCGTCTTGTACAGGTTCTTTGCAATCTGGTCTCCAACCAGCTCAGCCTCCTTGATCTTGTTGCCAAGTACCTCCCGCTTTTCCGGAGACGGTTCATTCATCAGCTCTACCAGTAGTTCCGCTCCTATTATAAGGTTGGCTGAAGCATCCTTGAAGAGAGGATAAAACTTGCCCTCTTTGGGGGCCAGGTACGAGAAGATCTTGTCAAGTTTCATGAGTCAGTTAATATAAAATTGCCCGCCAAAAATATACTAATGGCATCACTAATTAAAGGAGATTTGACATAATGTTCATTAAATGTTGATTATTAATTTTAGTCGGGTCTGATCAACTTTAGCTATATTAGCAAATCACTAAACTTGAATAAATAGCATGAAGCTTACATTTTACGGGGCTGCACGGGAGGTGACAGGCAGCAAGGTACTTATCGAAACCGAACACGGCAAGAACATTTTGCTTGACTGCGGGCAGTTCCAGGGTAAGGGACTGGAAACAGATGAACAGAACAGGGCGCTTGCATTCACTCCCGCCTCAGTTGACCATATTATTCTGTCGCACGCTCACATTGACCATTCGGGACTGATACCCTTCCTTTCAAGGAACGGGTTCAACGGTTCAGTCATTTGCACCGATGCAACCCGCGATCTCTGTTCCATAATGCTCGCAGATTCCGGGAAAATCCAGGAACATGATACAATTACATTCAACAAGAAGCGGGCAAAAAAAGGGCTCCCTCCGGTAGCTCCTCTGTACACCCAGGCCGACGCTGTTGCCGCTATGAAACTGTTCATTAGTGTGGGCTATGACCGGAAATTCCGGATTGATGAGTTCACCAGCGTGAGGTTTACAAACACAGGCCATATGCTGGGCAGCGGGGTTGTCACCCTTGAACTGAAGGAGAATGATGGCGTAAAACGAATTGCCTTCACCGGCGATATCGGGAGACCGGTCAGCCGGATCCTGAAGAGCCCGGAGCCATTTCCCCAGGCTGACTTCCTGATTACGGAATCAACCTACGGCGACAGGCTCCATCCGACCCTGGAAGAGTCTGATGAAGAACTCTTCAGGGTTGTGCACCGGACATGCGTCGAAAAAAAGGGGAAGCTGATCATCCCTGCCTTCAGTGTGGGCCGTACGCAGGAGATTGTTTACTCCCTAAACAATCTCTACAATGCAGGACGTCTTCCCAAGGTCGATATCTATGTTGACAGCCCTCTCTCAGTAAACGCTACCAATATTTTCCGGATGCATCCTGACTGCTTCAATGATGATGTCAGGCAACTAATGCTTACTGATCCTGACCCGTTCGGATTCAACTCGCTATTCTACAATACGTCTGTCGAGGGCTCAAAGAGCCTGAATGAAATAAAGGGGCCGGTAATAATTATCTCCTCCTCCGGAATGATGGAGGCCGGGCGCGTCAAACACCACCTGGCAAACAGCATCAGCAACCCTGCCAACACGGTACTGGCGGTTGGATACTGCTCACCGTCAACCCTGGGAGCACGCATTCTCCGTGGTGAGGCTGAAGTTTCAATTCACGGCACCAAATACCCGGTCAGGGCTGATATTGAAAGAATTGAATCCTACTCTGGCCACGGCGACTACCGTGAGATGGCAGATTACCTCTCCTGCCAGGATCCGGGAAAACTCAGGCAGATCTTCCTCGTTCACGGTGAATATGAGACACAGCAACATTACAAATCATACCTGGAAAAAAGGGGCTTTGGCAGCATTGAGATTCCTTCATTCGGAATGTCATACAAAATCTGATATATATAACATTCATTTGTTTAATGACCGTAAATCATATTTTTGCAAAAAAAAATCCTGAACTATGTTTATACTAATGGTTGTGCTTTTTCTGCTGGGTTACCTGGCGATAGCACTTGAGCATCCTATTAAGGTCGAGAAGGCTGCCAGCGCGCTCTTGCTGGGTTCTATCCTCTGGGCTGTTTACGCTCTTTTCAGTGAGCAGATACTTGCCATGGGCTTTTCCCCGTCATGGGAGGAACTGAAGATGATGGGGCAGCAGATACTGAACAACATTGCCCCGGCAATGACTGCAGATCAGTTTGCCACCTCTCCGTTTCGCGAGACCGTTGAACTTACAGGGCATACAACCGCCTTTGTGAAGGAGGAACTTGCACACCACCTTGTAGATATTGCAGAGATCCTGTTCTTCCTGTTCGGCGCAATGACTATCGTCGAGGTAATTGACCAGCACCAGGGATTCACTGTCATTACAGACAAGATCTCAACGAAAAGCAAAGTAAGGCTGATCTGGATACTGGGCATCATAACATTCTTCATGTCTGCCGTCCTTGACAACCTGACAACAACAATTGTGATGATTGCGCTGCTGAGGAAGCTTATCTCTGACAAACCCACCCGATGGATCTTTGCCAGCATGATTGTCATTGCCGCCAACGCCGGCGGTGCCTGGTCTCCAATCGGTGACGTTACAACAATCATGCTCTGGATTGGCGGACAGGTTACCACGGTAAACATCATCCTGAAGGTATTCCTCCCAAGTCTTGTAAATATGATCGTGCCTCTGGCAATCCTGTCATTCATGGTCAAGGGAGATGTCAGAAGACCCGAAGTCTCGCATCAGTCGGGTGATATCACAACACCCTTCGAGAAGACATTTATTCTGATACTTGGTGTCTCAATGCTACTCTTCGTGCCGGTGTTCAAGACAGTCACCCATCTTCCCCCTTACGTTGGTATGCTGTTTGGACTTGGCGTGCTGTGGCTTGTCTCGGAGATCATGCACCGCGACAAGGAGGATGAGATACGCAAGAAACTCACTATTTACAATATTGTCAAGAAGGTTGATACCCCTACAATCTTCTTCTTCCTTGGCATCCTCATTGCTGTAGCGGCACTTCAGAGTGCAGGCCACCTCAGCCTTCTTGCCGGATTCCTCGATGATAAACTGGGTGACATTTACCTGATCAACCTGGCAATTGGTGCCATATCTGCCGTTGTTGACAACGTTCCCCTTGTTGCCGGGGCAATGGGTATGTATGAAGTGGTTTCGCCTGACATGCTCAGGATGGCTGCCGATCCTGCATACGCCGCCTTCTTTGTTCAGGACGGGCTCTTCTGGGAGTTCCTGGCATACTGTGCAGGAACAGGTGGCAGCATGCTCATCATAGGCTCTGCTGCAGGTGTGGCTGCCATGGGCCTCGAGAGAATTGACTTCATCTGGTATATGAAAAAGATATCATGGCTTGCACTGGTGGGATACCTGGCAGGCGCAGGAGTTTACTGGCTCCAGGCACAGATTATTCACTGAGGTTGAAAAAAAAATTCTGCAAAAGGGCTTCATCGAATGGTGAAGCCCTTTATATTTGCATCCTCTAAATCCTATTGCAGGACAAACACTCCAACCTTAAATCCCGTAACATGTTTCTGATTCAGAACTTTGAGTTCGTGCTCTTTGCTCTTACTCTTGTGGGAGTAGCTCTCTTCCACAAACAGACAATGTGGGTGGCCCTTACCGGCATGACCCTGATACTGATCTACAAGCTGGTCTTCAATGACCCGGCCGATCCTTTCCTTCTGTTCCACCATCTTGGCGAAGAGGGCAGGACCCTGATCAACCTGATGGGATTGCTCCTGGGCTTTGCTATCCTGTCCAAACAGTTTGAGGAGTCACATGTCCCCGATCTTCTCCCCAATTACCTCAGCAGCGGATGGTTCGGGGCCTTCTCTCTCCTGCTGATGATCACGATTCTCTCCTCATTCCTTGACAACATTGCCGCAGCACTCATCGGAGGCACTATTGCACTGGTAGTATTCAGGGGCAAGGTACACATCGGCTACATTGCTGCGATTGTCGCATCGAGCAACGCGGGCGGTGCCGGAAGCGTGATAGGTGATACAACCACAACACTGATGTGGATTGACGGAGTCCCTGCAATGAACGTTCTGCATGCCTACGTTGCAGTAATACCCGCCCTGCTGATCTTCGGCATTCCGCTGTCAATCATCCAGACAAGATACCAGCCAATTCAAAATGACGCTGCTGCCGGGATCAGAGTCGATTACCGGAAAATAATAGTGGTTGCCCTGATTCTGGTCGGAGCCATTACAACGAACATACTGCTTGACTTTCCGGCTGCAGGGGTATGGATCGGGATTCTTCTCGGGGCCCTGATAACCTCAACACCATGGAACGAACTTAAAACCTCCCTCAAGGGGACAATATTCCTTATGGCACTGGTCTTCTCCGCTTCAATGATGCCGGTGGAAGAACTGCCGGTGGCATCATGGCAGACAAGCTTTGTGCTGGGCTTTGTATCATCGGTCTTTGACAATATTCCATTGACAAAGCTTGCACTTGAACAGGGCGGGTATGACTGGGGTATGCTGGCCTATGCCGTCGGATTCGGCGGGTCGATGATATGGTTCGGATCATCAGCCGGCGTGGCAATTACAAACAAATTTCCGGAAGGAAGATCGGTTGTTAAATGGCTGAAAAGCGGCTGGTGGATAGCCCTGGCCTATGCAGTCGGATTCTTCGTTTTGCTTGCCCTTCGCGGATGGGAACCTATAATCGGATACAAATAGCCAGAGCAGAAATCTGACATAACGCCGGAGATGCCCGTAAAAACAAAGGCTGCCTCTTCTGAGACAGCCTCTTTTCTTCGTTATAAGCGATGCTTTACTTCCAGTACAGCATTCGCGGATCTATTCCCTAGTATCTCGGTTCACGGTCACCCCTGTCACGAAAATCACGACGGGGTCTGAAAGGCTTCTTCTCTGCCTTGGGCTCAGACCTCTTAACGATGATCTGACTTCCGTCAAGCTCTGAGTTGTTGAGTTTTTCGATAGCTTCATAACCGGCACGGTCATCTGCCATCTCTACGAAACCATAACGCTTCGAAAAGCCGGTTTCACGGTCCATGATAACTTTTGCGGAGATTACCTCTCCAAATTTGCTGAAAATTTCCTGAAGGTCTTCTGCTTTTGTTACAGAACTCAGCTTGGCTACAAAAATGTTCATTTGAAAATTAAATTAAAATGTTAATAAAAAGTTAGTAATCAGCTTATTGATACTTATGCAGACACAACACGTCTCCACACCGTAACAATTTAGCCAATGCAAATGTATTTAATTAATTTTAACAATTGCAAATAATTTTAAATATTTGAAAATGATGCAATGAGGAGCCTCAGGATTTTACTTCTTCAACGGGCAGCTGTAGTTTCCAGCCACTCCTCCAGCAAGCTAATTACCTCCTCCCTGCTTTCATCAGGCAGGTTCCTTATCCGTGTGCCGTGAGAACCACCCTTCCTGACAACTTTGAGGCAATTCCCGTTATCTCCCGGATCTGCTGCCGTGGCCGACCACGGATCGTATTCACCGTAAAGGAAAATAAAGTGCCCGGCCTCTTCCCGGATAAACTCAGCCACCTTCTGTCCGAATTCGTAATCATACACATATTCAGTCCCTTGCGGCGCTGAGAACTGGAATTCAGGCTGTTCCAGGTTCCGGGCATGTTTCAGAAGCCCTGCAAACCTGTCGAAATCATAGCCATAGTAACCGATTTCAGTCATCGCCTGGTAGAAGAATGGTTCAAAATACGCCAGCCCCTGGTCCGCAAAATAGCGCGGATCACCCAGGGATGCCAGATGCCTGAATACCTTTTCATCACTGCCATCCATCGGGATGGAGTCACACGGCACTCTCCCCCACTGCCAGAATGCAAATTCATACTCAAGGACAGTCATCTCATAGGCTGTCTCAGGACCGCCTACCCTGTCGAAGGTCCATTCCCTTTCCTCTGCATACTTCAGAAACAAAGGGAATAGCTGATCAAATTTCTCAAGCGCCATCTTCTGAAAACTGAAGACTCTCTCACGGCACTCTGCTGTTCCCACGTTCTCAAGGAACGGTTTCATCCGATCATCTTCAGGACCGAAGTTAAGAGGCGCCACGTAGGGAACACTGACATCAACATCTTCGGGATAATAGTACCTGTGAAACATGACCGTCTGACCTCCCTTGCTGACGCCTGTTGTTGCCCATCTGCCGCTGAAGACAGGTTTGAAGAGCTCTATGATGGAATGATGGTCCGTGGCAGCCTGCCAGGTAGTAAGATACTCCCATCCTGCGGAATCCGGTCTGGATTCCTCAAAGTACCTGTGCTCAATCCTGATC
>JAEYZD010000149.1 GCA_023430725.1 Bacteroidota bacterium | reverse complement strand
GGATACGAATTATATGGCGGGAGCAGGAAAAGTGTGTGAGGCCGTAAAATTGAGAGCGGTTAGTTGGGTATTCGCAACAATAATCTATTTTTGTTGCTCGTTCTAGCTTATATACTTTCACAGAGGCCCGATGAGCTTTGACCTTGAAAACCTTGTAAGCGACCTGGACATCAGGGGTGCTATCCTTTATTACAAGGGAAATGTTGAATCGGATACGATTACAAGAGCCCTGGACCTTGTGGAAAGAAAGTTGCTTGCAACGCGCGAAGCCCCGAGGCTGAGGAAAAAGGTTTACAATGTGCTCGTGGAGAGCCTTCAGAACCTATATCATCATTCTGACAGGGTTCCCAGGGGATACCATGCGGCAAGACCTGACAGGTTCGGGCTGGTGGTGATGGAGAAGATAGGCAGGGGTTACCGGGTGACAACATGCAATTTTGTGTCCGGTGTGAGAGTTAAAGAGCTTGAGGAGAAGCTGACAAGGATCAACCGTTCCACTCCGGAGGAGATCAAGGAGCTCTACAAGGATATCCTTAATCACCAGGAGATAACGGCAAAGGGGCTTGGCGGGCTGGGGTTGCTTGACATCGCCAGGAAAACGGGCCACCGGATCGATTTCAGGTTTAAGAAATATGATAACCTGAACACTGCTTTCAGGCTTACTGCCGTGGTGGCACCATTATAGAAGACTAACATAAACAGATAACAGACAGCTATGGAACCGATCATTATTGAAGGAACTCCGAAAACCCCGTCCATTAAATTTGATGCAAGGGAGGGAGTGTTTGAGATTAAAGGCAGGTCAATTCCCGAGAACTCGGTGGAGTTTTACAAGCCCCTGAATGAGTGGCTTGATCAGTACATGCAGGTACCGCTTGACAAGACCGTCGTTAACATCAGGCTGGAGTATTTTAACACAAGTTCCTCGAAATGCATCCTTGATGTCTTCAAGAGGCTTGAATCAATTCACAGGTCAAAGCACGACGTCGAGATAAACTGGTTCTACGAGGAGGATGATGAGGACATGCTGGAGGCCGGTGAGGACTATGACTCCATCATCAAGGTGCCTTTCAAGATGATAGAGATCGTTGAGTAATGCCCTGAAACAAGGGTTACAGATCGGTTAAAATATTAAGTGGGGGTATATGCCATCAGGCTTATACCCCCACTTTTTTGCTTTTTTCAGCTGGTGTCGTCAGGCTCAGTTATCTCTTTCCGCGTCTTTCACGCCTGTCCTTCATTACCCTCCTGAACTTTTCCGATGACTCCAGTACCTTGTGCAGAACCCTGAAATAGAGTAATATGTAAAGCGAAATGGTCATAAGCCATATGATGCCCGTATTGACTGCAAGGGTCCCTGCGTAGATTCCGAAGACCTGTTTGCGGGGTGCATAGAAGTGCGCTTTTACAAGCGGATGAGCCGGGTCATAGAATATCTGATCATAATTCTGGTAGAGCCTGTCGCGGTAGCGCTTGATCTTGTCTTTCTCGTTGTCATTCTTCACGAACTCCTCAAGGGACTCGTTAGTGTACTGTTTCTTCATCATGATGAAGGCATCCCTGTCTGCGCGTTCGAAGGCGATGATCTTCTGATCACGTGCATCCACGGCATCGCGTGACACCTCAATATAATACCTCCTGACCTTTTCAATATAGTCCCGGGCTGCAGCCAGGGATTCTGCCGTGATTGCGTCAGGATCAAGGATGCCGGTATCAAACGGAATTGCCGTGGTGAATTCTTTTTCCTCCTCTATTTCATTGCGGATCAGCATCATGTCGTTCCTGTCCGAGTTCCCTGTGCGCTCTCTTTCGATATTGCTTTCGAGCCGTGAGAGGATGCTCTTCATTTCGTTGTACCAGATGTCTTTCCGGAACTTGGCGATGCTTATCACCTTGTCATATTCGTAGAATTGCTTCTCGAAGCGGTTGTTCATGAACTGATCCACGGCAAGAGCCTCGTAACCCCATCGTGCAGCAATCACCTCACCATAGACGGGAATTGATACAGGGGATGAGATATTCGGGTTCAGCTTGTCATACTTGACAATAATTCCGCTCAGGATTATCTGAGGGATTACAAGGAACGGGATGAGGATGTAGATAGTGACTACGGTCTTGAAGCTGTCTGAGATGAGCAGACCCATCATGTTTGATGTTGCCCAGCACGAGAAGAGAACCAGCCAGTATTCGAACCACATGCCCCTGATTCCGAAGATTGAATTGCCAATTAGTACGAAGGAGGCAGCCTGGACAGCCGAGATAAGGAACTGAACCCCGATTTTCGAAAGCAGGTAGCTGTTCCAGCTCAGGTTCAGAAAAGCCTCCCGCTTAAGTATCTTTCTGTCCTTGATTATCTCCTCAGCACTGACAGTCAGCCCCATGAAGATGGCCACAATAACAGACATGAATATATAGACAGGCAGGTTTGTGTTCTGCAGGAGGGTATATGCCGGGTTGCTGACACTCTCGTCAAAGTAGCGTATTATGAATGCAAGGAAGAGCGCAAGCACCGGTGCCTCCAGCAGGGTGATAACCATGTACTGTGCATCAGAAAGCTTGGCAAGTATGTCTCGCCGTACAAAGACCGAGAACTGTTTCATCTTGCCCGGGGTCTTCAGGGTAATCTCCGGGATGCCGTTGCCGGATCCGGGTTTGGGCGGCCGGTCCTCCTTCCCCGAGCTGAAGTGGTTACTCCACTCCACAGGGGAGACCTTGCGTGTCATTGTCGGACGGCCGAACTCGTCGAGCACTTTCGACTCCACAATACTGAAGATCTGTTCAGGATTGACGTTGCCGCAGGCAGGACACTCACTGTCATTGTATTTCGGAAGATGCATCCTGTCCTTGAAGTAGCCGATGGCGCCCACAGGGATGCCGTAATAGATCATATACCCGCCGGTGTCAAGGAAGATCAGCCTGTCAAACATCTTGAAAATATCCGATGAGGGCTGATGGATGACGACGAATATCAGTTTCCCTTTTAGTTTAAGGTCGTTAAGCAGGTCAAGGATGTTCTCCGAATCGAGTGACGAAAGTCCCGATGTGGGTTCGTCGAGGAAGAGTATTGCAGGTTCCCTTATCAGTTCAAGCGAGATGTTCAGTCTTTTGCGCTGTCCGCCGGAGATCTTCTTATTGAGTGGGGAGCCCACCTTCATGTCCTTTATCTCATGCAGTCCGAGACTGTGAAGCACCTCGTCAACTTTCCCGGTGATTGTTTCATCGTCAAGGTTGCCGAAGCAGAGTTTGGCATTGTAGAAGAGGTTTTCAAAGACAGTCAGTTCTTCTATGAGGAGGTCATCCTGTGAGACATAGCCGATAAGGCCCTTGATCTTGTCTGCATCTGTATGGATGTTCACTCCGTTTATAAGCACCTCTCCGGTATCGGGCTTGTTGATGCCGTTCAGGACGCTCAGCAGGGTGGATTTACCGGCTCCCGAGGCTCCCATGATGCCGACGAGCCTGCCTGACTCTTCCGCAAAGCTCATCCGGTGAAGTCCTACCTGCCCTCCCTTGAACTTGTACTCTATGTTATTCACCTCGTAAACAACCCTTGATGCTAGGGCGCTCTCATCAAGGAACTGCCTTATTACCTCTGAGTAGTATATGGGTTTGCTGCTCATGAACTTGAGGGAGGCACCCCGCTCGAAGAGGTAGACCCGGTCTTCATGCCTGAGCTGACCGCTGAGCAGCAGTTCTCCGGTACCGAAGGACCTCACGAACAGCATGTCAGCCTGCGGCAGGTTGAGTACCCTGACCTGGCCTCTGAAAGCATCGTTTACTATATGCCTTGTCTTTTCATATTTCGAAGCGCGGTCACTGTCGATTATCAGCACCTGCGGCGACTCGGGCACCTCCTCGCGCGAGGAGAGTACGAACTGCTGGATAAGCTGGTAATCCTCAGGAATGATGTTGAACCCTTCGGCTGCTGTGATGATGAACTCAAGCTCTGTGCTGCTCACACCGGTATTGTCCGAGCGGCAGTATTCGAGAAGCTGCACAAGCACAACTATCTTCTGGTTGAGTGTGAGCTGCATCCCGATGTCAAAGCAGATCTTGATGATTCTTACCGAGATGGATGAATTTCTCCGTGCCTCCTTACCCTTTCTGAGCCTCTCCTGGGCTTCAGCGTAGTATGCTTCAAAAATTTTCAGGTATGCCTTTACCCCCTCCTGGTTGAGCTGTGGCCTGAGAAAGGCCTCAACTACCTGCCGTCTGTCGTTTTCATTGCCCTGTGCAGGGGCAATGATGGCAAACAGATGCATCAGAGTATTGAGTATTTTTTCGTTCATCCCGGAGAGGTACAGGAACCTTGCTGCAGGTCCTGAGAGATATATAACGGCATCGGTTCACCTATATTATCCGCAGTCTGTCAATATGGCATGAATCAGGCCGCCGGAAGGCCATGGCAAAAAAATTGAACAGTACCGGTAAAAGGTCGGAAAAATGAACTTTGAGAATTTTACAATAAAGGCACAGGAATCTGTACAGAAGGCTGTGAGCATTGCCGGGGGCAAGGGTCACCAGGCCATCGAGTGTGGTCATCTGCTGAAGGGTATAATGACAGAGGCCGAGAATATTGTATCATATATAATGTCCAAAGCCGGTGTCAATGCCGCAGCATTTGGAAAGGCGCTTGACGCGATAATTGACGGCTATCCGCGTGTCAGCGGCGGTGAACCGTATTTCTCGCAGGAGGCCTCGGGAGTTTTCAGGCGGGCGGAAGATCATGCTGCCAGGATGCAGGACCGGTTTGTATCTGTGGAGCATATCCTGCTGGCATTGAGTGACTCCGCGGGAAGCGTCCCGAAGCTGATGAAAGAGAACGGCCTCGGTGCAGGTGCACTGAACACTGCTATTGCCGATCTGAGGAAGGGGGCGAAGGTGAACAGCCAGACTTCGGAGGAGACCTATGACTCTTTGAACAGGTATGCCATTGACCTGAATGAGAGAGCCAGGGCCGGAAAGCTCGATCCGGTGATCGGCCGTGATGAAGAGATCAGAAGGGTGCTTCAGATTCTGTCCAGGAGGACAAAGAACAACCCTATTCTGGTTGGCGAACCGGGAGTGGGCAAGACTGCTATTGCCGAGGGTATAGCGCACCGGATAGTGAGGGGAGACGTGCCGGAGGATCTTATGCAGAAGCGTATCTTCTCCCTTGACATGGGAGCGCTTATTGCGGGGGCCAAATACAAGGGTGAGTTCGAGGAGCGGCTCAAGTCAGTTGTCAATGAGGTCATCGCCTCAGACGGTGAGGTAATACTGTTTATTGACGAGATACATACTCTCGTAGGAGCCGGCAAGGGTGAGGGAGCGATGGATGCTGCCAATATTCTGAAGCCTGCACTGGCCAGAGGAGAGCTTCGGGCCATAGGAGCCACCACACTCAATGAGTATCAGAAGTATTTCGAGACGGACAAGGCCCTGGAGCGCCGTTTCCAGGTTGTCATGATCGATGAGCCTGACAGGGCTGATGCAGTCTCAATCCTGCGAGGTCTGAGGGAAAAATATGAGACACATCATAAGGTCATTATAAGGGATGAAGCAATTATCTCTGCTGTTGATCTTTCATACCGTTACATCACTGACAGGTTTCTCCCTGATAAGGCCATTGATCTTATTGACGAGGCTGCTGCCAGGCTGAGGCTTGAGATGAACTCAGTGCCTGAGGAGATAGATACTGCCGAAAGGCAGATCAGGCAGCTTGAGATTGAGCGTGAGGCTGTGCGCCGTGACGGTGACACGGTCAAGGAGCAGGAACTGGCGAAGGAGATTGCTGACCTTGCGTCAGGGCGCGATGATCTGAAGGCGAGATGGAGGGCTGAGAAGGAGCTTGTTGAAGCGCTGCAGGGGCGAAAGCGTGAGGCAGAGGACCTGAGGTTCGAGGCCGAAAGGGCGGAGCGTGCCGGTGACTACGGCAGGGTGGCAGAAATCCGTTACGGCAAGCTCGTGGAGAATGAACGGGAGGTGGAACGTCTGAACAGGGAGATAGCAGGCAAGCGTGACGCCGGTTCGATGGTCCGTGACGATGTCCGCGCTGATGACATTGCGGAGATAGTTGCCCGGTGGACCGGTATTCCCGTTGCCCGGATGCTGGAGAGTGAGAAGGAGAAGCTCCTGAGGCTTGAGGAAGAGCTGCATAGGAGGGTAGTTGGCCAGGAAGAAGCCATTACGGCCGTCTCCGATGCTGTCCGCCGCTCCAGGGCAGGACTGCAGGATGAAAAGAGACCGGTAGGATCATTCATCTTCCTGGGTACCACCGGTGTGGGAAAGACCGAGCTGGCACGGGCGCTTGCCGAATACCTGTTCAATGACGAGAACCTGATGACCCGCATTGACATGACAGAGTACCAGGAACGACACAGTGTCTCGAGACTGATAGGGGCGCCTCCCGGATATGTCGGGTATGACGAGGGGGGACAGCTCACAGAGGCCATCAGGCACAAACCCTATTCGGTTGTGCTGCTCGACGAGATCGAAAAAGCTCACCCTGATGTGTTCAACATTTTGCTGCAGGTGCTTGACGATGGCAGGCTGACAGACAACAAAGGCAGGACGGTCAACTTCAGGAACACTATTGTTATTATGACTTCCAACCTTGGTTCGTCGCTCATCCGCGAAAGCATCGGTGAAAGTGACGGTGTGATGAGTGATGAGAGGGCTGAACAGCTGCGCGAGAAACTGGTTCAGATGCTCCGCAACACCCTCAGGCCGGAGTTTGTGAACAGGGTGGATGAGATAGTAATGTTCCGTCCTCTCACCCGTGATCAGATCCGTGAGATAGTCAGGATGCAGTTTGGCCGTGTGGCTGCCATGCTTGAGGAGAAGGGGCTTCGCAGTGAGATTTCCGACAGGGCCGTTGCCTGGCTTGCAGACAGGGGATTTGATCCACTCTTCGGTGCAAGGCCTGTGAAGCGATTGATTCAGAAAGAGATAGTGAATGAGTTGTCACGGGAACTGATTGCCGGGACAATAGACAGGAACAAGAGTGTGAAAATAGATGTGCAGTCAGGCGGACTGATTATCACAAATGTTTAGTAGGGAGAATTGATCCGGAAGCTTTCCAGGCAGCTTTCCCTGTCGGGATAAATATCCAGTGACTGATTCAGTTGCAGCAGATCAAAGAGCTCGCTGGCACCGGGAGTGAGTGAGCACAGCCTGTAGGTGCAGTAGTTTGACCTTGCCACCCGCAGGAGGTGAAGGAACATGGCAAAAGCCGTACTGTCAAGATAGCTGACCCCGCTCATGTCAATCACCACCTTTGTATAGGGGGTTTCAAACATTTTCATGATGACAGGTCTTATCACGTCTACATTGAGGGCATTTATACGGTCTGTCCTGAAGCTGATTGTATCAATCCCTTCGACTCTGTCAGTTATAACCATTCTTATTCAGATGTTTTCGCCGAGATAGTGATTCACCTCCTCCATTACCCTGGTTGAGTGAGCCTCGAACATTGCAATGAAACCCTCATATCTCTCCTTCTGCTCACCCGCTTTTGCCAGCAGTTCGAACTCCTTGAGCATTTTTGCCGTTTCGTCCATACCAAGCACGGTTACGGACCCCTTGGCTTTGTGAGCAAGCAGCCCGAGCTCAAGATATTTCTCATCCCTCAGCAGGTTTCTCATGCCTGTAAGAAACTCGGGAACCTGGTTTCCGAAAATTCCGGCAATCTCAGCCATAATCTCCCTTTCGCCGCCGGAAATGCTAAGCAGGTATTCAGGTTTGAAAATTGTGTATTCCATCTCTCCGGGTCTGTTTAAGGGTACAAATATAGGCATAATGAATCCAACAGAGCATGAGAAATGTCTTGCCATGCATTTCAAAAATGATTTTAAGCAGGTTTTATTGATCCGAAAAACCCTACTTTTGTTTTATAACCAAAAGCTTAATCACATGAAAAACACTCCGTTTATAAAATTCCATGAGGCACTTGGAGCAAGGATACTGCCCTTTGCCGGTTACAATATGCCCATAGAGTACACGGGGATCAACGATGAGCATCTTGCGGTTCGTTCGGGAGTCGGTGTTTTCGATGTTTCCCATATGGGAGAGTTCTGGGTCAACGGTCCGCGTGCCCTTGATTTTCTGCAGCATATAACCTCAAATGATGTATCTGCCCTTACTGACGGGAAAGTTCAGTACACATGCTTCCCAAACGGTAAGGGAGGGATTGTTGATGACCTGCTCGTATACCGTTTCAGTGCTGAAAAGTATCTTCTTGTGGTGAATGCAGCAAACATAGAGAAGGACTGGGATTGGTGCGTGAAGAATGCAGCTGCCTTTGGTATAACTGCCGGTCCCGGCAAGGATATGAACAATGCATCTGACGGCACGGCGCAGCTTGCGGTCCAGGGTCCTCTTGCATTGAAGGCGATGCAGAAGCTGACCGCGGAGCCCATTCTGGATATGGAATATTATACATTCAAGGTGCTGAAGTTTGCCGGAATTGATGACGTCATCTTCTCCACCACCGGGTACACCGGCTCGGGCGGATGTGAGATCTACATACGGAATTCCGATGCACCGCGCCTCTGGGAGGAGGTCTTCAGGGCCGGAGAAGAGTTTGGTATCAAGCCCATTGGCCTTGCGGCGAGGGATACCCTTCGTCTGGAGATGGGATTCTGCCTTTATGGCAACGACATAAATGATACAACCTCTCCGATTGAGGCTGGCCTGGGATGGATCACGAAATTCGTTCCCGGAAAGGACTTCATAGACAGGGATCTGCTGCTGAAGCACAAGGAGGAGGGAACAGAGAGGCGCCTCAAGGGCTTCGTGATGATTGACAAGGGAATTCCCCGTCAGCACTATGAGGTTGTTGATGCAGGTGGCAACCTGATCGGAGAGGTCACCTCCGGGACAATGGCACCGTCACTCAAACTGGGTATCGGCATGGCTTACCTGAACAAGGGATTCTGGAAGAATGACACTGAAATCTTCATCCGCGTCAGGGGCAGGGATCTGAAGGCAAAGGTGGCTGCAACACCCTTTTACAAACAGTAAATCATACGCGACTGCATAAGGCCGACATGACACAGAGGAGCCTGGAAATATGCTTCACCCCCGCTGCCTTTGACGCACACGCTGACAGTGAGGCTGTTGTCGTGATAGTTGATGTGCTGCGTGCCACCAGTTCAATATGCACTGCATTCGCCAACGGTGTCATGGAGATTATCCCGGTAACCACTGTTGACGAAGCAAGGGAGATGAAGTCAAAGGGATTTCTTGTGGCAGCTGAACGTGACGGCTTCGTTCTTGATTTTGCCGATTTCGGTAATTCACCCTTCAACTTCTCGGCTGAGAAGGTAAGGGGCAGGAGCGTTGTCTACAGCACCACAAACGGAACGGGTATTATGAAGAAAGCTTCCGGCAGTCATGATGTGGTGATCGGATCTTATCTGAACATTTCAGCCCTGTGCAGATGGATTGAGGCGCAGGACCGCAAGGTCATAATAGTATGTGCCGGATGGAAAAACCGGTTCAGCCTGGAGGATGCCGTATGTGCAGGTGCAATTGCACTGCGGCTGCTTGAAGGGGGAAGATTTGCAACCATCTGTGACTCTGTCCATGCAGCTGCCGACCTGTGGAAGGCCGCCAGGGAAGACCTGACGGGATACATTGACAAGGCTGCCCAGCGGTCACGACTGAGAGAAAAGGGACTTGATGACTGTATCGGTTATTGTCATACATTTGACATGACGGATGCCATACCCGTGCTTCGGGAAGGGAGGCTTGTTGCCCTCTGACAGCATATCTGACAGTTGCCGGTTTTGGAGGCACGGAAGAATATTGAAGAAACTATTAAACAAAAAATAAACTTACCGGAAATGAAAAAACACAATTTCTACGCAGGACCTTCAATCATGCCTCAGTACACAAACGAGAAGGTGATTGAAGCAATCAGGGATTTCGCAGGAACAGGACTTTCAATTATGGAAGTCTCTCATCGCAGCAAGGAGTTTGAGGCAGTGATGGAGAGTGCTGTAAACCATATCAAGGAACTGCTTGATATTCCGGCCGGATATTCGGTTATCTTTCTTGGCGGCGGTGCAAGCCTTCAGTTTGCCATGCTTCCGATGAACATGCTTGAGAAGAAGGCAGCTTACATCAACACGGGTGAATGGGCCGGCAAGGCGCTTAAGGAGGCGAAGCTGTTCGGCGAGGTGGTAGAGGTAGCTTCCTCAAAGGACCGCAACTTCAACTATATCCCGAAGAATTTCGAGATTCCGTCTGACGCTGATTATTTCCATTTCACAACCAACAACACAATCTTCGGAACCCAGTGGAAGAAGGATCCTGATGTAAAGGTTCCGCTCGTTGCTGACATGTCATCAGATATCTTCAGCCGCCCGGTTGATGTATCAAAGTATTCAATCATCTACGGCGGTGCCCAGAAGAACCTTGCACCGGCCGGTGTCACCTTCGTGATAATCAAGGATTCAGCGCTCGGCAAGGTAACCCGCCCGATCCCGACGATGCTCAACTACAAGACTCACATCGAAAAGGGTTCGATGTTCAATACTCCTCCTGTGCTTCCGGTCTTTGCAGCTCTCAAGACCCTCGAGTGGCTGAAGCAGAAGGGTGGACTGAAGGCCATGCAGAAGATCAACGAGGAGAAGGCAGCGCTTCTCTACGGTGAGATCGAGCGCAACAAGCTCTTCCAGGTAACCGTTCCGGATCCGGAGGACAGGTCGCTGATGAACGTATGCTTCGTTATGTCAGATAATTACAAGGAGCTGGAGAAGGAATTCGGCGATTTCGCCAAGTCGAAAGGGATGGTAGGGATAGCAGGTCACCGTTCGGTAGGAGGCTTCCGTGCATCGCTGTACAATGCTCTTCCGATTGAGAGTGTCAGCGCTCTCGTTGAATGCATGAAGGAATTTGCAAACAAATACTAGAAGGAGGTTGAGATGAAGATACTTGTTGCCACAGACAAACCTTTTGCCCCTGTAGCCGTCGCCATGATCCGGGAGGTGGCGGAAAAGTCCGGGCATACACTTGCGCTTCTGGAGAAGTACAAGACCCCCCAGGAACTGCATGCAGCTGTTGCTGATGCCGATGCAATGATAGTCCGTTCGGATATTGTGGATGCGGCGGTTATTGCTGCTGCACCAAAGCTGAAAATAGTTGTCAGGGCAGGAGCCGGTTATGACAATCTTGACCTGAACGCATGCACCGGTGCCAACATTGTTGCAATGAACACTCCCGGACAAAACTCCAATGCAGTAGCCGAGCTGGCTTTCGGCATGATGGTTTATTCTGCCCGTGGTGGCTTTGACGGCAAGTCGGGTTCAGAACTGATGGACAAGACTCTTGGTATACATGCCTTCGGCAACGTGGGCAGGTGCATGGCCCGTATTGCGGCTGGGTTCGGAATGAAGGTCTTCGCCTTTGATCCTTTCGTTGACAGGAAGGCGATTGCCGAAGCCGCGGTCACACCGGTGGATACCATTGAAGAGCTGTACTCGAAGTGTCAGTACGTGTCATTGCATATACCTGCCAATGAAAAGACGAAGGGTTCGATAGGCGAGAGGCTGCTGTCTCTCATGCCACAGGGAGCAGTGCTCGTAAATACCGCCCGCAAGGAGGTCATCAATGAGGCTGAACTGGTGGCCCTGATGGAAAAGAGGAGTGATCTGAAGTATCTTTCAGACATATCCCCGGACAATGCTGAGACATTTGCACAGAAGTTTGCCGGCCGTTATTTCTTCACTCCTAAGAAGATGGGAGCCCAGACTGAGGAGGCGAACATCAATGCAGGTGTGGCAGCTGCCCGCCAGATAGTATCCTTCCTTGCCACCGGTGACGAGACCTTCAGAGTGAACAAACCCAGATAGAAAAGATAATATTCAGATATGGCTGTTGTTAAACCTTTCCGGGGGCTGAGACCCCCGGCCCACCTGGCATCAGAGATCGCCTGCCTTCCTTATGACGTCATGAATTCGGAAGAGGCTGCTGCAATGGCCAGGGGCAATGAGAAATCACTCCTTCATATTACCAAATCCGAGATTGACCTACCGGAAGGCACGGATGTGCATTCAGAGGAGGTCTATAGAAAAGCGGTTGAGAATTTTGCCGAATGGCAGAAGCGGGGATGGCTGGTTGATGACCGCCAGAACCATTTCTACATCTACGCGCAGACAATGGACGGACGGACGCAGTACGGCATCGTCGGAGCTGCGGCTGTAACCGATTATCTGTCAGGCATAATTAAGAAACATGAGCTGACCCGTCCGGATAAGGAGGAAGACCGTATGATTCATGTCAGGGCCAACAATGCCAATATTGAGCCTGTCTTCTTTGCCTATCCTGCAGTGAAGGAACTGGACAAGATTGTTGAGCGGATTGTGAAGAAGGAAAAGGCTGAGTATGATTTTGTTGCCAGCGACGGCATAGGTCACCATTTCTGGGTTGTGTGGGATGAGAAGACCAACAGGGAGATAGAAAGGCTCTTTGCTGAAAAAGTGCCGTTCATGTATGTTGCTGACGGTCATCACCGTACGGCTGCGGCAGCACTTGTAGGCAAGGAGAAGAGGGAGAAGAATCACACCCACAGGGGTGATGAGGAGTACAACTTCTTCATGGCCGTGATCTTTCCTGATGATCAGCTGAAGATATTCGATTACAACCGTGTGGTGAAGGATCTGAACGGCATGACGCCGGCGCAGTTCGTTGAGAAGCTGCAGGAGTCATTCGAGGTGAAGGAGAAGGGAACGCGTACCTGGAAGCCCGGGAAGCTTCATAATTTCGGGATGTATCTTGACGGCAAGTGGTACAGTCTGACAGCCCGCAAGGGGACCTTCAACGATGAGGACCCGATCGGCGTTCTTGATGTAACAATCCTGACAGAGCGGGTGCTGTTGCCCCTGCTTGACATCCAGGACCTGAGGAGATCAAAGAGGATTGACTTCGTTGGTGGCATAAGGGGATTGGGTGAGCTTAAGAGGAGGGTTGACAGCGGCGAGATGAAGGTTGCCTTTGCACTGTATCCTGTCTCGATGAAACAGCTTATTACAATTGCAGATACGGGTAATATCATGCCTCCCAAGACCACCTGGTTTGAGCCAAAGCTCAGGAGCGGACTGGT
>JAEYZD010000129.1 GCA_023430725.1 Bacteroidota bacterium | reverse complement strand
TCAGGTCAGAGATGTCAATGACCGTTACGGGGTATTCCAGTTCTCTCTCCAGGAAGAACCATATCTCACCAAATGCCTGTGAGGTTCCCTCTCCGCCAACAAGGGCTATCTTCGGGCCCTTCCTGACAGGCGAGTAATCAGAGCCAAGATCCTTTCCCTTCGAAACGATGCCTCCGGTCAGCCTGACGGGTTTGGCTCCGCTGGCTGCCGCCGCTGCCATCACCTTCGCATCAAACCCCTGCGATTCATTGTTATCACCTCGCGCAACTATTACAGTACCCCTGTTGAATGCAATGCTATCCATTGTGAAAGGGTGGAGTGCCGAACGGACATTCATACCGGCTTTGTAGAGCATGGCCATGAATTTCAGTTCGCTGAAGCCGGTCATTGAGGCGGCCCATGCATATGCACCGGTGGTGTCTGCCGGTGCTGCGGTGGCTGCCGCCGCGGCATCACTCTTCGCCACCGCGGCATCATTCTTCTCCGCCGCTGGCACCCTCTCTGTAGTGGCATATGCCTCAAGGTTGTAAACGTAGGGCAGGGCCCATGCAGTCAGATCATAACTGACTGAGTCAGATGCATTGGAGTCAGGCTCGAACAGAACATGCATCAGCCTTCCCTGGGGCTGGTATGCGCTTATTATGATGTCATTCTTCTCAAGAGTTACGCTTCCCTCCCTGTCGCGTCTGTAGTCAAATGCAGCAATCTTCTTTCCGGTGACACGGGGTGATTCGTACCTTATCTGGTTGCTTTCGAGGAGCTTTTTAAGCGACTGCAGCGAGGAGGCATCGGCCGTCCCCTTGATTATTACCGTCTTGTATCTGAATTCCGGTTTCGAGGAGGCGCCGGAGAAGAATTCATAGAAACTGCTGAGCAGCTTTGTGCGGTTTTCCGAAGCGGTGGCTACAACAGCCATCGATGCCATGAAATGTCCATTGATGCGGTGAGACAGTGTCAGGGTGTCCATCCCTTTGATATCCATGGCAAGGCCTGCCTGGGCTCCTCCGCCCTGTTCAAAGGTGAACCCCATAGCCCCGTTGAAGAGAGGCCATGTGTCGCCGAAACTTGGGCAGAAGAGGTCAAAATTGTCATTCGTGTAGTATAGCCTGAAGCTTGCATTAAACAGTTCAGCGCTTTTTTTGCCTGTGAGGGCATGAAATTCCCTCTGCCAGGGTGTGATCACCTGGTGCCACGGTTCCGCGCCTGGAGGGAAGAAGTAGGTGCTGCCTGACCCCATCTCGTGAAAGTCAGCGTGTACATGCGGCATATAGCTGTTGTAAAGCTTCATGCGCGCCTGGGTCTCTTTCTGGACATGCCAGCTCCAGTCGCGGTTCAGGTCGAAAAGATAGTGGTTGAGCCTTGCCGAGGGCCATCCCTGGTTGTGTTCCCAGGCCTCGGGATTGATGTTGTTAGGCCATCCCTGGGCTCTCATATACCTGAATGTGAATAGATCACGGCCATCCGGATTCTGGCATGGATCTATGATTATGACCATGTTCTTCAGCCATTCGGCAGATCCTTCATACGATTGAGTGACGAGTGTATGGAGCACCTTCATAGAGGCTTCGGCGCCTGCCGGTTCTGAGCCGTGAACGCTGTATGCCAGCCATACAAACGGAACAGGATCTGCTGCTGGTTTGCCTTCGGCGAAGCCTGCCCTCTGAAGGTTGGATTGCCTCAGCTCATCAAGCCTGGCAAGGTTTTCGGGTGAAGAGACGATGCAGACGATGAGGGGTCTGCCTTCCCATGTCTCGCCATACTGGAAATACTCAGCAGAAGGGGAGTTGTCAGCAACGTGCCTGAAGTATGCCGTAAGTGTGTGCTGGGGTGTGAAGCGGTCCCCCGGTTTGTAGCCGAGAAATTGTTCAGGTGACAACAGTCCCTGTGATGACAGGTTAAGCAGGAAGGCAACAGACAATGCCGCCGAAAGCAGGTATCTCTTCATCGGAAAGTTTTAGGATGTAAATATATTTCAATTCTTATCACGCGGAGCATTGTGCGTGCATGTTATAGAGGCAGGCGGACCGGTCCTCAGATGTGGAACAGACGGCCAAGGCTTCTGCCGCGTTTTAGCCTGTAATGAATGAAGATAAAGAACATTGCAATTATGAACAGTGATGCAGCAGTTACGACAGACCACTGCGGGTTGCATGTGCCGGTCAGGAGCCGGTCAGTGAGATATTCCGTCAGCAGTGCGAAGATTGCCATTGCAAGCAGGATTGAAGCCAGCAGGTTCAGTCCCCTGTACCTCGAGAGCGAATTGAGGAAACGAACAGTTGCAGTGAGCAGACCTGCCCCTGCTGCCAGGGGCCCTGCAAGGGCTCGGAACCATCCGCTGTTACCCGACAGCAGATCAGCCAGCCACAGAAATGCAAGAGTGGCGGCTGTGGCTGATGTGATTGCCAGGTACGGCCTGCCCCTTAGCAGGTACAGTGAGGAGATGAAGACAATCAGATATCCTATTGATATTGTTGTGAACAGGGACCAGTTCATTCCCCGGCCGAAGACAGCATCAATAGCCAGTGTAATTATCACACCTGAGACCAGCAGGAGCATGGTTATCTCGTAAAGGTGCCGGGCGTTCTCTATTTTCGAGAGCCTGAACAGGTCGGCAGCTGAAGCCACCCGACTAATGCGCGGGTCAGAAGGCTCACACAAGGGACATTTTTCATTTCCTTCTCCCAGGTCGACACCGCATTTATTACAGATTGCCATTGTCTTTTCAGTTATCCTTGGTTTTAATTTTAACCGGTATTCCGGCAGCAGTAAGACTCCTCACGAATTCTTTTTCAAGTCCGGTACTGTCCGTTAGTGATCCGAATGTTATAATTGTTTCAGGGCCAAGGGTTATCAGCCCGGAGGTGATCTTTATGGCACTGTGTGGCGGAGGCGGGGTCACAGACATTGACTGCATCAGTCCGGCTGCGGGGCCGGTGGGTGTAACCCTTCCCATGTTTGTTATTGTTGTTGTGAACTGGCTGGGGCCGAACCTGTTGTAGGCGAACCGCAATACCGGACTTTTGATGAATAGCGGGATTATGCGGATAAGCGGATTTTTTTCCTTCGATACATTCCTGCTGATGACCTGGCGTATTCTCTTTTCGTCAGTCATCATCTGCATCGTTATTTTCACTTCGCGCAAAATCTCCTCGAACGAGTAAGACCCCATTCGTACGTCTATTGCCGGCATGGCGAAGAGTGAAAAGTTGCGGAGGGTGGTTGCCTCATACCGTCTCCGGAGATCGAAGGGCACCTGCACTCTTATGTGGGGCGATCCGTGACCGGCTTCCTGGCGCAGCCCCTGCAGAACATATATTAGGGTGGCAGCGAGATACTCGGTAATTGTGCTGCCGGCCGCCTTCGATACTGCTGCCAGTGTTTCCGCCGGTACCCCAAACTCGGTGACATGGAACCTGGGAGTATCACGCAGCCTGTATGGCAGGTGCCATGCACGCGGCATCACAGCAGGACTGGGCATCCCCTTTCCGTAGTGTCTCGAGAAGAGATCCTCGGTGCTGCCGGGCTGCGGTCCTTCCCTGACCTCCGGGAAGGGAACCTCCCTGATTCCCGAAAGGTGAAAGAAATAATAGTTGAGGAGAGTCTTCAGGAAGAATATACCACCTCCGCCGTCAGTGAGTATATGAAAGAACTCAACCGAGATGGTGTTGGAGCGGACGAGTATCCTGTAAACAAGCTCTCCTTTCATGGTCCTTGGAAAGGGCTGGCATCGCTGACCGCTATCGGGCATGACCCTTGGAGCTCTTCCGTTGTATTCCAGGTAGTACCAGAAGAAACCCTTGCAGAGCTCAACGCTGAAGAAAGGAAAGAGCTTCGAAGCCTCTTCTGATGCCTTGATCAGGGCAGGGA
>JAEYZD010000051.1 GCA_023430725.1 Bacteroidota bacterium | reverse complement strand
CTCCACCAGGTCCCTGATTATCTCAAACGATGCACTCCCTGATCCCAGGATGATGCCCGCCCGCAGAGTGGTCAGATGCCATCTCCCTTTCTCAAGCTCCTCCTCAACCGCCTTCCGCGATCCAAGGTGTTTCGACAGGCTGTCATTGTTTACTATTCCGCTGAGATATATTACCTGCCTGACCGAGGTCTCGTTAAGTCTCTCCCTGAAATTTATTGCAGATTCCCTCTCCATTACATCGAAACTCCCAACTGAAGATGACATTGAATGAATCAGATAGTATGCGACATCAATATCTTCCGGGATGGAGGAGAGGGAGCTTCTGTCAAGGAAATTGGCTGTTATC
This sequence comes from Bacteroidota bacterium, assembly GCA_023430725.1. GTDB lineage: Bacteria > Bacteroidota > Bacteroidia > Bacteroidales > VadinHA17 > SR-FBR-E99. The sequence continues at coordinate 23,417 of JAEYZD010000051.1, read as the reverse complement.
ACGCTAAGCCGTTCCGTGCCGAATCTTGATGTGTCAAATCTCCTGGCATCACGCACGCAGCACACTACCTCGTGCCCCCCTGCAAGAAGTGAGGGGAGAAGCCTTTTGGCTATGTATCCGGTGGCACCGGTGAGGAGTATCTTCATATGATTCTTCTGCCAATTAATGCTTTCCTGTAATAATGCCTTCAGGTCAGAATATGATTTGTATGCCTGCTGCTATTGTCTCCCGGTCAAACATCACCGCCATCGGTTCAATATTGCCGGGTCTGATATCATGAAATATGAAATACATAACCATGTCAAACACAAGGAGAAATCCGCCCTGCAATATCACGGCATTGCCATAGCCTTTCAGCAGATCACCCCTCTTCTCCGAGTTGGCGGAGAGGTGCCTCATCAGGAGTCCGGCACCCATGTAGCCCACATCAAGTCCGGAATTGATCAGAAAGAGCTTCTCCGTTTTAAGATGCCTGGCCAGAAGCTCTCCTTCGCTCATAAGGGAAACGTCAGTGCTGTAATTGCTGTACAGTGCGAACCCTGCAATTGAGAGGTTGACAACATTCCAGAAGAGGTTCATCTGGCTGAAATACTTCTTCTCTCCTTCAAATGCAACCCATCCGTATGCACCTGCAGCCATGTTCGCCAGCGCCCAGCCTCCGAGAACATACATCCCCGCATTATTTGCCGCCAGGCTCGCTTCCGAGAAAGACTCTCCGCCGGTCTGTGCAGACATTGTCACCGCGGTCATCAGTAAGAGCACCGACATTACTACCCGTTTTTCTGCTGTCATCATTTTTAGTATGCTTATTTTCAGACTGGTCAACAATCGGTTGTCACTTGTGGTTCAATATTTCAGCCACCGACCTGTAGGCGGCTTCAGCCACCGGTCTGCTGTATTTCCCAACGGGACAGCCGGCATAGATGCCGGTTGTCTTTCCCTCCCTGAAGACCCTTCTCAACGGTTTTTCCCAGTCGGGGTAGGGTACCGGCTGAAACGGATCATATTCCCTGAATGCCCTGAATTTCTTGATTGCATGAAAGAACATCAGATCGGTGTTCTCTGCTATGAAATCAACGGGAACCTCCACGGCAAAGTCATATCCCTCATCAATCGCCTTTCGGTATGCCCCGTATGTGGAGAGCTTCCTTTGTTTCGGATCCCAGTACTCATCTGCAAATTCATCGTGGCTCCATACCAGGTCACCCTTGCCCGTCCGTTTCTCCAGCAGCGTTCTCATCTCCTTTTCGAGCGGGACTGTAAAATCAGGACTCCGCATATCAAGTGTCTCGCTCTTGAAAGGGTGTCCGTGCCTTGATAAGATCAGAAGCAAGCTTGCTTCATGGGGTATCTCAGAGATGATATCAGCGGCAAGCTCCGTGTATGCCCGTCGCATCTCCGGATGGTTCCCCGGCTGGTCGGCGCAGACCACCTTCCCCCGGCCGTGTACATACCGGTGCACCATCCGCAGAGCAAGAGAATAATCTTCGAAATCCGAATATACGGGGTTGCAGAAGCAGTGATAAATTACTGTTTCACAACCTTCTGTAAACAGTTGATCTGTAGCTTCCCTGATCGACTCGGGGTACATGTAGCGGGCATGCCGTACCACTACTTCCGGATATTCGGATTTAATCAGTGCCTCAGTCTCGCGGTATACTTTACCGCACTGTTCTGACCATGCGATTCTCTTCTCGGGGATGAGATGACCGTAATACCAGCCGGCTACCTTGGCAGCAGTCTTCTGACAAATCTCAGGTGCACCCCCTTTACCATCACCCCTGTAGAGAAAATAGCCGTGATCTGACGGGTTGTTCTTCATGCCGGGCGGACGCCAGCTTACCTCGCAATCAACATACGGTTTCCTTTCCCTGTTTGTTGAGGAACCATTCATGTCAACCAGATGCTTCGGGGTGAAAGGCTCCCTGGCCAGGGGATTACCCGGGTCAATCAGAGCCAGACCCCTGTCGGCAAGCACAAGGGGCTGAATGAAGGAAGGAATTGAGTAAGCAAAGACATGATCCATGAACCTGGTGTAAAAAGCAGGGTCATGTGATTCGGGCATGCCGAGATCAGCCAGGATGATGCCTGGCCTCCCCCTGACTGCCATGTCCTGTCTGCGGAACAGTACCTCATATCCGTACCTTTTGCCGTATCTGCGGTGTCTGAGCCATTCCAGCATAGAAATATCCTTTTCCGGGTTAGAATCTATTACTAAATTTTTTCTGAAGGACTGAATTCATAAATCCGCTCTCTGCCTCAAATATTGCAGTACTCTTATACCTTTGCATAACTGGTAACAAGAGATTTCTTTCCTGCTTTGCATAAAAATAATAAAGAGATGACCCATAATTACTATTCCACCAGACTGATTTTGACCAATGTGATCTTTTTGCTGACGATTCTTCCTTTTGTCTCCTGTAATAGGCAGGGAGCCTCGGGAAGTGATGTGCAGCATAACGCTCAAATCACTACAGATCAAAAAGTTATACTCTATGCTGAGTTCATGCATGAAGTCAACAGCTTTTCCCCGGTAATCACTGCCGAGGTAAACTTCAAGGCGGATCATCTCTTCTACGGCGAAGATGTTCCCCCATCAGCTGTCGAAGAAGACAAGCAACTGGCCGGGTTTCTCTCAGCAGTGGAGAAGAGCGGCAGGGGAAGAATCAAAGCCATTCCGATCCTGCAGGCCAAGTCAATGTCAGGAGGACCGGTAGACAGCCTTTTCTACAGGAAAATCAGGAACCTGATCATAGATGCAGCCGTCAGTCAGGAGAAGGTTGACGGTATATATCTTTCGCTTCACGGTGCAATGGGGGTACAGGGTATGTTTGACCCCGAGGGCGACCTGATAACAGCACTCAGGGACACCCTGGGACCTGATGTTAAAATTGCCGTGACCTTTGACCTCCATGCCAATGTCACAAAGCGAAGGGCTGAGAATGCAGATATCATAGTAGGTTATCACACCAACCCCCACCGTGACCATTTCAAGACTGCTTTCAGGGCGGGTGACCTGCTGATAAGAACCGTCCTTGGTGAGATTGAGCCGGTAATGGTGGTTAATAAGATGAAGCTTCTGAAGGGCGGCGGGATTAATGTGGATTTCCTTCCCCCGTTCAACAAGATATTTTCGTCTATGAAGAAGATGGAGAAACAGGAAGATGTCCTCTCCGTCTCATTCTTCCCGGTCCATATCTGGATAGATGATCCTGAACTGGGCTACAGTACAATCGCAATCACCAACGGCAAGGAAGAGCTGTCGCGAAAACTGGCCGATGAGATTTCTGAGATGGCATGGGCTGTCCGCGATGTGCCACAGCCGGAGGGCAACTCCCCCGAAGAGGCAGTGGCAATGGCACGGGACAAAAAGGTTGCCCGTGCCCTGGGAACCCTGGTTTTCTGCGATGTATCCGACGCCGTTGGCACAGGCACGCCGGGTGAAAGCACCTGGATACTCAAGGCACTTGTGGAAGAGGGCAGTGAGCTGACCTCATACATCACCCTGCGCGATGAGGCTGCAGCACGCGATGCATGGAACAGAAACGTGGGCGATGAGGTGACACTGGCTGTGGGAGGGAAGATAGATACAGTCTATAACCAGCCCTTCACATACACCGGGATTGTGACTCTCAAACAGGAGACCTCATTCGGGAAAACAGTTATTGTGAAAAACAACGGCATCCACCTGATTGTCTCGGAACTGCCGATGGCCTCACGAACGCCGGCCGACTTCAAGGATCTCGGCCTCTCAATCTGGAAAGCTGATATAGTAGTCGTTAAGAACCTCTTCCCGTTCAGGTACAACTACCTCCTTTACAACAGGAAGACTGTCAATGTGATCTCACCGGGACTGAGCAATACCGACCCGTTCGCACTTAACTATGTGCATATCCCCAGGCCGATCTATCCGCTCGATAAAATTGACAGCTGGAGGTAGGTTATCCGGATTTTTCACTGATACAACCGAAATCAATAAAAATCAATTAGAATGAAAAAACTCACCGGCCTTTTATTCCTGTTGCTGATGGCAGGAGTGATAACTGCACAAAACAAAACTGTATGTAATGACTGGAGAATCTCCGGAGTCACCCAACTGTTTATGCCGTTCTTTGCTGATCAGCCATCGGTTGACGGCAAAAAATTTGACGAGGCAGCCCTTCTTGAAAATGTGCAGTCTGATGATGCAGACCTGAAAACATGGCCTGTCGTAATTCTGCCGGGTGACAGCATTCTCACCTCAGTCAACGGTGAGAACCAGCTTGTCCGTATGGCCGGTTTCATCAGCAGCGACCGGTGGACCAAAGCTTCGGTCAATATTTCAACCAACGCGATCTTCGAGCTCAGCCTCAACGGGAAAAAGGTGAAATCACAGGGCAAACCTTCTGACAAGCCTGTTAAGATTGATCTGATTCTGGGAACAGGAATTCACGAGGTGAGCCTGAAACTAATCAGCACGGAAAAAACACTGAGGTTCGCCGCTGACGTATCTGCAGCAAACGATTCGGCTGCACTTTCGTGGAGCACGAATCCCGGCCGGACACTTACAATCAACGATATCCTTGAAGGGGTGATCATATCAGGAGCAAGGCTTTCTCCTTCAGGCAAATATGTTCTTATCCAGACCACTGAGGTCTTGCCGGGAAGCGGGAAACCCCAGAGCTCCTTCCTGGTTTATGATCTGGAGCTGAACAGAAACCTGTTCGCTCTGCGAAACAATGCCCTCCGTGCAGACTGGATGCCACGATCAGACCGCTTCTATTACCATGTTGACAGGGAGGGGACCAGCGATGTGATCATGTATGACATGACAACCGGTGCGGAGAGCGTTGCCGCCTCCGGATTGAAATCGCCCGGCCGCATTGTATGGTCACCGGCAGAAGATTATTTTGTGTACTCACGTAATGAGGAGGCTGAGAAAACAGGCGATCTGAAACGGGTTTTTGACAACGAGGACCGTATTCCCGGAACGCGCAACCGGAGCTATCTGTATATCTATAACCCTGGCACAAAGGTGTCACAACCTCTTACCGCCGGATCAAGTTCAGCCATGCTGCACGCAATCAGCCCCGACAGCCGGCGGGTTCTCTTCTCCGTCTCACGCCAGGACTACAGCGAGGTCCCTTTCTCCAAGCAGACTCTTTATGAGCTGGAGATCAGTACCATGCGCCTCGATACAATATGGAAGGACAAGCTGTACGGCGGTTCATGCCAGTACTCTCCTGACGGAACACAACTGCTCGTATCAGGCGGACCGGAGACTTTCGGCAGCCTGGGGGTGAAGGTGAGCGAAGGCCGGATCCCAAACAGCTATGATACACAGCTCTATCTTTTTGATCTGAAAACCGGTAAAGCCGAGCCTCTCACACGCAATTTTGACCCGGCAGCCGGGATGGCACACTGGGCCCCGGACGGCAAAATATACCTTACTGCCACGGAACGCGACTACGTGAATCTCTACAGGCTTGACCCGAAAAGGCGGAGCTTCACAAAAATCGATGTGCCGGTGGAGGTTGTCACTTCCTTAGACTTTGCGGAAACAAGTAATATTGCAGTGCTTCGCGGAACAAGTATCAGCACCCCGGAAAAACTTTATGCAATTGACCTGGCAACCGGGAAATCATCATTGCTCTCGGATCCGGGTGCCGACCGTCTGGCAGATGTGTTGTCAGGCCGGACTGAAGAATGGAATTTCAAAAACTCCCGGGGAACTACAATCTATGGAAGGGTATACTACCCGGTAAATTATGACCCTTCAAAAAAGTACCCCCTGATTGTAAACTTCTATGGCGGGACAACACCGACCGACAGGTCTTTCGGGGGGCGTTATCCGAAGGGAGTATGGGCTGCAGAAGGGTATATGGTTTATGTCCTGCAGCCCTCGGGATCAACGGGATTCGGACAGGATTTCTCAGCCCTGCACGTAAACGGCTGGGGGCGTGAGGCAATTGATGATATAATCGAAGGTACAAAGAAGTTCCTGGCAGCGTTCCCGTCAGCCGATGCTGCCAATGTCGGATGCATTGGCGCTTCATATGGAGGGTTCACCACGATGATGCTGCAGACCCGCACTGATATTTTCCGGACTGCAATTGCCCATGCCGGCATCAGTGACATCACCAGCTACTGGGGTGAGGGATACTGGGGCTATTCTTACAGCTCGGGTGCCACCAAAGGGAGCTATCCCTGGAACAGGCGTGATATATATGTGGATAACAGCCCGTTATTCAACGCTGACAAATTCAGTAACTCTATACTACTCCTCCACGGAACGGCTGACACCAACGTGCCGGTAGGTGAGAGCCTGCAGTATTATGCAGCCCTGAAAATTCTGGGCAGGGATGTGGAGATGGTCCTTGTCAGTGGCGAAAACCATCATATTCTTGACTATAAAAAGCGTATTGAATGGCATAACACAATCATGTCATGGTTTGACATGAAACTCAGGAACCAGCCTCAGCACTGGAACGAGATGTACCCTGACAAGAATCTCTGACACTCAATCATCCGGGCCTACTGCTGTCTCACATAATGAAGGGGATAAGCCTCTTCGTCTTTTTCATGTAATCACTGTATTTCTCACCGAAATAGGAGAGACACTCTTTCTCATCACGCCTGGCGGTGAGCCACAGAAGCCATGATGCCAGCAGTGCTATGGGCAGCAGATACCATAGCGGCTGCTTGAACCATATACCCCACGTGAGAAAAAGCAGCGATGAGTACATCGGATGCCTTATGTATCTGAAGATGCCGGTTGTGACCAGCTCAGTTGTCTTTTCAAATCTGAAAAGCTTCTCGTCAACCCTGACAACACCTGGTTTCCTGGCACGACTCAGTCTCACCACCGACTCAATCAGGAACCATAGCGAGATTATCAGCAACAGCCAGGATACAATCTGCTTTGCTGTGAAAGGCTCCTTAAACCACACCGTGTAATTAAAGACGAAGAGGATGATGATGCACTCCCAGCTGAAAAACCTTGTGAACCCGTGGCTGTGCGGCTCGAACAGGCTCTGCTTAGAGAAAAATATCAGCGGCAGGCTCAGCGCGATGAAAAAGATCACTTTGTCCATTTCAGATCGCTGTCAAAATTGTAGGTGATCCCTTTTTCAGTCTCCATCCGGATTTCGTTTCCGCTGTAGGTCATTTCCAGGGGCGCTCCCGAGAGCGACTTCACGGTGATACGGGTGGCGTAGCCTCCGGTCCACGCTATCCCGACCTCGAAGTTACCCCTGGCCTTCAATCCTGATACTTCTCCTTCGGGCCATGCTGCAGGAAGAGCAGGGAGTATCTGCACCACCCCGTTCTGGCTCTGGAGAAGCATCTCGGCTATACCGGCGGTACCGCCGAAATTGCCGTCGATCTGGAAAGGGGGGTGGTTATCAAAGAGGTTTGGCAGCGTAGATTTCTCAAGAAGCTGCCTGAGATGTTTGTACGCCTCATCTCCGTCATGCAGTCTTGCGTAGAAGTTGATTATCCATGCCCTGCTCCAGCCGGTATGTCCTCCGCCGTTCTCAAGACGCCGCTCAAGCGTGCGGCGCGCTGCAGCATACAGCTCCGGGGTCTCCGGGGTAATCTGCGTGCCCGGATGGAGGGCAAAGAGATGAGACATGTGCCTGTGCCCAGGCTCGGCCTCCTTGAACTCCTCTATCCATTCCATGATCGTACCGTTTGATGCCACCCTGTCGGGAGGGATCCTGTCAAGGATGAATTGCAGCGAGTCAGCCCATTCCCGGTCAACACCAAGGATTGCTGAAGCCTTCCGGCAGTTGCCGAGAACCTCGCGGATGATCTGGTTGTCCATTGACGGAGCATAGGTCAGCTTGAACTCCTTTCCCGAAACGGGATCAATGTAACTGTTCTCAGGCGAGTAGGAGGGGACCGTGACAAGGAGGCCCCGGCTGTCCGGAACCAGGAAAGTCCTTATGAATTCCGCCGAACCCTTCATCACAGGGTATGCATGCTCACGCAGGTATGCCGTATCATTTGTAAATTCATAGTGTTCCCATAACGGAAGCGTCATCCAGGCTCCCCCCAGGGGAAACATTCCCCAGTAAACTCCGTCAAGCACCGCGGTCTTGCCGAAGGCATCAGTGGTGTGGTGCAAAGTCCACCCCTTCGCACCGTAAGTATCACGTGCTGTGACACTTCCCGGACCGGTTATTTTCTCCATAAAACGTGTCAGCGGCTCTGTAGTTTCGGTCAGATTGCACATTTCAGCCGGCCAGTAGTTCATCTGAAGGTTGATATTTGTGTGATAATCCGAGTTCCACGGTGCGTTTATGTCCTTGTTCCAAATGCCCTGAAGATTGGCAGGCAGTCGTGCCGGATAACGAGATGATCCCATCAACAGGTAACGTCCGTACTGAAAGTATGTGGCAATAAGTCCCGGATCATCCTCCCCCGCCTGAAACCTCCTCAGTCTCTCATCTGTTGGGATCTCGTTAAGTGCCGGATCGCCGCCCAGCGAGAGCTTCACCCTGTTGAACATGGATGAATGCTCGGTCTTATGTCCGTTACGTATCTGACTCATCGATGTCCATGATGCCTTGCTGATGGCCTCCGTGCATTCCTTTCGCGGGTCAATTGCTCTGTCAAAGTTCAGATAATCAATATTGTAGTCCGTGTGGGCATTGAAAAATAGTGTGATCTCCTTCCCTCCTGAATAGCCAAGGCTGTTTTCCCCGGGGGTCAGGATACCGTCACAGTTTGTTATAATCAGTGATGCATAAAATTTCATGTGCTCACCAGACGGTCCTCTCTCTGGGTCAACCGGGTCAACCACCTGCCCCTCCATGTCAATCCTGTTTTCAGAGACTGTTATATCAGCATCCTGAGGCCGTGTCATCATGATCTCCATGTCCAGCCCTCCCTCTTCCTGTGACTTCATTGTGATGACAATCAGATCCTCCCGTGCAGGCACGAAGACTTCATACTCAACTTTTTTCCCGTCTCTTTTGAAGCTGACCGAGGCAATACCGGTCGAAAGATCCAGCTCCCGGCGGTAATCAGTCACCGTGGCAGCAGTGTCAGCAAACCTGAAGAAGATGTCTCCAACGGTCTGGTATGACCATGTTTTTCCCGGTATCCCGGCCAGATGCTTTTCAGCAAGCTCATAGGCTTCCGGAATGCTCCCTTCAAGAATAAGCTTCCTGATCCGGGGCAGGTTCTCCAGCGCACCGGGGTTGTTATTGGGAACCTTGACTCCACCCCAGAGCGACTCCTCATTCACCTGCAGATGCTCAACGGCCGGATCACCGTAGAGCATTCCCCCCAGACGGCCGTTCCCTACCGGAAGGGCTTCGGTCCACTCCGATGCGGGTTTGTCATACCAGAGGAGGTTATCTCCGGGAGTTTTATTAAGCATATCACAGCCAGTGGCTGCTACAAGGAAAATCACCAGGTTCAGTATGTTTTTTCTCATCGGTTCTGAATTTAAAGTGCAGGTTTCTCAAACCTGATAACAAAGCCGCCGTTTGGCATTATTTGAACGCTTACCGTGCCTGATTGGTCAGGAGTGATCGTACCCTGCGAGAATGACCGGAGTGTCTCTCCTTCGGTAACTACAGTTCCTGAGATGCCGTCAGCAAATGGCAGGTCCGGATTTAGTCTGATAGTATCTTCCCCGGCATTCACACCGGCAACATACCAGTCATCTCCTGATCTTCGTGCAAGTACGATATATCTGCCTGGGTAACCGTCAATAAACATGGTCTCATCCCAGCTCACCGGTATCTCGCTCATCATCTCCCTTACGTAGTCAGGAACAGTTGCCATCCCTTTCGGAGTCTCGGCATAATGCTGCACCCCCGAGAGAAACAGAACAGCAAGGGCCAGTTCGGCACCGTTGCCGGTAACGCGTTCAAAATTATCGTACTCCGTGAAGCAAACCGGGGTGAAATCCATGGGATCAAACGCATTGCGTGTAAATGCAAGCATTGTGCCCTTTGAAGCAACGAGGTCCGCAGTTGCCTGGTCAAAGGTGGCAAATTCGAATCCTCTTATTGCTTCCATGGAGACAAGATTGGGCCAGGTACGGTGCAGACCGCGCGGCAGGGTCGATCCGTGACAGTTGACAACCAACCTGTGCCGCTGGGCATCGGCAAGGATATCCTGGTAGTAATCCATCATCGACTGGCCGTCACCGCCGAAAAAGTCGACCTTGATTCCTTTTATACCAAGACTCTCCAGCCTGCTGAACTCCTCCTCCCTTGACTCTGGTGTCAGAAGCCGGTCCTTCGGATGATATGTGACAGTGTTCCAGTCGCCAGCAGAGTTGTACCACATTATCAGACCTACCTTTTTCTCTTCGGCCAGCCGGGCCAGATCGGCTATCTTTTCCCAGCCAATTGTTTCGTCCCAGTTGACATCAATGAGGCAGTATTCCCAGCCCATCTCTGCGGCATATGTAATAAACCGCTTCTGCGTTTCATAGTTGACAGACCTGTCCTTCATCAGTGCCCAGCTCCAGGCAGCTCTCCCGGGTCTGACATAACTGAAATCGCCTTCTTCTGGCGGAAGAGCTAGGTCAGTGCCATGTGTTGACTCAGCTATGACACCGGGGGTGCTGCCCAGTGTCACTATCCGCCACGGTGTCTGCCACGGGAGTTTTGATTCCGGCAAAACTGAGCCACCTGTGTAACCCTCAGTGGATTCAGGGAAAGAAATAACCATCTCGTTGGCCCCGGTCCCTTTTGCCAGGTGGCTGCCGCAGTAATTGCGGTCAGGCCAGCTCTCAGTCAGATTCACCCAGCAATTGCCCGAACGGAACAGGGCAGGGAAGACCCATCCGTTTGTGTCAGTTGCAACCGTTGACAGCGCCACCTCCATCAGATAGTTCTCCTCATATGAAGGATTGGTCTGGTTCCATCCAGATTTGGACGGAGCCCTGGGCTGAATCCATGCAAGGGTACCCTCTGCGAAACCGAACGAGCTCTTTTCCTCTGTGATCTGCTTCATCTCTTCAGATGCGCCGGGGAACCTGTAACAGAAAGCAAACCCGTCATCAGAGACCTGAAAGATAATATCCATTGCCTCACCCGTGGAAGAGGAGAGGTGTGCCGTATGTCTCAACGCACTGTATTTTGCATCTTTTTTCTTGCCATGCAGAAGAGTATAACTCTCGCTCACCTCCTCCGGCCCTGATACCGAATCAAGCCTCAGACCCGAAGAGAAATCAGCATCACTTCTGACAATCCCCAGAAAACCTTCGGAGATCACAGCTGTGTCACGGTACGTTACCGTATAGAGAGGCTGCCCCTCTTTGTTCAGGTTAAGCGCCACCTTTATGCTGCCGTCCGGACCTGTCATTATGGTTTTTTCTGCAGAGGTACAGCCTGAGATGACTGCTGTCATCACGAGGGCTGCAAAACAAAGTTTTATCATTAAAAATCTATTTGAGTTTCTTTTGTTCTTCCAGTTTTTCAAGCCTGATTCCTTCCAGTGGCACGAAACTTTTGTCAGCCAGTTCCGCAATTCGGATATTGCTGCAGATACCCCTGAACATTATCCTGATTGTATTCTCGACGTTTTCCCTGATCGGTTCCATGATCCATGCAAACTCTTCCGGTCCGCTCTCCAGAGAATTCTCCGTCTCAAGACGGATCTCCTCCTTGAGTTTGTCTGCCTTCTCTGCCAGGTCATCACTGGTCATCCACCTCTTAACCGTTAGGGGCAACTGTCTCCTGTACTCCAGCGTCTCAAAGAACTCCCACTCAAGCTTACGGTTGCCAAAAGAGAGAAACCGCGGGTTGATATTGGCAACGATAAGCTCATCACTTTCAGGCAGGTATTTGAATCTCAGTTCCTTGAGATCGATGCCGTACTTCGCCTTGAGCGAAACACCAAGGCTGCCGATATGCCGGATCTCACGGTCGTTGAGCATCTCCGTCCGGTTGACGGTACGCTTGAACCGTGTGTCTATCTCGAAGAGGTTCATCTCCAGTATGCTCTTGATCTGCGTTATCTGGAAATGCCGCTCCTTCAGGAAGGCATTCTCCTCCATCAGTTTCTCGTTCATCTTCGCCAGTCCCTGGTTCTTCTCCTCCAGGCCGGAGATGTTGTCCTCGAACTTTGATACCTTGACATTAAGCAGGATGAGCTGCTGTATGCCCAGTATTATCAGCCCGGCAGCAATGAATGCAGCCCCCCAGACTACCAGCTTGTTTGCAAGAAGTACCACGGCAACCAGCAATATGCCGGCCACCAGCAGGTAACGCTTTATCCCGGTCATTGTAAATATCGGTTTCTTCATTTCTTTGGGTTTTTACCGTTATGTGCCCTGTGCAGACCTGTGAAAAAAGCCCTGGCATTGATGCCGAGCGACTGGTTCCGGTAACCCCCTTCCTGAACCACAAGTGTCGGCAGCTTCAGGCTGCCAATCATCTCCCCGTTTGCCGCGAAGTTGCTGTGTGTAAAACTCCATGTCCCGGTCGGATCACCCTTGGCGGGATCAAGGCCAAGCGCAACTATCAGGTAATCAGGTTTAAATTTTCTGATAATATTTAGTGCACGCGAAAGAACCTTAACATACTGTTCATGTGTCACCTTCTCCGGTAGCGGGAAGTTGAGATTGAAGCCAAGGCCCTCGTCCTCGCCCTTCTCCTCCTCAAATCCCGAGAAATAGGGATATGCAAATGAGGGATGCCCGTGTATGGAGAGGGTAAGCACATCTTTTCTCCCGTAGAATATCTGTTGCTGTCCGTTGCCGTGATGATAGTCGATGTCAAGTATGGCCACCCTGCCGCTGCGGCTCAGGTAATGGGCGGCAATCGCACAGTTGTTGAAGTAGCAGAACCCGCCGAAAACAGACCGCTCGGTGTGATGCCCCGGCGGCCTGGTCAGAACATATGCGTAACGTGTCCCTGCCAGCAGCTCGTCTGCTGCACTCATGACACAGTTGACACCCCACCGGGCAGCAAGAAAAGCCTCCTGGTTGAGAGGGGTGAAGGTGTCGAAACAGTAATAGCCCGCCCTGACAGACAGATCTTTTGGCGCCCTGGCGGCATACCTCAGAGGAAAGACATACGGGTAGACCGACTGCCCTTTTGGAATGCTCTGGCTGACTTTCCTGAAATAGTTAAAGTAGTTGCTGTCATGCACGTCAAGTATGTGCCTGTCAGGATACTCCCTGATCTTGCCTGTCCTGAACAACCCGCTTTTATCCAGCTCCCTCAGTATGCTTTTTACCCTGACGGGCGATTCCACATAACCCCGCTCCCTGACATGATGAATGGAATGGCGGTCGTTCACTGCAAGCCAGATTTTCTTCTTCTCCGGCAATGCAGCAGGACTCTCCATACTGACTTTTTTACGGGTATATCTGGGTGCCCTTATTTTCACAGGGTCATCAGTTATACTACTGACAACCATGTTGTTGTAATCAGCCCCTGAATAATCGCCATATTTTCTTTCAAGTATTGCCATGACAATCCCGCGGGCCTCGCCGGCTGAGACAGTCTCACGACGGCCCAGTCCGTCAAATACCAGGTATGGGGGACAGTCATCTTCAGGCCTGACGGGTGTCTCGTAAAGGGTATTTGCCAGAGGCCTTGCCCCGAACCGTTCGTAAAAGGCAAGCCTCTTGCGGTTCTGCTCCAGCACAGACGGATCCTTGCAGAGCGCCGGGTCATCCGGCAGGCACTCGAAGAAAAGGCCGACGGCATCCACCGAAACAGCCTCTTCCCTTATCCTTTCATAAAGCGCTCCTCCCAGTCCCGACGAGGAGCTGTCGGGCGAAGCGGCAATGTAATCGAGATAACAGAACTGCAGGTCAGGCATATACAGAAGGACAGCAAACGCCCTCACTGTCTCGTGAATATCCTCAGCAACGAAAACAGCTGTCTGGTACTTCTTCCGGAGAGGATTGACAAACTGAGTCTCAAGCTCACCGATTTTCTTTTCACTGATGGCCGGAAACTGCTTTCGCAGGATCTCCTTCACAGCCTCAATCTTCCTTATGTTGGCCTCGTGAAAGGGATTGGTTATTTTTCTTATTCTTATCATAAGGTCATTCGGTCGGACCGGAGTTGCTTACAAATGCAACCTTTTTCCCATCAGGAGACCAGCTTGGAACGTTGATGGTGCCCTGTCCGCCGTAAAGATAAGCAATTACCTCAGGCGTTAAGGCTTCAAAGTCCTGCCGGCCGGAATCTGCTTCGGGGATAATTATTCTCCTGATATAGACATGTTTGTAAAACGGATGATCATCAGCTCTTACCTCAGGCATGAAGGAGAGGAAAACAATCTGCTTCCCGTCCGGTGATAAATGCGGGAACCAGTCATTATATCCGTCGAAAGTGACCTGTTCCTGATCCGATCCGTCAGGCTTCATCCTCCAGAGCCTCATCGTGCCGGTGCGGACAGAGTTGAAGTAGATATACTTCCCGTCAGGTGAATACTCAGACCCGTCATCCAGCCCGGGGGCATCGGTGAGCCTGATCTCTTTCTTATCGCTCACGGAGATTTTATAGATGTCATATTCACCGTTTCGCTCTGCGGTATATGTAAGGTACCGGCCGTCAGGTGACCAGCCGTGAAGATAGGAGGGACCATTTGCCGTGATGCGCTCAGGTTGGCCTCCGCCGGCCGGCATGACAAAAATGATTGACCGGTTTCCCTCTTCTGCCACGTGGTGGCTGATGCCAAGCATGCTGCCGTCGAACGATAGAACATGGTCATTGTTGTTGGCTGATGCAAAATCTGAATCAATGACATTCGGTTTCCCGGTCTCAATGTCAAACCTGTACAGCAGTCCTTCACTGTTGTATATCAGGTATTTGCCGTCAGGGGTCCAGTTTGGTGCCTGTATTGAATTGGGAGCCTGGAAGACTACCCGTCGAAGGCCTGTCTCCAGGTCCAGTATTTCAAGGTTGCTCCCCAGGTAGTCACGGTATGGCACCAGGCCGGGCCATGCGGGCCTGGTGATCCGTAAATTGGTGAAACGGACACTCTCTCTGACCGTGTTGTCATGAGAACAGATGAAGAGTCCGGCAAAGACATCCCCGGTAAGGGCTGCCTGCCTGATCATAACTGTGTCAAATGGCTTCCCCCTTTCTGCGGCTGAAAAAATGAACATGTCCCCTTTTCTTTCAAGCTGAATTACATCCGGGGCTGACAGTGGTGATCTGCGCTCGAAGGTCTCGGCTCCCATGCCGACACGGTATTGCAGCGAGGTGAGACCATCGCCGTGCACAGTGCCGCTGACATGTGGAGAGTCCGGGTCAAGGTCTTGCCGGATCATCCACCCGGCCTTCCTGTGCTCATGCTTGCCCTCACCGATGAAGCTTACATCAGCAGTCAGGATAAAATCGCCCTTCATCTTTTTCCATGCAAAATGGAACTGGTCTGAGCCAAACCAGATGTTGTCACCCGATCCGGTCAGAATGTATTCCTGCGTCTGCGGAATGAATTGAAGATCGCCCTTCAGAGCGCATGACCCTACGTCCGCATGACCTTCAAATATGTTCGCTGAATAATCCTGCGCGTAAGACCCAAAGCCTGATAAAAGAGATGCTGCCAGCACTGTGGATATGTATTTGATTGATTTCATTTGCTTGATTATGAGGTCTATAAATAAATCTCCTTCCGCCTGTACAATCTGAGGGCGATGAATGTCAGAAGCAATGACAGTCCGCCAAAATAAAGTACAGAGCTAAGCTCGAGCCTATAGTCAGGGGCCAGCGTGTCCATACCGACAAATTTGTACGGCGTGGCATAACCAATGACTGAGAAGCCTTCGGTGATGTTGGATATTGTGAAGATGAAATAAAGGATTAGCACCAATCCTATGCTGAGTGTGGTGATCGGCCTTGCCCTCTTCACAAGTGTCGACATGAACAGTCCCAGCGATGCGAAAAACAGGTTGAGAAGCAGTGTGTATACCGACATGATGATAAAGGCATCTGTGCTGAACGGTTCTCTCTTGACAAACTCCAGTGTGATGTATCCCGCAACAGCGGTAACAATATTAATGACTGCAACATTCAGGAAAACTACTGCCGCCTTGCTGAAAAAGATTTCGCTGCGGCTCAGGGGCCATGCCAGCAGGAATTCCGCAGTCTTGTTGTATTCCTCCCTGAGCAGGATGCCGGATGAGAGTACGATTGAATAAATACTGCCCAGCACAAGCATATAGATTACATTGTTGGCTGAATAAAAGCCAAGCACCGAAAAGAGATCATCCACATCCGATATTCCCTTGAATTGCAGGGTCCCCTCCGGAATGATGCTGATCATTGCAAGTATCTTCTCATTGTTTTCCAGGAAGACTCCATAGAAAGACATCGTTAGCGCTGTGAGGGCGGTTATTACCGAAGTCCATATCAGGAGGCTTATCGCGTTGCTCCTTAATTCCCTTAAAAACAGGTTCCTGTTCATCATGCTCTCCTCCGGTCAGTTATAGTAGTGCATGAAAATCTCCTCGAGCGATGGTTCCTCTACTGTCATGTCAGCAATGTTCCTGCTGCTGAGAACTGAAAGGAGCTGGTTGATCTCCCCGGAATACAGGAATCTTACACTTCTGCCAGTGACGGTGGGTGAACCCTCAATCCCGGGCAAACCTGTCAGGGAGTTCTCCTCGGGGCTTCCGAATTCGACGAATATTTTCTTCAGCTGCCTCTTTCTGAGAGTCTCTATCTCTTCCACCTTGATGATCCTGCCCTCCCTGATTATAGCCACCCGCTTGCACAGCATCTGCACATCGCTGAGAGTGTGAGATGAAAAGAATATGGTCATACCCCTGCGGTTCTCTGATCTGAGCAGCTCAAAGAACCTGGCCTGCATCAATGGGTCAAGGCCCATTGTAGGTTCGTCTACAATCAGAAGTTCGGGTTCATGCAGGAGACTCTGGATGATTGATATCTTCTTTCTGTTCCCCATGCTTAGATCCCCGATCTTCCGTTTACGGTCTACTTCAAACAGCTCAGTCAGCTCATCGATTCGCCTCTCATTGCCGCCGCGACTGAAGAACCTGCCGCAATAAGCCAGAAATTCACCGGCCTCCATATGCTGGTAAGCATTGGCATCGGAGGGAACGTATCCGGTTTTCTGTTTTATCTCTTTTGAGTTCCGAACCACATCCATTCCCATTATGCGGGCTTCCCCGGATGTGGGAAAGAGAAGATTGAGCAATACGCGTATAGTAGTCGATTTGCCGGCGCCGTTGGGACCGATAAAACCGAATATCTCACCCCCTTCGACCTGCAGGTTGATGTTTTCAATCCCGCGGTCCTTGCCGTATCTTTTGGTCAGATCCGTGATCTGAATGGCAGGAGTGCTCATACCAGGTCACATGCTTCCGGGGGCATCCACTTTGCATCACGTCCTTCCCACTTGATGTTGCAGCCGATGGGATTGGTGACGGGTATGCTGATCTCCCTGCCTGAGGTGAGTTCCTGCAGCGCCCTCTCGAGGTCATTGACAGTCATTCGCGAGGTGTCCCTCGGAGAATCAACACCCCTGCCGGTATATGCAAGTTCCCTCTCACGGTTGAAGACATAGAAGTGTGGCGTCTTAAGCGCACCGTACTCCTTCGCCACCTGCTGGCTCCTGTCATACAGGTATTTCCACGGGAAATTGTGCTCTTCCATCCGTTTCACCATATTTGGGAAACTGTCCTCCTCATAGGTGTGCTCACTGTTGGAGTTAATGCCCACGAAAGCCACTCCCGCATCACGGAACTTCTCAGCGGTGGCACGGGTCACCTCGTCGGATCCGATCACGTAGGGACAGTGATTGCATGTGAAGAAGATCACCAGGTATGGGTGATTATCAAAGTCTGCCAGGCTGTATTCCCTGCCGTCAGTGGCAGGAAGCCTGAAATCTATGGCCTTCCGGCCGGGTTGAAGTGTATAACTCATCTCTTTCCTTGTTTTAATTATTGTGTGCTCTCCTGTCATAAAATCGTCTTGTGACGCGTCCGGCTGGAGACCTTAATTGTCTTTCTCTTTAACAAACACGATGCTGGGCACCGTTCTCTCCACCTTGCCGGAGGGCCTGTTGACCACTCCGTTGCTCTCCTCACCCCTGAGGTACATTGCTGTAGACCCTCCGCCG
This sequence comes from Bacteroidota bacterium, assembly GCA_023430725.1. Lineage (GTDB taxonomy): Bacteria > Bacteroidota > Bacteroidia > Bacteroidales > VadinHA17 > SR-FBR-E99. The sequence continues at coordinate 5,363 of JAEYZD010000051.1, read as the reverse complement.
TCGAGATTCAGAACGTCAGTGCATCCCAGGCTCTTCGCCAGTTCCCTGAGCTCGAAGAGGCTCATCCCCTCTGCATATTCCGGCTGCCGGCCGTCAACAACGATGAAGAGGATGTGTCCGTCGTCTGTCGCGCCAATCATCGTCCGCGGATGACGGAGTTTGTTGAAGTTGATGCTGTCAAGCGGGATATCCCTGCCGTCATCCATCAGCAGCGGACCACTCACAATGGCATCTTCCTCCTGCACAGCCCTGTGATCCTCCCTTTCCGGCCCCCATGGAGAGATATTAACCGCCTCGCCTTCAGCAGAAAACAACCCTGTTGCACGTATGCCATACTCTTTTTCATCAGTGGCGGCTACCACTGAATCATTCACCTTCACGAAGTGGACATTAAAACCTTCCTGCATGTTGAAGAAGGTGCCGTTGACTGCTGCCAGAACTTCTTCATTGGCTGCGATTGCGCTTGTAACCAGGCGGGTAGCAGGCACTGCAACCCCAAACTCAAACTCCCCGGCTGTGGTATCGATGTCAATTACATAAATAGCCTGAAATGAGTCGAATAACCTGGTTTGGGCTGTTTTGAGTGTAACCCCTTCTGTAACCGGCCGTGTACTCCACTCAACAACTGGCAGGCACTCTTTATCTGAAACCACCTGCCCGGTTGCTCCGGCAACCAGCATTAAAACTATGCCCACAGCTATTATTCTTTTCTCTTTCATTTTGCTCTCAGGTACCTCAAAGTTTCATAACTTTATGAAATCGGTTTCATAATCAATACTCCCTGTAATATGAACAAGGAAAGCTCACTAAAGTTAAATGCTTTTTTCCGGACGGCAGCAGTTGCCACCCTCATTGTTGCCTCACTGACCGTGGTCCAGGCACAGCCATCCGGCGGTCCCTATGGGCCTGTAAGGCAGTCGTGGCCGGTGCCACAGAACGCCGGCAGGATCTTTTATGTGGCCCCTGACGGCGACAAAAATGCTCCGGGCGAAATTGTTTCTGCACCCTCAACGATTGAGGCAGCCATATCCAGAGTAGTGACAGGCGACGTGATCATTCTTCGCGGCGGCAGCTACAGGACGGGTGACCTGATCCTTAACCAGGGCATTATAATGCAGCCTTACATGGATGAGCTTCCCGTTCTGAAGGGATCATCTGAGGCAACAGAGTGGAGGGATCTTGGAAACGGCCTGTGGGTGACAAAATGGGACCGTCTCTTTCCATCGGCGCCGCAAAGCTGGTGGCAGCGGCTAAGGAGCGGTAAAGACACCCCCCTTCACAGGTTCAATGACGACATGGTATTCATCGACGGCCGGTTCCTGCAGTCGGCCGGTTTCGAGGGCGAAGTGGATGAAAACACTTTCTTTATAGATTATTCCACAGGCCTGGTTTATATCGGTGTTGACCCGAAAGATAAGCTTGTGGAAATAACCGCTCATAACGTAGCCATTCACCGCATAACTGGCGAGCACAATGGAAGGGCTTCGGACGGACGCGGACCGGTGATCAGGGGGATCACATTCACCCAGTATGCCTACCGCGCGCTGGAGATCGACGGAAAGGACCCGGAGGGCATATCCCCTGAAACTGAACACGGCAAGGATGTCATAGGGACCACCCTGGAGCACTGCACTATCTCTTTCTGCTCACGTGTTGCCGCATACCTTCGCGGTGACAAACTGACAATACGTAATTGCAGGGTCAGCGATACGAGCACCGAGGGCATATATATCCTCAGCTCCTCCGATGTACTTCTTGAGAAAAATATCTTCACAAGAAACAACATCGAGCGCATAAGCGGCTACTATCCGGCAGCGGTGAAGATATTCAACCAGTGCTACCGCGTGACCTGCAATGACAACCTGGTCACAGACCTGCCCTTCTCGAACGGCATCTGGTATGATGTCGGCAATGTCGATGCAGTCTTTACAAACAACTGGGTGGAGAACGTCGGACTGACAGGCAGGGCTGTCTCATATCTCCAGACATGGCCCAGCGAGAGCGGATTCTTCTTCGAGATATCCAAAGGCGCCATTTGCGCGGGCAACGTCTTTGTGAACTGCGAACTGGGTATCCATATCCTCAACAGCTGTGATGCGAAGATGTACAACAATACCATTGTCAACAGCACTGCCTGCGTAAGCCGCAGCGAGCGGAGCGCAGTGGGGGACCACTTCGGATGGCACCCTGCAACGGGACCGGACGTGGAAGAACGCGACGGACATGTTTTCGTCAATAACCTTATGGTGGCCGATGCAACTCTGAACAGGCCTCATCTCTTCGTATGGCAGCGGGCCATGCTGTGTGACCGCCTTCGCGATCCGCAGTTCAGCACTATTGACAACAATGTTTATGTGAAAAACGGGGAGCGCAAAGCGATGCCCCTGATTCTCTGGAGCCCGGCTCGGAATGAACAGTGCATAACGGCGATGGACTCACCGGAAGAACTCAGTAAGATCATCACCGGCTTCGAGAAAAACGGAATCCTTCTAACAGGACAGACCGTATTCTTAAGCCCTGAGCTCGATAACTACCGGACTCTTCCCGGATTCGCAGGCCATACCGTGGCAGCATTGCCACCGGCTGAGATACAGTCACTGATTAAAATGAAGAAACGTGCACCGGCTTATATTGGTGCATATCCTCCACTGTAAAGGGTTGAGAAGGATCTGATTCTACAGGGGATTATCCCTGGGAAAATCTGAATCTTCTGGGATTATCCCTGTGAAGAATCTGAAGCTGCACGGATTATCCCTGTTTCAGGATGAGCAGGACGGTGTATCCGACATAAAACGTCAGGAGTATCGCCGCTTCCCACCTGTCAAGCCTGTGTTTCCTCCTTGCGATCAGGTTGCTGAAAAGAACGATTGTACCTGCGGCAAGGATGTAAAAGTCGATGTCAAAGATCGGGTTGTAGTTTATGGGACTGACTGTCGAAACCAATCCTCCGATCAGGAGTAGATTGAAGATATTCGAACCTACAATATTGCCTACCGCGATGTCGGCATTCTTCCGGAAGGCGGCTACAACAGAGGTGGCCAGCTCCGGCAGTGAGGTTCCGGCCGCAATGATAGTCAGACTGATGACCTTCTCGCTGACTCCCAATGCTTTTGCTATCTGAACCGCATTGTCAAGAACCAGTTTTCCTCCCAGGACAAGACCTGCCAGCCCCAGAATAATGAAAGCTATCATCCTGAAGAGGGGGCCTGTTGGCTTCAGCTCAGACTCATCAGGCTTGTAGGCCTTGATCTGCCTGTAGATGTAGTATTGAAAATATCCAAACAACCCGAGAAGTATCAATCCGTCAATCCTTCCAAGCATCAGGCCTCCGTTGGGAGAGGGGATATGAACCATGATGTAGAAGATCACCAGCGCTGCAAGAGACATCGGAATCTCCTTCCATACCGTGCTGACCTGAACCTTGAGAGGAAGCAATACCCCGGCAAGTCCGAGTATGATGAACAGATTGAAGTTGTTGCTCCCGAGTATATTCCCGAAAAAAATGTCCTGGTGATCAGAGGTGGAGGCAAAGAGATTCACCACAAGTTCTGGGGCCGAGGTGCCGAATGCAACAACCGTCAACCCGATGGTGAGATCCGAGACTTTGAATTTTCTTGCGAGTGATGAAGCGCCTCCAACCAGCCATTCTGCTCCGGCAATCAACAATACCAGACCGGCCAGCAATAGAAGTATCTGAATTGTCATGCCGCAAAAATAACAATAAAATTTTTTAGCCTGACCCGGTTCGCCACCGGAAGCGGTTTAACGTACAATCCGGTTATACGCTCCGGATTACCCGGCAGGCATTATTCAAGCCAGTTATTCTGCTTTAGCAAAGTCAGTCCGGTTCTGATTAAAAAATCGAGGTCCTGAGGCGGCCTGTTGAACAGTCCGATAAAGAGCAGGTCTTTTTCCGGGATTGAGAAATAAAATGCCCTGAATCCACCCTGGTCACCGGTATGATAAACCATCCTTACGCCGAAGTTGTTAGGCTCACCAAGTACCTGCTCCTCACCGATAAACCAGCTGTACCCGATGAATGGCGCTTCGCCTCCTGCCCAGGTGTCAGGACGGCAGATTGTCATCGACTTCTCCGTGAGCTCCCTGTCGAGAAACAGGTTCTCTTTAAGGGCTTTCCCGTAAAGGGTCAGCTCAGTCAGCGAACTCCATACACCGCCGTTGCCGGCTGCCGGGAAAGTAGGAAATTCACCGTAATCGGATTCAGCCCATGCACCGTTCACCAACTCATAGGCATGCGCCACACCCTCTGCCGGATGGGGACCGTCAGTGATTGTACTGGTTACCATACCGGCAGGGGCGAAGATCCGCTCTGCCAGGAACTGCTGCCACTGCTGACCGCTGACCTTCTCAATGATTAGCGCCAGTCCGTTGAAGGCGGGATTGGAATATTCATATCTCTCCCCTGACGAAAAAACAAGCTTCTCAGCCTGCATCACGGGAGCAAAATTCTCATAATCCTTTGCAGTGATGAAGAATTCAGGATTCTCACTTACCGGCCTGTTATCAGGCAATCCCGAGGTGTGGGTGAGGAGATGTGTTATTGTCACTGTATCAGCTATCTCCCGGCTTTTGAATTCCGGAAAATAGTTGCTCATCGGGTCAGACAGCGAGAGCTTGCCCTCCTCCTGCAGAATGAGTATGCCGTTGGCCACAAAGGTCTTGGAGATCGATCCGAGGTTGAAAAGGGTGTTCGGGGTGATCTCCTCCCGCGTCTCAAGGTCGGCCAGACCGACACATTTCGTATATACGATGCTGTCTCCCTTCATGACAAGGAGCGCCCCACCGGGCTCATCGGCCCTGAATTCGGCCGTAAGCAATGAGTCAAGTCCTGCATGCATATTCTTTCCCGATTGTTTAGTTGAACATGAAGCCAGCAGCAGACAGGCTGAAATGATTACTGCTATTCTCATTTTTCTGAATTGTTTGGTGTAAAAGCAATGCTGAATGCCTGGATTCTCGGAGTCGCCTGAGGAGTGAGGGTGAATCCGACTGTGATGCTCCCGTTTTTCCCTTCCATCACCAGAGAACCCCTGAGGTTGTTCTCGGGGACTATTTCCCTTATCTGTTTAATCTCCCCGGCCTCTCTGAATATTCGTTCCGACCTGGTCCGCAACTCCCCGATATCATTGTCGGCAAAAAAATTACCTGCAAAAATGCATTCCTTCCCGGTCACGTCCCATCCGGGCAGTATCCGGACCAGCTCATTCATCCTGGTGCGGAGAACGTCGCTAACGGCAATTGCCCCGGGTTGTACCTCCATCTCGTCAATAATGAGGTCAAGGACCTTCTGGTTGACAGCCCAGGTTGAGCCGTAGGTGCGGTTGCTGAATGCAACCACACCT
>JAEYZD010000004.1 GCA_023430725.1 Bacteroidota bacterium | reverse complement strand
GTGCTTGTGCTGAACGGAAATCTTGCTTCCGCCGGACATCTCACCCTTGTCTCAGATGCTACCGGCACAGCACTGATTGACGGTTCGGGAGCAGGTACAGTATCGGGCAACGTGACAATGCAAAGATACCTCCCCTCCAGGTTTGGCTACAGGTACTTCAGCTCTCCGTTTACATCCTCAGCGGTAAGCGAGTTCGGTGATGACATGGACCTGGCTTCGTCATGGCCCATGTTCTACCGTTATGATGAGAGCCGGACTTCTTCAGGCTGGGTGCCATATTCAACCGGAACATCACCCCTGGTTCCTCTCGAAGGCTACGCGGTCAACTTCGGATCAGTCGCAGATCCGCATACAGTTGATGTAACAGGTGAGGTAAACAACGGGAGCGTTGCCGTCACACTCTTCAATAACAACAACGCATACACAAAAGGATTCAATCTGGCAGGTAACCCATATCCCTCACCGGTGGACTGGAATGCTGCAGGCTGGACAAAGACCGGTATTGACAATGCGCTCTATTTCTTCAGGACAAGCACCACGGACGAGTACGGCGGCACCTACAGCAGCTATGTCAACGGAATATCCAGCGACGGTGTTGCAGACAACATAATACCCTCGATGCAGGGCTTCTTCGTTCATGTCTCTGACGGCACATACCCGGTAACCGGAGTGCTCGGAGCAACCAACAGCGTCAGGGTGAATAACCGTTCACACATCTTCTTCAAGTCATTCGCCTCTGCGGACCGCTTCCTGATCCGGCTTAGCGCCGCATTCACCGACGATGCGGCATCTGCAGATCCGATGGTTGTCTATTTCGATGATGACGCTGCCGTTGCTTTTGACCGGGAGCTCGATGCACTGAAACTGTTCAATACTGACATGATGGTCACTAACCTCTTTTCAGTCCTTTCGGATGGCTCGAAGCTTTCGGTCAATGCCCTTCCGCCACAAACTGACAGCATTGTTTATGTGCCGCTGGGGCTTACATCCTATCGCGACGGTGAGGTTGTTTTCGCATTGCGAAACCTTGAAAACCTGCCCGAAAATGTCAGGATAATGATACGCGATGCAGCTACTGGCACAAATACCGATCTTGTCTCTTCCGGTCCCTACAGGGCGGACCTTAAGGCCGGTGATTATACGAACAGGTTTGCCCTGGCCATACTGAAGAACACCACTGCTGTTGATCCCGGAACGGGTCAGGATGACCTCTTCAGCGTCTACAGCTCCGGTCAGCAGCTGAGAGCCACGGTTGGAACCGTCAGGGCCGGCGAGGGTACAATTACCGTATATGACCTGGGCGGACGGGTAGTTTTCGTGAGGAAGATTTCCGAAGCGGGACACTATGACATTGAAGTAAGCATTAAACCGGGTATCTACCTGGTCGGCTACGTCACAGGCACACTGCATTCAACAGTTAAACTGGCAATCGGACTATGATCAGAGAAAGTGCACATAAATCAAAACCCTTCGGAAGGCTGTTGTCTTCCATTGCCGCGCTGGTGCTGTTTTGCACAGCTGTTCCGTTGCAGGCCCAGGAGCTGCCTCCGCGGCCGGTAATAGTCACAGCCAATCCATCACAGCCACTGGCCTTCGGGGCGTTTTCCCCGGGAGTTGCGGGAGGTACGGTGACCGTATCGCCGGATGGCACGAGAAGCGCCGGAGGAAGTGTGGTGCTGCTTTCGCTGGGCTATGTGTATACCCCTGCAATGTTTTACATCAGGGCAAACCCGGGAACAGTACTCTCCGTACTGGTACCCCCGCCTGCAATCCTTACCGGCAGCGGCGGCGGTACCCTCTCCCTGCAGATTACCGGATCACTGCCCTCCTCACCCTTTGTGACGACGCTCCCATGGCCACAGCAGACAACACTGCTCGTTGGGGGTACACTGACAATAGGAAACATAGCAACCAACCCGCCCGGCACCTATACCGGAACATATACTATAACACTGATAAGGGAATAGGAGCAGGACCCGGAATATTATGAGCAATGCAGAGAAATACCAGGGTGAATGTGGCAGGAGGCTGAAGCCTTCTGTTTCAGCCCTGTATCGGTTCTGCTTTTTGCTCGTGCTCCTTTTTCTTCCGGCAGCCTATGTCATCGCTCAGGATGAGCCGCTATATGATGAGATTTCCGTTTATGTAAAACTCCCGCATATCGGGATGGGAGAGATCGATGCCCTTATACAGGATGAGAACGTCTGGTTGTCCGTAACCTCCCTGTTCGATTTTATCAAGATCAGGAACGTCCCTAATGACAACTTCGATTTAGTTGAAGGTTTCTGGATCAATCCTGAGGCGCTGTATACAATTGACAGGCCCGGCAGCCGGATTGTGTATGAGGGCCGTACATGGCCTCTCGGGGAGGGAGACCTGGTCAGGTCAGACAACGGACTGTACCTCAGCCTGCCATGGTTTGGCAAGGTATTCGGGCTCGATTGCAGATTCACGTTCCGCGATCTTACAGTGACAATTGAAACGAAGCAGGAATTGCCGGGAATCAGGGAGATGAAGCTTGCCGAGATGAGGGCCAATATGACCCGGCTGAAGGGCGAAATACGGGTTGATACAACAGTTGAAAGAACATACCCCGCATTCAGATTCGGGATGGCTGACTGGTCTGTTTACGCCATAGAGCAGCCCGGCGGTGTTTCACAGGCGAGGCTCAATCTGGGGCTTGGCGCGGTAATCGCCGGGGGAGAAGCAAATGCCTCACTGAATTACTATGCCGGCGATCCGTTCAGTGAGAAGCAGCAATACTACCTGTGGAGGCATGTGAACAATGACCGCTCCTTCCTGAGGCAGATCCTTGCCGGAAAGATTACAACACAGGCAACGGCTTCAATCTATGATCCCGTTATCGGTGTTCAGTTTACCAATACGCCCACAACATTCAGGCGATCCTTCGGTTCATATACCCTAACAGACAAAACCGAGCCTGGCTGGACGGTGGAACTGTATGTGAACAATGTGCTTGTTGACTATATCAAGGCAGATGCCTCGGGGTTCTTTACATTCGAGGTGCCTCTTGTATACGGCAACACAATGGTGAAACTCAAGTTCTACGGACCGTGGGGCGAGGAGAGGACCAGGGAACAGAATCTGACAATACCCTATAACTTCATTCCTCATAAGGAGGTTGAGTATACTGTGAGTGCAGGTGTTGTTGAGGATTCGGTATGGAGCCGGTTCTCAAGGGCCAGCATCAGCTACGGAGCCACAAGGTTCCTTACTCTTGGCGGCGGTGCCGAATACCTTTCTTCTGTTTCCTCCACCCCGGTAATGCCTTTTGTGAATGCTTCGCTCAGACTGCCCGGCAATGTGCTTATATCCGGCGAATACAACCACGGGGTAAGGGCACGGGGCAGACTCTCGTACCGTTTCCCGGCAAATATCCAGCTCGATCTGGATTATATCCGTTACAACAAGGACCAAAGGGCAATCAGCTATAACTACCTCGAAGAGAGGCGGGCATCGCTCTCCATCCCGCTGAGGGTAAAGAAATTTTCAGCCTATTCAAGGATGTCGTATTACAATATTGTCCTCCCCTTAACTAACTATACAACTGCCGAGTGGATGCTTGCCGGTTCGGTCCTGGGGGTGAATACGAACCTGACCACCTACGGACTCTTTGTTGGCAATGCCGATCCAGGGATTCACAGCCAGCTCTCGCTTGCAATACGCCTTCCCGGCGATTTCCTGATAATGCCGCAGACACAGTACAACTACACTGACGGAGAATTCATGACAGCCAGGCTGGGACTCGAGAAAAGGGTCTTTGAGAAAGGTTACGTGAGCCTCTCGATGGAGCGGAACTTCAGGCATAACATCACAATGGGTGAGGTAGGGATGAGGTATGATTTCTCCTTTGCACAGACCGGCATATCAGCACGTCAGACCAACAGCCAGACAACCTTCGTGCAGTATGCCAGGGGAAGTCTCATCAATGACAGGCCAACCCGCTGGCTGAAGGCTGACAACCGCACGAATGTGGGCCGCGGGGGCATCTCGGTCATAGCGTTCCTGGACCTCAACGCAAACGGCAATTATGATCCGGGTGAGCAGAGGGTGCCGGGACTGAACATCAGGTCAAGCAGCGGCACGCTTGAGCGTAGCGACAGGGACACAACAATACACATAACCGGCCTCGAGCCTTATGTTAAGTATTATATCGAGGCTGACGAAAGCAGCTTTGAAAATGTATCATGGAGGCTGGATAAAAAATCCTATGCCGTAGTGGCCGATCCCAATATGCTCAAATTGATTGAGATACCAGTATTTGTCAGGGGTGAGGCAACGGGTATGGTGATGATTACAGACAGAGGGATTACCAAAGGTCTTGGCAGAGTGATCGTCAATTTCCATGACAGTGCAAATAAGATCACCGGCCGGGCTCTCACTGAGGATGACGGCTATTACAGCTGGTTTGGTCTGCCCCCGGGCAAATACAGTGTCAGAATAGACAGCTCACAGCTCCGGCGCCTGAATCTGGTGTCGGATCCGGACTCAATTCTATTCACAGTCATGGGCAGCGTGGAGGGCGATTATGTTGAGGGGCTCGACTTTACCCTCAGAAAGGCTGAGCTGGCCGTTGATTCAGTCGCCCTGCCGGATTCAGTGTCAGTGGCAGATATTCCTGAAATTACAGGAATCAAAACCGGTACGGATACTCTCAGGATTGTTGCTCCGGAGCCGGGAAGAACTGTCACCAAAGACACTTCTTACCTCGTGATTCATGAGGTTACACGTGAACTCGTAACAATAACCGAGGATTATTTTGCCGTTCAGTTCGGAGCATTCAAAAACAAGCTCTACGCGGAGATAATGAAGAAGAAAGTCGAGGGTGTGCTCGACAAGAACGTGGAACTGTTCGAGGAAGACGGATTCTGGAAAGTCCGGATAACGGGCTTTGAAGACCGTGCGGACCTCGAAAAGTACATACCTGTGATTCATGGTCAGGGAATCACCGAGATATGGGTGATAACAAACAAGGCAGTCAGGGGCGAATGGATTACACAGGCCAGGGAGGATTCGCTTGCTCTTGTCCGGGAGACCGTTAAAGAGGAGCCAATGCCTGTTGTAATCAGGGGAACAACGGTGCAGCTCGGAGCCTTCGGAACAATAGAGGAGACGGTGTCAATGAGCAACCGGCTTCTTGCCGCTGCCGAAAAACTCGTCACAATCCGCAATGAGGGAGGTCTCTTCAAGGTGCAGATAACAGGCTTCGCCGACACCAACGAGGTGAGGGAGTTCATTCCTCTGCTGAGAAAATACGGATTTGATGACATTACAGTACTGCATGAATCCGAGACCGGCCTTATGCCGGTGGTTCCTGCCGCCATCGCTCCGGTGGCCGAGGAGCAGGCTGAACCGGAGATGCCCGAAATCCCTGTCGTGAAGGATGAGCAGCCGCAGATTGAGCCGGACCTTCCAGTGGTTGTTGAAGAGGTTGCTCCGCCGCCACCACCGGTTCCGAGATTTGTACTCCATGCAGCCAGTTATTACCGCAAGGCTGAAGCTGAGCGGGCGAAACTGAAAATTGAACGGAGGCTGAAGCTGCCCGTGGAGATAGTCGAGGAATGGGACAGCTACAGGGTTATGATAACCGGATTCTTTACACGGGAGGAGACCTATCCTTTATATCCTGAACTTGCAGGATTGGGATTCACTGATATCTTTGTCTATGAAAAGCCGCTGATTGACCGGTAGGCTAAACTGAATCAGATGAAATACGTAGGAGCACACATCAGTGCATCGGGAGGGGTGGAGAATGCTCCCCTGAATGCACACGGGATAGGAGCGAAGGCTTTTGCCTTCTTCACCAAGAACCAGAAACAGTGGGTGGCCCCCCCGCTTACGAAAAAGAGCATCGATGAATTTCACAAAAGATGCGAAGAGTATGATTTCAGGCCTCACCAGATACTGCCGCACGACAGCTACCTGATCAACCTCGGGAGCCCGGATACAGAGGGCCTTGGGCGTTCACGCCATTCATTCATCGATGAGATGAGGCGTTGTGAACAGCTGGGCCTTGACAGGCTCAACTTCCACCCTGGAAGCCATCTTAACAGGCTGACCGAGGAACAGTGCCTTGACCTGATTGCAGAATCGGTCAACATAGCTCTTGAAAAGAGCTCCGGAGTCATTGCCGTAATTGAGAACACTGCGGGGCAGGGAACCAACCTGGGCTATAAATTTGAACACCTGAGGCATATAATCGACAGGGTTGACGACAAAAGCAGGGTGGGGGTATGTATTGACACATGCCACGCCTATACCTCCGGGTATGATCTTTCTACCCCTGAAGGGTTTAAAAAAGTCTTCGATGAATTTGAAAGGATAGTGGGATTCGGTTACCTGAAAGGGATGCACCTGAATGAGTCAAAGAAGGCTTTCGGTTCGAGGGTAGACAGGCATGACAGCCTGGGAAAAGGGGAGCTGGGTGATGATGTATTCGGGCTTATCATGAATGATCCGCGCTTTGACGGCATGCCGCTGATCCTCGAGACCCCGGATGAGACACTTTGGGCAGAGGAGATTAAATACCTCTATTCCCTGCAGAAATAGTCATCAGCTTCCGGAATTCATCACGGACTCTGATAAATCCGGCTAACCCTTAAAAGGGGCTGGTTAGGATGTGACCTGTTATTTTGCCCTCAGATACTGTAATGGCCATTCAATCTCTGTTTTCAGTTCCCTGGCTGCCTGAAGCGGGAAACAGGGGTTGCGCAGGAGCTCCCTGCCAAGCAGGACAAGGTCGGCGCGGCCGGAAGAAATTATCTCTTCAGCCTGCCTGGCTTCGGTGATCATCCCCACGGCTGCTGTCATGATTCCGCTCTTTCTTATCATCTCTGCGAATGGCACCTGGTATCCGGGTCCGACGGGTATCTTCGCATCATAAATATTCCCTCCTGATGAGCAGTCGATCAGGTCAGCCCCTGCCTGCTGAAGCAGGGGAGCGAGCCTGACGCTCTCTTCCGGTGTCCAGCCCCCGTCAGTCCACTCTGTTGATGAAATCCTCACGAATAGGGGGTAGTCGTCAGGCCAGACGGTTCTTATGGCTTTTGTTACTTCGGTGAGCAGTCTTATTCTGTTTTCAAATGATCCGCCGTATTCGTCCGTGCGTCTGTTGCTGACGGGAGACAGGAATTCCTGGAGAAGGTATCCGTGTGCGCTGTGTATCTCCGCCACCCTGAATCCTGCCTTCAGGGCCCTGGCGGCGGCGTTCCTGAATCCGGAAATAATCCGTTCGATGCATATCCCGTCCGCCATTCCGGGAGCCCTTTCGCCCGGGCTGAAAGGGATGGCCGATGGCGCCACCGTTTCCCATCCTCCGTTACGGAGGTCAAGTTGTTTTCCCCCTTCCCACGGGAGGGCGCATGAGGCTTTTCGCCCTGCGTGAGCCAGCTGTATCCCTGCCACGGCACCCTGGCTGTGAATGAAGTCGGTAATGCGGCGCAGGCCCGGAATATGGTCATCACTCCACAGACCCAGGTCACCGGGCGTGATCCTCCCCTCCGGCCATACTGCCGTAGCCTCAGCAATTATCAGGCCTGTACCCCCGCTGGCCCTCGTGCCGTAGTGTACGAGATGCCAGTCGCCTGCAAACCCCTCCCTGGCCGAATACTGGCACATGGGTGACATGGCGATGCGGTTGCGGAGATCAATGTTTCTTATGCGCAGAGGTGAGAACAGCAGAGACATGGTTGTTTAATTCTTTAATGGCGAAATAATCGTAAATCACTCTCTTCAGAACCTGTAGAAAAATCCGAGGCTGCCGGAGATGGGCCGGAGTTCAGTAATATAGCCTTCAGGAGGATTGGTGTGCCGGTGGACCGTCACTCCCAGATCTGCATTCAGCCCGAACCGGCTTGCTCTTCCCGGAATCAGGAACGACCTCCCGATCCGCGGGTAAAGGAAACTTTGTTCGAAGGTGTCGTATCCCTTGCCAAACAGCGTTGTGCTAAGTCCGCACATTAGATAAAACGGTCCCGCGGTTCCCGGAGCACCTCTTCGCGGCAGCCGGTAATAAACCTCAACCCCTGTTGTATGCAGCTGACTGACAAGATCCTGGCTAAAACCAACCTGAACTATCTGTCCGAACTTTGCCTTCAGAAAGATGCCGTCAAAAAGCCCGGCACCTGTACTGACCTCAAGCCGGCTTTGGGCGGTCAAGGACTGCAGTGAGAGTATCAGGGTCAGTACCAGGATCAGGTGCGCGTATCTCAGCCGGTTCATGATATTGTATTATATTAGTCTTCCTAAAAATACAAAAAACACCGGTTAAAAAAATTGCAATTATGAGCATAACAAAAGTCTGGATTGAAGAGGGTTGTATTGCTTGCGGCTCCTGCGAGCAGATTTGCCCGCAGGTTTTCGTTGTGACTGACCAGTCGCGGATCATTGAAGGAGTGAACTTCGGAGATTATGAGCCACAAATAAAAGAGGCAGCTGAGTGCTGCCCCGTTGAGGTCATAAAGTACGAGTAAGCCGATAAGGAACCGCCTCAATGATGGCCTTCATGATCCGTGTCATGAGCCTCATTATGTGCATGCTCCTCCCCTTCAGCAAACTTGAAGAAGCTTACATAGGCTGCAACATACTTCCTGCCTGCTGTTACATCATTTATGTCAAAATTCCTTAGTTCCATGACCCTGTCAAAGAGAATGTGCAGCTCATGCTTCTTCTCTTCAGGGACCAGACCTCTGAGCGGATTCAGATTTCCTGCCTCAATAGCCCTGTCGGCCGCAAGTATCTTTTCATCTACCGGAGTACCGGCTGGACTGACCCCGGTGAAGCCTACTCCTTCGCCTACCCTGTGAATCCTGACAAGTGTGTCGAAAAAGTACCTGTCAGCAAGTGTTTGTGCCTCCGGGCCAAGGACCCTCACTTTCATTGTCAGGCTGAATGCTTCCTTTAACTCGGCCTCATCGCCTGCCTGAATCCATTTCATGACATAATTGATGTTGCTGCTTTCCAGGGCAAGCTTCGCATCCTTAATGACCGGACCGTCCATTGTGTCACAGTGTGCGAGAGACACCCCGGTGGTCAGAATCAGCATGAAGGCTAAAGCAAATGCCACGCGGATTTTTCCGGTGATTTTCTTTCTGTCATTAACCATGCCTCCGGAGATGTTCTTTTGATTGAATAAGAATCTTTTCATTGTTGTAAATTTTAATTGGTTCAACATTTTGAGCCAAAACTACAATGACAAACAGGGCTGGTCGCCCTGGTTTATAATCCGGGACCTGTTCCGCGGGCAAAAAAGGGCTTAGACTATAAAACAGTACCTCTGATATGGACCGGGCGGGGTTCCGGTGGAATAATTACATTGTCTTTTTATACTGGGATGGGGTAACGCCGGTGAACTGCCTGAAGACCCTGTTGAAGGCTGATTTCGAATTGAAGCCGCATTCAAATGCAATTCCCAGCAGAGTAAAATTCACAAATTCTGCTGAGCCAACTTTTTCCTTGAACTCTTCTACCCGGTACCGGTTGACAAAATCGTGAAAGTTCAGGCCGTACCTCCCGTTTATCACCTGTGACAGGTAATGTACGGGAATATCAAGATTGTCCGAGAGCTGTGGAAGCGAGAGGTCAGGTTCAAGATACGGCTTTCCGGTCTCCATGTATTTGATCAGCCTTGTGGCATAGGCTTCAGCATCTTCTTCTGTCAGCCTTGAACCGGAATACTTTGGCTGATCCGATATCGTGCCAGTAACTACTGCTGTACTTTCCGGGGAGAATATAATCTTTTGCTTCAGGCCGAACCAGCCGACGGCAATAACGAAAACCGAAAGAGAAAGAAACAGCCCGTCAGTGCAGAACACCATCGAAAACAGGCTGAATACATGATGAAGAACCGTCACTGTTATCAGAGCAGTCCAGACGGTTCCGAAAACGATGACCAGTATCCTGATCCAATATGGATCGACTTCCGCAGTGTTTGAAAAGATATTGGCTATGTCCAGGCTGAGTTTCCTGAAAAGTTTAAGTGTGAGGATAAAATATACCGTTCCGGAGAGAGCTGTCATTAAAAGAAAGACCGTGAAGAGGAGGGGAGGGTTGTCTCCCGGAGATACATTTTCAAGGCTCAGTCTTGCCGATAGTAAGGGATTCAGAGAGGCAGCCAGAATGTAGAGAACGAAGAGTCCGAATGGCAGCAGGTGCGAGAAGTCTCCCGTCGTGAATCTGTGCTTGCCTGTTACGAGAGCCAGGACATATGCATACAGGAACGGGCCGTGGAGCATAAGCAGGGATATCAGGGCGACTGACAGGAGTCTGAACCTGGTAAACAGTTCATGAGAATAAAAAGCATATGTCCCGATGAACAGACCCAGATATATAAGCCACAGGATAAGGATGTTGTCATGCAAAGCCCTGGGTTTTTTCTGAAACAACAGGGCAGTGAAGAAGAACGCATTGAATGCCGCTATCAGGAAGATGTACTTCATAGGCCAGATTTTCGAGCTGCCGCAGTCGGCGGTTCAGAACATCCTTTTATAGTGTCCGCTAATCAAAGCTCAAGAGGGCTCTCGTGCTTGATAAAAGTTCTTTTTTCAAGTTCGCTGAACGCGAGGTTCAGCTCCTCCTGGGTATTCATGACAATGGGTCCGCCCCATGCAACCGGCTCCTTGAGCGGCCTGGCAGCAATCAGCAGGAATGCAGCACCGTCAGGACCTGCCTTGACTGTTACATCGTCAAATGCAGTCTCATCAGATGATGTTGCGGTCAGGAGCATTGCACAGGCTTTCTCTTCAAAACTTTCCAGCGCCTCATCTGCTGCAAGCGTTCCTTCAATAAGGTAAAGAAAAAGGGTCTGGTCATTTGGCGTCTCGCGGTATTTCCATGAGCTGCCGGGGTTAAGGTCAACATGCAGGTACTGGACCCTGAGATATTCACCCCTGACAGCGCCGGGATTGTTCCCGTAATTGCCTGACAGCACTCTTACTGTAGCGTTTTCTTCCCTGACCACTGCCACATGCTCCTGTCTTATGTCACGATAGGCGGGCTGGGTCATCTTGTCCTTTTTAGGCAGGTTGACCCACAGCTGGCATCCGAGCATTCGCTCTGAGGCCTGGGGCATCTCCTGGTGGATTATCCCTGATCCGGCAGTCATCCACTGACACTGCAGGTCGCCTATCACACCCTTGTTACCCAGGCTGTCGCCGTGATCAATCTCACCCTTCACAAGATAGGTCACAGTTTCAATTCCCCGGTGCGGGTGCCAGGGAAATCCTTTGATATAATCCTGCGGATCCTTCGAATCGAACCCGTCAAGCATCAGGAACGGATCAAAATCCTTTATTGTTCTGTATCCCAGAACCCGGCGCAAACGAACTCCGGCGCCATCAACCGCGTGCTGGCCCCTGACAACCTGTGTTAATTTCCTGGATGACATATCTGTATGGGTATTGATAACCTTGTAATTTTACTAAAAAATTATGACACGGCAATGGCAGCATTGTTGTTGCGCGATCAATCCGGCTGACGTCTAAGCTGACACCTAAGCAGACACCTCGTCTGGCATCCCGGCGGACATCTCCGGTAACTGCCCGCACCTGTCAAAAATGTCCTTCACCTGCAAAAAACAACCGTTTACCGACGAACCGTGGTTTAAAGGCAGCCCTGGTTCTACTTTTACGGCGAACTTGATAACCCATTAATCCGCGACTTATGAAGAATCTTATGTTTACGGGTATAGCTGTATTGCTTACGATGTCAATGCAGGCACAGAACGGCGTAACCCTGAAAATGAACCTTGAGAAAAACAAGGTGTACCAGCTCCGGTCAGTATCAGATCAGACCGTCACACAGACAATTAACGGCGCTCAGCAGACTACAGAATCAAATGTCAGCTACACCATGTCATTGAAGATGGTTGATGCAACACCTGAATTCATGATTACGGAGGTTCGCTTTGACACGCTTATCACCAACACCAATGCGATGGGGAAAGTGTCGGTTATGAGCTCCGCTAAAGAGGGAGACATAAAATCATCAGAGATGGCTGATGTGGTGTCATCCATAATGAACAGACTCAGCAAAAGTGCCATATATGCCAAAATCGATTATGCTGGCAAACCTGTTGAGATTGTGAATTCCGGGATGCTCTCCGAAATGATCCTCAGGGATACGGCTTCCATCACCCTTGCCGGCCCGACGGGCGATGCGGTTAAAAAGCAGATCACAGCCATGATCGGCGCTGAAGAGCTGAAGACCATGATAGGAATGTTTACACAGAATCTTCCCGGCAGGGAAGTCTCTCCGGGCGATACCTGGAACAACTCGCAAAAAACAAATTCGGGAGGAATGACTCTTGAGATCTCGACAACTTTCCGGTTTACAGGGACAGAGGGTGACTTTGCGGTCATCACCTCGGAGTCTGCAATCAAGGCTGCAGATAATGCCGCACCTATACAGTCCGGAGGTGCCACAGTAACATACGGCGACCTCAAGGGTCTGAGCAGGGCAACCATGAAAGTCTCACTACGTACCGGACTGATATCAGAGAGCAACGGGAAAACCCGCCTTTCCGGGAACCTTGGTATAAGCGCTCCGGGTTTCAGCATGCAGATGCCGATGGACATTAACGGAGAAACAAAAGTCGTTGAATTACAATAAATTGATTTTGGACAGGACATGAAAAGTTATTTTGTAGGATTGCTTTTGGCAGTTTCTGTTGCCGCGCAGAGTCAAAATATAAGCGGTAAAGTGTGCCTGGAGAGTGACAGGTCTCCGGTGCCCTACGCCACGGTTGGGCTGATGCAGTTGCCTGATTCGGCAATGCTGACAGGGGTAATTACCCTTACTGACGGTGGTTATGTTCTTGAAAATGTGAAACCCGGAAATTACTTCGTCAGGGTCAGCTATGTGGGTTATGCTGCTTCCGGCAGGAGTGTATCTGTGGAAGCCGGTGATACTGAGGTTGCCGTCGACACAATTTTTATGTCAGAGACAACGGCAACCATCGGTGAAATAATGGTTGTGGGCGAGCGCCTCAAGGGGAAGGAGATGGTTGACAGAACCAGTTATGCCATACCCGCAGTGGTCTCCCAGACTGCCACCAACGGATACGATCTTCTCAAAAAGATCCCGCAGGTCAATGTCGATTATCAGAATAACGTGACCCTCAACGGGAGCAGCAACTTCATCATCCAGGTTGACGGCAGGCAGCGCGACAAGGAATACCTTGCCAGGATTCTCCCTTCGGATATCGAAACTATCGAGATCATAACCAATCCGTCAGGCAAGTACGAAGGCAATATCGACGGCGTGATAAGCGTGATACTGAAGAAGGAGGCAAGGTATGGTGTGAACGGCAATGTGGGAGCCAATGTAAAACCGTTTAACAAACTCACAAGCCAGGTGACCGGCAGCATTGACTACTCGATGGGCAAAATCACCTTCTACCTTACAGCGCTCAATATTTACCAGGCCCTCGATATCAACCAGTCGAACAAGGGCGTCTTCACTGCCATCGACTCTACAGTCAGCCTCACCGGCGATGGTGGCCTTGCAGCAAGGATGTCGACTGTCAACAGCGGATTCGACTATTATATCAATGACAAGAACAGCCTGAGCCTGAATGTAAGCTATAAACCAACGAGTCAGGATGTGGACCTTCTTGGGGAGACCTTCCTCTATAAAGGCGATAACCCTCTCGGCAGGATCACAACTCAAACCCTCAACGGCTATTCGAGCGGCGAATCATCAGCCTCGCTGTTTTACAAGAAGGCATTCACGAATCCGGTTCAGGAATTAACGGTTGAAAACACCTATTACAATTTCAGGTCAGTGGAGGACAACAGCTTCGACAATGCCCGGTACCCCTATGATTCGGAGACGGTGCTTGACACCTATTCCCGGCACGAGGAGAATCTCAACAGGAGAAACTATTATTCCACCAAGGTGAACTATGTGCAGCCTCTGGGAATGAATGCGAAGTTTGAAGCTGGCTACCAGTTCTATTACCAGCAGATGAGTTATGATTTTGTGATTGATGATGTTGAGGGAGACAACCTCTTTGAATATGAGGAACTGAGGAATTCGGTCTATTCCGGGATCATCTGGAATGTAAAGAAGGTGGGAATGCAGGCAATGGTGAGGGTTGAGAACAGTCACATCATGGCTGACTCTGTTTCCGAGCCGGATTACACATGTGTTCTCCCGACAGTCAACATACAGTATAAGTTTTCGGCATCGCACAACCTGAAGTTTACCTACAACAGGAGGATTAACCGTCCCGGGATTTATGACATGAACCCCTATTTCAAAACGGACCAGAACTATAACATCACCCAGGGAAACCCTGATCTCAGGCCCGATTACCGTGACCGCCTGCAGCTCACTTATACATGGAACTTCGGCAGCAACTACTTCTCTCCGTACATCTATAATGAGTACTTCTCCAACAGGGTGGGTAATGAATACAAGGTCACTCAGTCGCCAGTTGACAATTCACTGATCACATTCACCAAGCCTTATAACCTGTTGAACGGTTATGAGCTGGGAGGCGGTATAAACGCAACTCTGTGGTATGTCAACTTCAACGCCAGGGTATACAACGGTCATATAAATGAGTACAACGGACCTGACTTTACTATCCCCGGACGTGATTACTTCTCGTGGAGCATGACGGGGGCTGCCTATCACAGCTTTGGAAAGAACAAGAAGACTACGGCATTTGCCTTCCTGAGTTATGACGGGGTGAATGTGAATGCCAGGTCAAAGACGTACAACCATCCTTTCTATGGGCCGGGTATCCAGACCCAGATCAAGAATCACAGCCTTGGAGTGGTATGGGTGCTGCCGCTTTCAACCAATGTCAGGCTTAACCGGACGGAAACCGAAACACCGGAATACTCCTCAACAAATATCATTGGCTTCAATGCCTCGAATTTCTTCCAGTTCTCCTATTCCTACAAATTCAATAAGGGGAAGAACGTGAAGAAGCTTGACCGCAAGGTTGAGGTTGAGAGTGACAGCAAAGGCGGGGCTCTGGTGAAGTGATAAAGGCACTGTTATCCCTGACCGTACCCGGTACGGTCAGGGATCTGCCTTCAGTATGAGGCGCAGGGAACTGTTTTTCGTGACATAATTCCATGCCCAGTTGATGAATACTATGAGCTTGTTCCTTACACTCAGGATGAGCATCAGGTGCAGGAACATCCAGAAATACCATGCCAGGTAACCATGAAAACTGCCCGGCGGAAGGTCAACTATGGCCTTGTTTCTTCCGACGGTTGCCATGGAGCCGAGGTCTCTGTACTCATATTCTGAAAGCCTCCTGCCACTGGAAATCCGGTTAAAATTATGCGCAAGATTTCTCCCCTGGTTGATTGCTACATTCGCAACCTGGGGATGTCCTTTGGGATACTTGGGTGTCTCCATTAACGCGATATCGCCTATGGCATAAATATCATCATATCCTGTCACCCTGTTTGTTCTGTCAACCTTTATGCGATTGGCAGTTGTTATTACCTCAGGAGATAATCCGTCGACAATATTTCCTGTAATCCCGGCAGTCCAGATGACGTTACGGCTTTTGAGAAACTCCCCGTTACTGAGCGTCAGAGTCTGACCGTTATAACTCCGGACAAAAATCCCTGTCCTCAGCTTTACCCCAAGCCCTGTCAGGTATTTTTCTGATGATCTCTGAGCCAGAGGGCTCATTGTACTGAGAGTGTGACTTCCTCCCTCAAGTAGAAAGACGTTCAGCCTTGAAAAGTCAATACCCGGGAAATCCCTTGGGAGGATATCTCTCTTTATTTCGGCGAATGCCCCGGAAAGCTCAACTCCGGTAGGTCCTCCTCCGACAACAACAATATTGAAAAGTCCCTCGTCTGCCCCGTCAGCTGAATTGAGAATGCTTTCGAAATTCTCAAGTATCTCATTACGTATTTTGATTGCCTCATATGTTGACTTGAGACTCAGGGTGTTTTTCTCCAGATCAGGGTTTCCGTAGTAATTGGTTTTACCCCCTGTGGCCATTACAAGCACATCCCAGTCAAATGTGCCGGCAGTTGTAGTTGCCGTCTTGTTCCGGGGGTCGATGGCCAGAACCTCTCCCATCCTAACAGTGACATCCTTCCTGTCCTGAAAAATCTTTCTGAACGGGAAGGAGATGCTTGTGGGTTCAATCTGCGAGGTGGCTACCTGGTAGAACAGAGGCTGAAACTGATGGTGGTTGAGTCTGTCAATCAGCATGATATTAAAAAATCCAGGCTTAAGATGTTTTATGAATTGCAGCCCGGCGAATCCGCCACCGATCACAATTATTTTCTTTTTCATGTCAAAGAAAATTCGATTTTCTGAAGGTAAATAAATCACCTCCTGTCAGTTAAACAATTGACTACGTTTATTGTTTGGTTTTCAGGGCAATCAAAAACTTCATAATGATCAAAGTCAGAAGAATCCATGATCCGTCCAGGCGGGAGACATTTATAGAAAGGTATAGCCCGGAGCTCAGCAGCAGAAATGACCTGCAGCTGAGACTCAAAGACCTGGAACGGACACATGGCACACTGACGCTGCTCCATTCATTCAGGGAGCTGAGTCGCAACAATGCCGTTGCCCTGAGGGAATTCCTTATTGGGGAGAACGGTTAACGGCCGTTGCCCTGAGGGAATTCCTTATCGGGAAGAACGGTTAACCGCCATTGCCCAGAGAGAAATCCTTTTCCGGCAGGACGATCAGTCCTGGTACAGTTTCTGGGTTTTATCAACAGACCAGCCTGTTTTTAGTCCCGCTACAAACAGCGCCAGGGCAACTGCACCAACTGCAAAAACGGTATCCCCGATAACTCTCAGCCATCGCAGTGTCTGCATTGCATCACCCTGCATGAAATCAGATGAGCGGGCATACCACATCCCTACCTTAATGCTGGCTACTGTCTGCAGTACCCCCACAGGCAGAAGACTGAGCAGCAGCATGAGCATCAGTCCGCCGTTCATTGTCCAGAATGCGATACTGAGCATCCTTGTTTTCCACCGGTATTTTATTGTCAGTCCCTTCAGGACGAAGAGCATCAGCCCGATGGCAAGCATTCCGAATACCCCGAACAGGGCTGCATGGCCGTGCAGAGGGGTAGTGTTGAGGCCCTGCATGTAGTACAGCGCTATGGGCGGATTGATAAGAAATCCGAACAGCCCGGCACCAACAAGGTTCCAGAAGCTGACCGAGATGATGAAGTATATCGGCCATCTGTATGCCTTGACCCATGCTGTTGCACGGCTGAGCTGCAGGTTGTGGTAAGCCTCGAAGCCCATGAACACAAGCGGTACCACCTC
Source organism: Bacteroidota bacterium (assembly GCA_023430725.1). Taxonomy (GTDB): domain Bacteria; phylum Bacteroidota; class Bacteroidia; order Bacteroidales; family VadinHA17; genus SR-FBR-E99. The sequence goes on along the minus strand of JAEYZD010000004.1, from coordinate 10,400 downwards.
AAGTGCGCTGAATGTTGCACCCAGGGCAATGACTGCCGTAGGCGTTCCGGCGAAATAGAGGTGATGGAAAGTGCCGATAACGCCGCCGGCAAGATATACTATCGTGGCAAATAGCACCCCGGTGGTAGCATACCTGATGTTCAGGAGCCCCATCCTTACAAACAGGAAGGCTGCCACAACCGTGGCGAATACCTCGAAGAAACCCTCTACCCAGAGGTGAACAACCCACCATCTCCAGTATTCAGCGATGGAAAGATGTGTCTGCCGGCCCCACATCAACCCGGCACCGTAAAAGGCAGCAATGGCTACCGTGGCAATGCTGAAAAGGATTAACAGTTCACGGCTCTCTGACTTTTTGATTAGCGCAGGCCATAATGCCCTGAACATAAGGAAGAGCCATATGATAAACCCAATGAAGAGGAATATCTGCCAGAACCTGCCCAGATCGACATATTCGTATCCCTGGTGACCGAACCAGAAATTATGCACCAGCCCGAGCTTCTGCATCACGCCCATCCATTCACCGGCCATCGAGCCCAGGACTATCACCAGAAGTGCAAAAAACAGCAGGTTTACACCGAATTTCTGATATTTGGGTTCGTGGCCTGATACTGCCGGAGCAATGTAAAGCCCTGCGGCAAGCCATGCCGTGGCTATCCAGAAGAGAGCCAGCTGTATGTGCCATGTCCTGGATATGGAATAGGGCATGATACTGTCAAGACTCAGCCCGTAGAATCCGCTTCCCTCCACCCCGTAGTGCGCCGTAATTACACCGGTGAGTATCTGTAGCAATATCAGTCCCACAACCACCCAGTAATACTTCAGGACTGCCTTCATTGATGGGGTGGGATTCAATCCGCCAAGAGGGTCATCCTGTGGCAGGAGCGACTTGTCCAGCACGTCAGACCTGTTCCGTGCATTGTAATATGCCAGAAGGCCTACCCCTACTAGCAGCATGATCACACTGAAGCCGGTCCATAGTACAACTCCTGCCGACGGTTTGTTCCCGATGACAGGATCCGGTGGCCAGTTGCTTGTATAGGTCAGGTCTGATCCCGGCCGCTCTGTCACACATGCCCATGCTGCCCAGAAAAAGAAGGCATTCATCGCCTCCATTCGCCCTTTCTCCTTTACAGTATTGGCAGGAATGGAATAGGCTGTACGCAGATCTTCAAGAGACGGATCATTCATAAAGAGCCCCGCGTAATATGCAGAGAGTTCTTTTACAGCCCTGACCCTGTCAGCGAACAGGGTCAGTGATCCTGTCTGCTCATCATAGGTGTTTGCACGCAGAGCCTCCTGAAGCCGTACTTCAAGCATTGCCTTTTTTTCTGGAGCCAGGTTCCCGAACGGCTGACCGAATTCAGCTCCGGACCAGACCCCGAGGATCGACTGTGATTCGCGATGCAGCCAGTCTGCTGACCAGTCTGGAGCTACATATGCACCGTGACCCCAGACAGAGCCAACCTGCTGGCCGCCGATTGACTGCCAGACGTTCTGGCCATCCTTGATCTGCTGTGCAGTAAAGAGTACCTCCCCGCTGTCAGAGACAACTTTCTCGGGAATCGGAGGCTTGAGCCTGTAAATCTCCTTTCCAAAGAACAATAAAACGGAAAAACTGAGCACTGTGACCAGTACAAGACCGATCCATAGAGTCTTTGTGTTCATAATCAGGTATTTAGAGGTTAATCAATGAATCACATTCAGGATCTGATGGAATCAAATTAGGCAAATAATACATGCAAGTCAACTGTTAATGATATTTATAATCACTTTTTCCGGTCTCAATGTCAGTGTCCGCACGCATGTGCTGGGGAGGTTCCTGCAACTGCTTCATGGCCCCTTGGTCATGTTGCCGGACAGTGCAGACTTTACATTAATGATCACCAGCCCCGGCCCAGGGGTCTTAACGCACTCATTACCATAGTTTCTTATAGTATTAGGAGCTGGGAAAACATCTCAGGTGAACTACCGGCATTATTACCTTGAAAAAATCAGTCTTACGGCTGGGATGCCGGTTTGAATTACACAAGTTTATTCTACTTTTATCTGAAATTCAACCAAACCTGACTTTTCAGCAATAAGCGTTACAATCATTACGGCACTATGAATACGAATATGACAAAACTGTCACTGAAGGAAAAGATAGGCTATGGCCTTGGCGACACGGCTTCGCACTTTGTATGGGACATGGTGGGCTTCTGGATCCTGATTTTCTATACAGATACATTCGGGATTTCTGCAGCTGCAGCCGGTACCATAATGCTGATTGCCCGTTTCTGGGATATGGTAAGTGATCCGCTGATGGGAATAATTGCTGACCGCACCAACACCAGATGGGGTAAATTCCGTCCATACCTTCTGTGGATGGCGCTTCCCTACAGCATACTGGCAGTACTTACCTTTTCCACGCCTGACATAGGCCCCACCGGCAAGGTGATTTATGCCGGAGCCACTTACCTGTTGCTGATGACTGTCTTTACTGCCATCAACCTTCCATACTCTTCGCTGGGCGCAGTAATGACTTCCGACTCCTACGAAAGGGCGGGATTGAATTCATACCGTTTCATCTTTGCATTTGCCGGGCAGTTCATCGTCACCGGAACCGCACTTTACCTGGCAAAATGGTTTGGCAGGGGTGACAACGCCAAAGGCTATCAGTTAACCCTTTTGCTGTTTGCCGTAATAAGTTTCGTGCTTTTCATGATCACCTTCAGGACAACAAGGGAGAGGGTGAAACCTCCTGCCGCGCAACAGCACAATCTTAAGCAGGATATCAAAAACCTGTTCAGGAACCGCCCCTGGGTCATCCTTTTCTTCGTGGGCATTGTCTCATTTATTATGTTCGCCCTGCAGAATCTTTCAATTGCCTATTACTTCAAATATTATATTGGTCAGGAACAGACAGTACAGCTTTTCAATGTTATCGGAACTGTTGCGCTTATTGCGGGCATCCCGTTCTCAAAACCACTTGCGAAGAGATTCGGGAAACGGAATGTGTTTATTGCAAGCTCACTCCTCTCCGGCCTGTTTTTCATTCTGCTGTATTTCCCGGGAAGCGAGAATATGACAGCTGTTTATATTCTTAACATACTTGCCAAATTTACCTACGCACCTGCCGTTCCCCTGCTCTGGACAATGCTTGCCGACACAGCCGATTATTCCGAATGGAAATTTGGCCGGCGCGCTACCGGACTGGTGTTTTCGGCAGCCACATTTGCACAGAAGGCAGGCTGGGGCGTTGGCGGCGCACTGGCAGGCTGGATGCTTGCCATATTCCACTTCGTTCCCAATACCGACCAGTCTGCCACCACCCTTAAAGGAATCAAACTGATGATCTCCGTCTTTCCCGGGGTTCTTTATATGTCATGCGCCATTCTGTTGTATTTCTATGCAATTGACCATAAAACCTGCCTCCTGATGCAGGATGAACTGGAAAAGAGAAGGGAAGAATCAGAATTGGGCTAATGAGATTTCTGTGTACATTCAAATCCTATGACAGGGCACAGCTGCCTTTGTGACAATTAAAAATGAAAATACATTCATCATTATGAGAAAGTTCCTTCCGTTCCTGATCTTTGCTATGGCAGCCGTATTGGCCCTGTCATGCAACCAAAGGCCGGCCCCCACGGGCAAAACCGCTGCTGACATCCTGGGATCGCCAGACTACCAGGCCATCTGTTATGGCGGGTACCGGGACAGGACCCGGGAAATACAGCCAACGATCCCTCAGCTTAAGGAGGATATGAAGATACTGTCGGCCATGGGAATCAGGATAGTCCGGACATACAACGTCCACCTTGATGAGGCCGCAAACCTGCTGGAGGCAATACGTCAGATGAAGACAGATGATCCGGAATTTGAGATGTATGTCATGCTTGGCGCCTGGATTGATTGCAAAAATGCATGGACAGACCTTCCGGACCGGATCAGGAATGAGGAGAGCCCCAGGAATGAGGTGGAAATTAAACGGGCAGTTGAGCTGACACAGCAATACCCGGATATTGTAAAAATAATTGCAGTGGGTAATGAATCGATGGTACACTGGGCATGGGACTACTACGTTGTGCCGGCGATTATCCTGAAATGGGTTAAGCATCTTCAGAACCTGAAAAAGGAAGGCGATTTGCCGGAGACTCTGTGGATAACCAGTTCTGACAATTATGCTGCGTGGGGCGGGGGCGGGCCCGAATACCATCTTGAAGATCTGAACCAGCTCATTCGCGAGGTTGATTTTATTTCACTCCACACCTACCCGATGCACGAAACGCATTACTTCCAGGAATTCTGGAATGTACCGCAAAGGCAGGAAGGCCTTCCTGACCTTGAGAAAATTGATTCCGCCATGGTCAGGGCCCGCAATTATGCAATTGCCCAGTATGAGAGCGTGGCAGCCTATATGAAAAGCCTGGGTGTTGACAAACCGGTTCATATTGGAGAAACCGGCTGGGCCACCGTTTCAGAAGGTCTCTACGGCGATACAGGTTCAAGGGCGACCGATGAATACAAATCGGCCGCTTATTACCGTATGATGCGCAACTGGACCAATACAAACGGCATAAGTTGTTTCTGGTTTGAGGCATTTAATGAGCAATGGAAGGATGCCTCAAATCCCCTGGGATCAGAGAACCATTTCGGGCTGATCAATCTTCAGGCACAGGCAAAATTCGCCCTGTGGGACCTTGTTGATGCCGGCATCTTTGCCGGCCTGACCCGAGACGGAAATGAGATTACGAAAACATTTTACGGCGACACCGCTGTCATGATGCAGACCGTGAAAGTGCCGCCGGCTTTAATCGATACGGTGACCTCAAAATAAACTCAGACACTCCGCTTCCTTTTTATGATGAAGACCGTCCGCAAAATTGCGGATCAGTGACACTTTCCTGTCAAGGTACTCAGGATTAATATTGCCTGCTTGCGCCATTTGTTCCATCACCTGACACAATTTCAGGATATGGAAATGGTCATTTTCCGGACTTGAAGTTGCTTTCATGTCCTTGGATGATAAGTGATTTCGGAAAAAGAATGTTGTTTTCAAGATGCACATGAACATGGATGTCCTCTTCAAACTCCCTGAGGAGTTTAAAAGTTACGGCATATGTATTGCAACCGTCCGCCGGCACATTATATCCGCCGGTGATCTCATTTATTTTATCCATGGCTCCTCCCACAAATTCGTGTTCACTGGTCATACCCGGCAATTCTGCTGCAATTGTTTGCAGTGCTTCAGGTGATTTGCTTTTTACCGCTTCCCTTATTGCCGGGAAAAGAACATTTTCTTCCTTGTCAAGATGGGCCAGAAGTTCCTTCCCGAGTGTGCCGAATAAATCAGCAACTTCATTTAATTCAGGATGCCTGTATCCATGGACAAGCATGATCTTTTCAGTATAATGCAGGAGGTCGGGGAGAGTTTTCCTTATATAGGAATGGTGTACGTTTATTATGTAGTCAGACAGGAAATCCGGTTGCCATTCGTTGAAATTCTGTCCCGGTATGACGGGCTGACTCTCAAGTTCAGCAAGCTTATCCAGAATTTTTTCCGTTGAAATACCTTTTTCCCTGCAAGCTGCATCGAGCGTCTTGCTGCCTCCGCAGCAGAAATCAAGTCCGGCATTACTCAGTACTGAGGCCGCCCTGAAATCCATTGCTACAATATTCCCTAAAAGCTGTTCTTCCGGTTTCATCCTAAAATGGTATTGATTATGGTACAAAGATATACTTTTTTTATTAAATGACAAAAAGGTCATTTAATGGTTTTATCAATATTGACTATATTTGTGGCCGTAGCTACAACAGTATGTTTAACAAAGAAACAGAATACGCATTGAGAAGCATGGTCTACATTCAGGCACAGAATCTCAAAGGCAGGAAACCGGGAGTCGACCAGATAGCTCATGCTACCGAAGCTCCCCGTCATTTCACGGCAAAAATTCTCCATCGACTCGTTAGAAACGGGTTCCTCCATTCTGTAAAAGGAAAGGGTGGCGGGTTTTTTATTGACCAGGAAAAACCATCCGTAACCATTTATGAAGTGGTAACGGCGGTGGAAGGCCGGAAGATTTTTTCAGGCTGCGTCTTCGGGTTGAAGAATTGCAGCAATGAGAGCCCATGCCCCCTGCACAACAGGTATAAACCGATTAGAGAATCGCTTGGAGAACTGCTTTCAGCGGAAACGGTCCTTTCACTCGCCAGTAATTACCCGGCTTATCAGTAATCTGATCTGTTCCCGGATTCAGATCGGTTTATTTTACGTAGAAAAAGCGGAAATCGCACGAAATACTTCACCTTTGACCATCATAATAGAGGACGGAAAAGCAGGCCCATAACTCAGCCTTTTCCAAACGATACGGCGATGACAGAAAGATGTGATTCCGGAGGTTCTCACCGGCGACGAGGCTGTCACATTTGAAAGAGACACGCTGATTGAAAGTCCTGCTGATATAGGATTTCTCTTATCTCTGTAAACAGGTATTACAACTCATATATAGAATTCAGTCTCCAATCACATACATTTCATATGCGAATATCCAGTGAACATCACCAGTGTAAGAAAACATATCCGGGCAGTTATCAATAACAGTTGCCATGAACTTTGCCTCAGCAGTCAGCCTTGTGCCATCGAACCGTCCCTTGAAATAGAGAGAGCCCTCATTAATTCCCGGTCCCCAGAGATCTGTAACGCATCCGTGGCTTTTTATTACATCAGTGATGTAGAACGGGGTTCCGTCAGGAAAAGTGAAAATGGGTGACGGCATATGAAAATTAAGCACCCCGGAAGCAGATATCTTGCCAGTATATACCATTGCATTACCGCCCGGACGGGTTTCCTGAAATGAAAACCGGAAATCTCTTCCTCCCAGGAATTCTATTACGCCAATGTTTTCATGGCGGACATCCTGCAGTAAAGTTCCCCCTACAACTGTCCATGTCTTGTAAATGGAATAACCTTCCAACTGATAGATTGTACCAGCGACATATTCCGTGGCTGCAGATTTTTCAATGGCTGAATTGCCATTTTCAGGGAACGACTCCGACTTGGAGCAAGCCATCATCAGCAAAATGGCCCCTGCCAACGATAAGGTTTTTACAATTGCTTTCATAATAAGTTGGTATTAAGGATTAAACATAACTTTTAGCTCATGCCAAGTTATGCTGAAAGCCAGTGCCGGCCCTATCATTTTTGACTCAAAAACTTTAGATTTTGAGGATTGCTTTTAATATTCAGTCTTTGATTCAGATGATAAAGGAAAGGACTTAGCCAGGAGTTGAAATCTTTTGCTGTACCTCTTTTAAGTGCTGTTCGAGGAAATGATCATACCCGGGTCTCAGATCCCGGCTTTTATTGAGAATTTCGAGAGCCTCCGTATAGCTTCCGGTTTTGGCCAGGCCCCATCCGAGTGTGTGAAGCAGACCGTGATCATCCGCTTTGATTTTCAAACCTTCCGCCGCCAGATTTAACCCTTCACTTATATTAATTTCCTTGTCGATTAACAGATAAGCAAGGCTGTTTATTATTGCCGGATCATCCGGACACAGGGACAAGGCTTCTCTCAGATTCTTTTCAGCTTCTGTTATACTGCCGGATTCATTATAAAGAGAAGCAATTTCCGAATAGATCTCCGAAGCCGGTATTAATCCGGATGCCATTTCAGACCGGTATTTCTTAACATATTGATCTCCCTGGACAGAGTCTCCTTCAGCAAACGCCAGGATGGCACGGTTTCTCAGAAGCATCCATGATTCTTCGGGAAAGGTTCTTGCAGCAACAGCTATCAGCTTTTTTTCTTTTGTGTATTGATGTGTATGGTGATATGCCTCTGCCAGAGTTGTATAGTTTTGGATCATCATTGGCCTGACATTCCATTTTTTATAGATCTCAAGTGTCTTTTCATATTCGGGTATTGCGTTTTTATACTGCAATAATTTGGAATAGGCATTACCCGTCTGCCAGTATGCAATTGGCACATTATCATCAAGGGCAACGTATTGCCTGAGAAATCTGATCTCTTCCTCAGGTGTACCGAACAGAACGGCATGATACCACTCAATCATGTACCTTTCCTTCAGGTGTGCATGATCTTTCATCGTGTAAGCCTTAAGACACCATTTTTTTGCCTCCTCATTATCTTCCAGTTCACCATAGCGCATTGAAAGAAAAATGATTGCCGGAATAAAACCCGAGTCTGCCTCAACAGTTTTTAAATACCAGTACAGCGATTTCCTGGTATCCTGTTTCTGGAGTGCCTCGTCTGCTTTAACGAAATATTCAAAAGCAGCAGGTGAGTTTGTGTACCTGTAAGGTCTCAGATCAGGATTTGTTTCGCTAATCATCTTTTCAGTCACAAGAAAATTCTTAACACATACCGAAACTGAATCAATCATTCCGAAGATCCTGTGTTCATCGGACAGGTCTTCGATCTGAAAGGATTTGATTACTTCCCGGTTATGAGAATTCACTATCTGGACGTTGACGCGGGATCTTGTCCCCGCCTTGCTTATAACACCTGAGATGTAGATCTTCGAATCAAGTCTCTTCGATATTGAACTCGCCAGGGACGGAGTTATTGAAGCCTGTCCGGGATTACCCTTGCCGGCAAGGAGCATATCCACCGCCTCCTTCTGGCGCACGGTCAACTCGTCATAGCCTGAAAGATAGCTTATCAGGTTCATTTGCATGCAGTCCCAGGTCATGTTTCCGGTAAGGTTCTCAAAAGGCATCACCGCAACCGGAATCCTGCCGTCAGGAGATCTCAGATCATCGAGATTGGTTCTTCCCCTTAACAGCGGAAAAATGAAAATGATAATTCCGATGGCTGCGAAGAGGAATGAAATTATCCAGATCCGGCTGGAAGTCAGAAATTCACTGATGGATTTTTTCCTGCGCCTCTGCTCTGCCGGTCCGTCATTTGTATCACCCGCCTGGCTGACTGTTCCTTCCCTTATTACATTCCTTGGGGGATAACCGAAATATTCATGAAAACAGGCGCTGAAATAGGCCGGACTGCTGAATCCTACCGCATATGACACCTCAGAGACATTGACCGATTTGTCCCGAAGCATCTCATGGGCTTTCCGTAACCTGATTTCACGGATGAACTGGTTCCCCGTTTTCCTGGCAGTACGGTTAAGTCTCCGGTTCAGGGTAGAGCTGCTCAAGCCGGCTTCCCTCGCAAGATCCTTTATCCCGAAATTTTCGTTCTTCAGGTTCTTTACGACAATTTCAGTCAGGAAAAGAATAAATGCCTGGTCACTATTTCGGGCATCTGACATGATTTAGGCCATTCGATGATCAGTCCGGACAATTTTGTCTCTAATTTACTAAATTTCATAACCTTAGTCAAGAGGGTAATTATCCCGGGCAGAAATGAAACAAGGCAGCCAAATATTGACTGCCTTGTTGTGGGCCCAGCTGGGATCGAACCAGCGACCCCCTGATTATGAGTCAGGTGCTGCTAACCATCTGAGCTATGGGCCCGAAAATATGTCAATTCTGCCAGGCCACCCTGCTAATCCGGCCAGCGACCCTCCCGACTAAAGTCGGGATGCTGCTAACCATCTGAGCTATGGGCCCGAAATAACAGGGTGCAAATATAATATCAAATTGAATTATCTGCAAACCAAAATTTTTCCCAGGGGGTCGGAAAAGGAGGGCGAGGGTTGTTCTGTCTGTATTCTACAATTCTTATTGCCCTACGAGCAATATCCAACGCATCAAAGTTACTGTCTGTTAATATAGTCAAACAAAACGCTCCCGGCCTCATCCAGGTCATAACCGAAGGTGATCAATCCACCGCGGTCACCTCCCATAACAATGATCCTCTTCTCAAAAACATCAGGCTCACTGAAAATGCGGATCATCTCACGGGCCATGCCCGGAGTTCCGTACTCCACCGACCTGTCAGTCGTGGGAACCTTGTCAATCAGGTCCTCCCAGAGCTTCATTGAGTGAACATGTATGATGGCATTAGTCCCGGGATCTGCCGTATAGATGGCTGCATGGGTAAGCGATTCAGAAGAGGCCTTGAGCGGACCGACACACATGACCGCATTGTCATCTATGTTAAAGGACCGGACCTGAACATAATGGCCCGGCTCAAGCTCAGGGATGTCTCCGGTGGAAGATCCGGTTATTATAAACTGGGTCGACTTCCCGATACGTATGCTTATGTTCCCGAATCCGACTCCGTTTTCAAACGCGCCTATCAGGTCGAGATTGAAGAGTATCTCCCTCCAGTGGTTGATGATCTCATACTGCTCGTCAGTGATGACCGAGCCTGACTGGCTCCAGTAGCAGTTGAACTTTACAAAACCTTCCATATGATTATGATACCGTTTTTAATATTGATTCCTTTTCCGCCCTGCAAATTCCGCGGTCTGTTATCAGACCGGTGATAAGA
>JAEYZD010000201.1 GCA_023430725.1 Bacteroidota bacterium | reverse complement strand
GCTTATATATGCCGGGCAGACCGCTCCGCAGTCGCTGATTTTCCAGGTTGATGTGAAGGCCGGCGCTTCTTCAGTATATTATATAGGAAAGGGGGATCCGGGTCAGTATGAGAACAAAGCCTACGGACGATTCGTGCCGGAAAGGTATGACGACTATGCTTGGGAGAATGACCGGATTGCCTTCCGGATATATGGCCCTGCACTCATTGCAAAGGACGGACCCAGCAACGGTATTGATGTCTGGATCAAGAGAACTGACAAGCTGGTGGTCGACAGGTGGTATGCCGATTACCTCGCAGGGAAGAACACATATCATGATGACAACGGTGAGGGGTGCGACTGCTACAAGGTTGGCCGGACACTGGGAGCTGGCGCAATGGCACCCTACATAGCAGACTCCCTCTGGCTGGCTATCAACTTCGCAACATGGGAAACTCTCGACAACGGACCTCTGCGCACATCGTTCCGCCTTACATATCCCCCATTCCAGGCAGGTGATGCAATGTTAACAGAAACGCGCACTGTTTCACTCGATGCCGGCAACCAGATGACAAAAATAGTTGAGGAATACCAAGGTACGGAAAATGAATTTGCCGTTGTAGCAGGAATAGTCAAGAGGGAGGAAGGATCAACCCTTTCTGTGGCAGCTGGAAGAAATGCAATCGCCTACCGCCTTGACGGCGGCGAGGGAGGCATCACATACATCGGAACAGTGCTTACAACCGGTGCAACTGACATTAAAGAGACGGGTGAACACCTGCTTATTGTCACAGGATACACGCCGGGAACACCCCTGACTTATTACACCGGCGCCGGATGGAGCAAATGGGGTTTTGAATCCGATGATGCATGGACCGGCTATATTGACGCGTTCGCAAAGAGAATACAGTCTCCTCTCAGGGTAAAGACAGAATAACCAGCATATGCGCCTCACTGCCGGGAAAACGTTTCTCATCCTGCTGCTGGCCCTGCTGCCGCGGACAATCTCCGGTCAGTTCAAAAGCGCCTTTTCTCATTATTCAGTTGAAGACGGTCTGTCCGAAGGAGTGGTGCTTACAATGCACCAGGACCGCGAAGGGCTTATGTGGTTCGGCACATTCGACGGCCTTAACCGTTTTGACGGATATAATTTCAAGGTGTACAAGTCGGGGTTCAACTCGAGCTACGGACTGACGAACAACAGGGTGGACCGGATTACAGAGGATGACCTGGGATACCTGTGGATAATGAACAACGACGGTGAGGTCTACCGCATGAACACCCGCACGGAGGAGTTCATTAACTTCAATGAGATCAGCGCGTCAGGCCCCGGCAACTACTCCCCCGTCAACCAGATCTACTGTTTCAGCGGCGGTGAGACATGGCTCCCCACCGAAGCCGGAACATGCATCCGTGTAATATCACAGGCCTCATCCTCAGACTACACCCTTCAGCGGTTTGAATGCAGCAGTGAAGCCACCCCTGTCACATCTGTCAACCTGATTGCGAAAGACAGCAAGGGAACTGTATGGGTCCTGACGGACTCAGGACTGTTTACTGTCAGAGGCAATGACACAATACCCCGGCAGATGCTGCCCCCATCCGAACGGAACAGAACCGGCAGGGAATTCTTCTGTCTGCATGAAGCCGGCGAACGGCTCTGGTTCGGCACAGGCAACGGCACGATAATCGTCACCGGCCACGGAGCTGAGCTGGCCGAGGAGATACGTCTGGGGGTCAGCTCTGACATAATCAGCATCAGGCCTCTCAATCAGCGCGAGCTCATCATCCTCACCTCCGGCGACGGCTTTTTCATCTACTCGCCGGTGACCGGAGAGAAGAAACAGTATGACACCTCCCGTTATCCCGTGCTCCCTTCAGACAGGATGGCCTCGGTCTATGTCGACCGCTACGGTGAAGCATGGATTGAATCGCAGGCCGACGGAGTGATTCATTACGATCCCTTCAGCGGCACAGTACGTCATTTTCGCCCCGCGGTCGATAAAACCAATCCAAATGTTCTGCTGCCGAGTTTTGTAATATTCGAAGATGTAAATGACATACTGTGGGTTTACCCTCGCGGAGGCGGCTTATCACGTTACAACAGGGCGGAAAGGAACCTCGAGTACTTCCACAATGAACCGGGAAGCAGTGACAGACGCTTTCCGAACCTCATCCATTCGGCACTCTCTGACAGCCAGGGAAACCTCTGGATGTGCACAATCACCCGTGGTATAGAAAAAGTTTCCTTCTTCCCAAGCCTCTTCAGGGTGATAAGCCCCAAACCCGTAACTGCATCACACTCAGAGAACGAGGTCAGGGCTATCTTCGAGGACAACAACCGCAATCTGTGGGCAGCAACGCGTGACGGCCGTGTCTGGCTCTTCGATCCTGAGAGACAGTTGTTGGGTTACCTCAGGGAGAATGGCACGTTCAGCTCCGGTGATGCTTTCAGCGCCCTGGTCTATGTTATCACCCAGGACAGCAGGGGCAACATCTGGATGGGATCGAAGGGAAGAGGTCTCTTCAGGCTTGAACCTGCCGGCACCGGTTCACCGTGTTGCTACCGCATGACGGGTTACCGGCACGATGATGCAGATCCCTTCAGCCTCAGCCATGACAATGTTTACTCGGTACACGAAGACCCGGGAGGAAGGATCTGGGTGGGGACATTCAACGGCGGACTCAACTACATAACAGAAGAGAATGGCCGCACGCTCTTCATCAACTCACTCAACCGGCTGCGTAACTACCCCTATTCAAATCACAAAAGGGTAAGATACATAACCTCGGATACGAAGGGAAAAATCTGGGTGGGAACCACAAGCGGACTGGTGATCTTCGACCGCGGTTTCGGTGAACCCGAAGAGGCTGAATTCACGACGTGCTTCTTTGATCCGCAGATTGAGAACAGCCTGGCAAACAATGATGTGCACTATATCTATTGTGCTCCTGACGACGAGATCTTCGTTGCCACCTTCGGCGGAGGCCTGAACAGGGTGACAGGAGACAGTGAAAAACCCGGATTCAAATCCTATACTGTCAGGACAGGCGCACCCGACGATGTGATACTCAGCATCGTGGATGATCTCAATGGCAACCTCTGGCTTAGCAGCGAAAGGGGAATCCTGAAATTCAATGTGCAGAGCGAATCGTTTGAAATCTACAGCGAACAGAGCGGAGTCGAGCGACGCTACTTCTCCGAAGCTGCCGGGCTGAGAACCGGAGACAGTGAAATCATGTTCGGGTTTGATAACGGCATCTACTGCTTTAACCCGGAACAGGTGAGAAAGGTCAACTTCGTCCCTCCCCTTCTGTTCACAAGGCTTACAGTTGCCGGAGCGGACATGCACACAGGGGGAGGTTCACCCGCATTGCCCGGCAGTGATACGGGCATCGCCTCACTGGAGCTGAGGCATGACCAGAAGAGTCTCTCAATAGAATTTGCCGCACTCGATTACAGAAACCCGAAAAATATTCAGTATGCACACCGGCTTGAAGGTGTTGATCCCGACTGGATCATAGGACGGGGCCAGCGCGTTGCCTCCTATACAAACCTGGATCCTGGGGAGTACATCTTCAGTGTCAGGTCAACGAACTCAGACGGCATATGGGTCAGCAACACCCGAAGCATAAGAGTGGTCGTGAGACCTTCATTCTGGCAGACACTGATGGCAAAGATCCTGATCGCCGCTGTCAGCCTCGCTCTTATTGCCCTGACCATCTATGTCATCTTTACAATGTACAAGCTGCGGCACAAGGTGGAGGTGGAACAGCTCATCACGAACCTTAAGCTCAAGTTCTTTACAGACATCTCCCATGAGCTACGCACCCCGCTGACGCTTATCTCATCACCGGTTACGAATATTCTTCAGAACAACCGCCTTGATCCCGAGGTAAGGGACCAGCTTACCCTCGTCCAGAGCAATACCCAGCGTATGCTTCGCCTTGTCAACCAGATACTGGATTTCAGGAAGGTGCAGAACAAAAAGATGAAGCTCAGGATAGAGGAATTTCCCCTTGGTCCGTTTATTCAGGGCATCTGCACCGACTTCCGGAGGGTGGCCGAGGACAAGGGGATAAGGCTTATCACGGAGGATCTCTCGGAGGGCGAAAAGGTATGGGCTGACCGCGACAAGATCGAGAAGATCGCTTTCAACCTTATAACCAATGCCCTCAAATTCACCCCGCGTGGCAAGAGGGTCAACGTCACAGTAAGGAAGAACAACGATTCGCTTGAGCTCATCGTTGCAGACCAGGGGACCGGGCTCTCCAGGGAAAAAATGAAGAAACTGTTCATGCGGTTTGACAGTGAAGAAAAGGAGGTGATGACGATGCAACCCGGCACCGGAATCGGGCTCTCCCTCAGCAGGGAACTCGCGGAGTTGCACTGCGCGGAACTGACAGCCGAGAGCGAGGAGGGCCTGGGCGCCACATTCAGGGTCATCTTCAGGCTGGGCTTCTCGCACTTTGGCAATGATACTGAATTTGTGCTGGCCGACGGACAGAGCCCGCTGAAGTCTCTCAGAACATCACAGGAAATACAGGAAGATGAAGAAGAGGCAGAGACCGGAGGCAATGATGATGACGAGCCTGTTCTATTGTTCGTTGAGGATAATGAAGAGCTGCGGAGTTTCATAAGGATCATCCTCGCTGACGGATTTCATGTCATTGAGGCAGGGAATGGCATCGAAGGCCTTGAGATTGCCCGAAGCCAGCTCCCGGATATCATCATCACAGATCTTATGATGCCTGAGATGGATGGACTGGAACTCGCACGCCGGATTAAACAGGAGACCACCACCTCTCATATTCCGGTTGTCGTGCTGACAGCCAAAACCGACCTCGACACCCAGGTAGAAGCGCTGAAACGCGGTGCAGACGACTTCATAACAAAACCCTTCAGTTCAACATACCTCAGGGCAAGGGTGGAGAACATCCTGCAGCAACGTAAAAAACTCCAGGAACTTTTCCTTGCAGCAATCGCGGATTATCCTCCCTCCGGAACCGGCAAATCATATGAGGTGACTCCATCCGAGCCGATGGTTGAAGCATATGATGACAAGCTCATGAAGAGCGTCATGGAGGTCATGGAACAGAACATTGACAACTCGGACCTTACTGTTGACGAACTGGTCTCAAAAATCGGAATTGGCCGGTCAGTCTTCTTCAAGAAACTAAAGAGCCTCACGGGGCTTGCCCCCATAGAATTTATAAGGGAGGTGAGGGTAAAACGGGCGGCACAGCTTATTGAATCAGGCGAGTATACTATATCGCAGGTAACCTATATGGTTGGATGCAATGACCCGCGCTACTTCTCCAGGATATTCAAACAACGGTTCGGGGTTACACCCTCTGAATACCGTGACAAGAACGGAAAACAAAAGCAGACCTGAACCAGTAAAATAAAGTCAGATGGTAAAAAGATCATTAATCATTACGGCAGGACTGATTGGAGTGATATTTCTCGGCGCCTGCGGCAGCGGGAGGAAAAGCGGTCTCGACTCCCCGCTGTGGTCAGTCAGAATGGCTGAGTCCGAGATGATACGCAATCCGTCGTTATGGATGGCCGATTTTGTTACGGGAAAGAAGTGGAACTATACGCAGGGGCTGATGGGTCTGGCTTTCATGAGACTCAATGAGGCAACCGGGGATGAACGCTTTTATGCATATGCGAAGGGTTACGCTGATTCCCTCATTGATGCTGAAGGGATAATTTACAAATACAAAATGGACAACTACAACATCGATCAGGTTAACCCCGGCAAGATGATGTTCCTGCTTTTTGACCGTACCAAAGACCCGCGCTACGAGAAGGTTATACACACACTAAGGGACCAGCTGGAGTCGCAGCCCCGGACTGCAGAAGGCGGCTTCTGGCACAAGAAGATCTATCCTGACCAGATGTGGCTTGACGGCCTCTATATGGGAGCTCCGTTTTATGCTGAGTATGCCCTCAGGTATGACCGTCCGCAGGATTTCTGTGATGTTGTCAACCAGTTCCTGATAGTATCAGCCCGCACCTATGATCCTGCCACCGGTCTCTACAGGCACGCTTTTGACGCATCGCGACAGATGGCATGGGCAGACAGCATCACAGGCCAGGCGCCTCATGCATGGGGCCGTGCCATGGGATGGTTCTCAATGGCCATAGTTGATGTGCTTGATTTCCTTCCCGAAGATCAGACCGGCAGGGAACAGCTGATAGATATTCTCCGGCGGATGGCAGAAAAACTGACCGAAATACAGGATCCTGTCACCGGAGGATGGTACCAGGTGCCCGACCGTTCGGGTGATGATGGCAACTATATCGAGACCTCCTGTACGGCAATGTTCGCCTACTCAATCTTCAAGGGGGTGAGAATGGGATACCTTGATGAACAATACCTGGCCACGGCTCACAAGGCTTACAGGGGTTTGCTTGAAAACTTCATAGTCACAGAGGCTGACGGTCTCGTCACAATGAAAAACATCTGCGGAGTTGCAGGCCTGGGAGGTGACCCTTACCGTGACGGCTCCTATGAATATTATATAGGTGAGATTATCCGCGACAATGATCCCAAGGGCGTCGGGCCGTTCATCATGGCCAGCCTGGAGTACGAGATGCTTTAGGGTGGAGGATACTGAATACATTGGAAAGTGGTCATAGACCACTAAGAATTGTATACGGCTGGCGCCGCATTTTTTTTGATGTTAACATGCTTCTACAATTCTCCCACCTCAACGAGGTGGTATACATCTGATATAGATAGCATTACCTTTTGCATGGATGCCCGTAGGGCATCAAGAATTGTAGAATGTGGGGCACACACACCCGTCCCTTTTGTTTTGTGTTAACATGCTCCTAATCGGGTAGGATGCGGCTCGCGCCGCAGTCCCCC
>JAEYZD010000113.1 GCA_023430725.1 Bacteroidota bacterium | reverse complement strand
GCTTATAACCTGCTCAGACGCAGACGGTTTATTTCGGTTAAATAAATTTGTTTGAGGGTAAGATATTTTTTTGTAATATTGATAAACCGGTTTTTAAAGCAGACTGTATTTATAATCAATTAGTTGCCGGTCCACAGAGTTCAGTTTTCGAAAAAACTTAAATGAATGACAATATGAAATTTGTTGTATCAAGCACAGAGCTCCTGGGTCACCTTCAGGCCATAAGCAGGGTGATCAGTTCAAAGAATACCCTTCCTATTCTTGACAATTTCCTTTTCAATATCAGCGGCAATGATCTGGAGATCACGGCTTCTGACCTGGAGTCGACTCTCATAACACACATGCGGCTTGACAATATAACAGGAAGCGGTACGGTAGCGCTGCCAGCCAGGCTGTTGCTTGAGACTCTCAAGGAGTTCTCCGAGCAGCCTCTCACCTTTGATATCAATCCTGACACGCTGGCTGCAGTGATCAACTCAGAGAACGGCCGTTTCAGCGTAGTAGGTCAGAACGGTATCGATTTTCCGGTGCTGCCGGTGATCAAGAAGGAGAAGCGTTTCGGTTTCAATGTTCCTGCAGACGTGCTTCTGGCCGGGATATCGAGGACCCTCTTCGCAACAGCTGATGATGAGCTTCGCCCGGTAATGGGAGGCATACTGTTTGAGGCATCAGCCTCGAAGCTTACATTCGTTGCTTCAGACGCCCACAAGCTTGTGAGATACCAGAGAAGTGACGCTAAGGCTGACGATGAGGCGTCATTCATCCTGCCAAAGAAACCTGCCTCACTGCTGAAGAACATTCTTCCCAGGGAGAGCGGCGTGGTCTCGGTTGAGTTCGACGACAGAAACGCATTCTTCACCCTTTCGGATTACAAGGTGGTCTGTCGCCTGGTTGAGGGCAACTATCCGAACTACAATTCTGTAATCCCGAAGAACAACCCGAGAAAGGTTCGTATTGACAGACTCGAGTTCTATAACATCCTGCGCAGGGTCTCCGTCTTCTCAAACCAGGCCAGCAACCTTGTCAAGCTCCAGTTCAGCCCCAACCAGATTACAGTTTCAGCACAGGATATTGACTTCTCCATCTCAGCCTACGAGCGCCATACATGCCTTTACGAGGGTGATGACATGGAGATTGGATTCAAGTCGGTCTTCCTGCTGGAGATACTCTCCAACATAGCATCACAGGATGTTGTGATTGAGCTTGCTGATCCCACAAGGGCTGGTCTCTTCCTTCCTGCCGAGCCGGCAAACGAGGATGAAGACCTTCTGATGCTGCTTATGCCAATGATGATCAACGCCTGAGAACCAGGAAAAAATGGAATTAAATCTAAAAAAGCCCCTGGTCATCCTTGATCTGGAGACCACCGGGGTGAACATCGCTACTGACCGTATCGTAGAGTTTTCCGCACTGAAGGTCTCCCCCGGAGGCGCAGAGGAGTGGCTCACTCTAAGGCTTAACCCCGGCATCCCTATTTCGCCGGAGGCAACACGCGTGCACGGCATCAGTGATGCTGACGTGGCAAATGAACCGCACTTCAGGGATGTCGCAAGGCGAATAGCAGCCTTCCTCGAGGGATCTGACCTTGCCGGGTTCAATTCGATGAAATTTGACATTCCGATTCTCTGCGAGGAGTTTCTCAGGGTAAATGTTGATTTCAACCCGGCACGCCACAAGTATATTGACGTCCAGGTCATCTTCCACAAGAAGGAACAGCGGACCCTCAGCGCTGCATATAAGTTCTACTGCAACAGTGACCTGGAGAATGCCCACAGCGCCCAGGCAGACACTGCAGCAACCTACGAGATTCTGAAGGCACAGCTTGACCGGTATCCGGACCTGGAGAATGACATCGACAAGCTCTCTGCATTCAGCGCCTTTAACAATAATGCTGATCTTGCAGGGCGAATAGTGTTCAATGAGCAGGGGGTGGAGGTCTTCAACTTCGGGAAGCACAAGGGCAAGCCCGTGGAGCTTGTATTCAAGGAGGAGCCGTCATATTACTCATGGATGATGAACGGCGATTTTCCCCAGAATACGAAGCAGGTGATCACCGCCATCAAGGTGCGCTCGTTCGGAAAGACGTGATGCTGCCGCGAAGAATACCGGCAGGCCCCGATAAGAAAAAAGATGTTTATAAACTTAGTGTGTGAATTTATCTGAAGGATGAAGATTATCTGTGTCGGACTGAATTACCGCAAACATGCGGCTGAGATGGGGCGGCCTCTTCCGCAGGAACCGATGATCTTTCTGAAACCCGATTCCGCTCTCCTTAAGAAGAACAAACCATTCTTCCTGCCTGATTTCTCAAAGAACCTGCAGTTTGAGGCTGAGGTGGTGCTTCGCATCTCAAAACTGGGAAAGGGTATCGCAGCAAAGTATGCACACCGCTACTACGATGCACTTACCGTAGGAATAGACTTTACAGCACGTGATCTGCAGCACAGGTTTTCACAGGCAGGCCATCCGTGGGAGCTTTCAAAGACCTTTGACGGATCTGCCCCTGTCGGTTTATTTCTGCCGGCAGATAAATTTGTCAGCCACGCCGACATAAGCTTTACCCTCGAGGTTAACGGTGAAGTCAGGCAGGAGGGGAATACTTCAGATCTGATCTTTGGCTTTCCTGAGATAATTGAATACGTTTCAAAATATTACACTTTGAAAACGGGGGACCTCATCTTTACAGGCACACCCTCAGGAGTCGGCCCTGTCAAAAAGGGTGACAACCTGGTGGCCCGGATAGGCGGGGAGACGGTACTCGATTTCTTTGTCAGGTAAGTTCCCCGGCGATTCTCGCACCGTGCCTCAGGACAGCACTGACCAGCCTCTCCAGGTCCTTGTCATCAGTCATTGCATTCATCAGTGCGGTACGCAACCAGATTGAACCGTCGAGCTCCGTTTGCACGATGTGGAACTCACCGCTTTGAACCACTGCCTTTCTGATGGTGCGGTTCAGTTCGTTCAGTCTGTCAGCCTCCATCCCCGCCGGTGCATACCTGAAGCAGACAATGTTTGATTCAGGTGTCACAGCCAGCTCCATGGCCGGTGTTCTCCCTATGGCATCGCTGAACCGTTTCGCCAGGTCATGCCTGCTTTCAACATACTTGCCGAGCACCTCTTCGCCATAGTATTTTATGACTGCCCACGCTATTATCCCCAGGCCGCTCTTGGTGCATTCAAGAGTCCTCCGGGCGCTGTTGTACCATTCATTTCCGTCCTGCTTGTCGAAGAGGTATCCCGCCTTCTGGGCGAAGGTCTCGTACGATCTGCGGCCGTCACGGAAGATCACCATGGTGTTCAGTCCGGGAGTGAGCAGCATCTTGTGAAAGTCAATCACAACTGAATCAGCATGTTCAAGTCCCCGGGCAAGGTGACGGTATTTCTCCGTGAAAAGTACGCCCAGACCGTGCGCCCCGTCAACGTGAAACCAGAGTTTGTTCCTGCGGCAGAAGGCAGCTACCTCCTCCAGGTTGTCATACGTGCCGGTGGCGGTTGAGCAGGCGTTGGCTGCCACACAGATGACCCGTATGCCCTTCTCTTCCGCGTTCCTGAGAGTCTCTTCCAGAAGGTCAGTTCTCATTGCATAGCGACTGTCATACGGTATCCGGATGACAGATCTTCCTCCAAGGCCTATGACCCTGGCATTGCGGGAGATACTGTAGTGCGACTGGTCCGATACTATGATGCCTACGGGCCTGTCATGCCTGACACCCTCTTCCCAGATATTGTATTCACTCATCGCCTGGCGCGCTGCAAGCAAGCCTGTCAGGTTGCCTGCGCTGCCCCCGTGGGTGAAGATCCCGTCTGCCTCTTCGCCAAAACCGATTAGCTTTGCAAAGTATCTTATCACATTCCGTTCTGCAGCTATGGCGGCCGGCCCCATCTCATAGACCGCCACTCCGTTGTTGAGAAGCGTGGTGCACATCTGCGCAATGACCCCGGCCGTAAGGGGAGGGGAGTTCTGGTGCCCCACAAACCGCGGATGATGCATGTGATTCATGTCGCCTATCACCTTCCTGATAAACCCTCCGAGCGGCAGGTCTCGGTTGGCCGGATGGTCAAAGTCATATTCCTTCACAAGGTCGTCAGGCTCCCTGTAATTCAGCACGGGCATATCGCTCCTTGCGGTTGAATCTTTCAGATAGTCGGCCAGAGCGTCAATCAGTTCATGACCCTGTTTCCGGAATTCCTCACTGTCATAGTTGCTGCTGAGCTTCTTCTCTTCCATGGTATTCATTTCGCGGGATTCAACAATCTTCCAGCATTCATCAGCCTGCCAACAGGGTACAGCCTGGTCCTCTTCTCCAGTTCTGAGGCAGGAGTGTGCTGATAGAGCCACTGCAACTGGGCCACCGGATCAGATGCCACGGCGGAATCTTCGCGTTTGGCCTTTTCAAATGCTTCGCGAAGCGCCGGGTTATGGTCCAGCAACTCCTTAAGGTGACTCTCGAAGCCCCATACCGAATACCAGTCCTGCCCCTCAAGAAATGAGTCGAAAAAGTTCCAGGCGAAGAAGCCCGGTTCGCTCTGCGGCTCAAGCATCGTGATGATGTACTTTTTTGATCTCTGGCTGACCGGGACTATGTAGTCACCTTTGAAAAATTCAACCTCCCGTGTGACGGTGCGGAGCTTCACCTTGCTGTTGAAATAGTGTCCCTGTGTGGCTCTGCGCGCGGGCTCGAAGCTGTCAATGTAATATGCTTCAACAGTGAGCGTTGTGTCAGCCTGCAACTGCTCCATTTCCACTCCGTTGACCATAAGACGCTCAATAACCTCCTCCCACGCAAACGGGACAATGTAGGCATCGGGGACGGTGACGGTGAGTGAAGGGTTGAAATAATTGTAGTACCTGATGGTCTCAGTGTAAGGTTTTTCGTGATTGTAAAACCCTGATTTTCTTCCGGTGATAGGTGTGGCGGTCTCCTCGTAGCGATAGCCGTGATATTGGAGGGTATCCCATTTCAAAGAGTCCTGTTCCCAGTCAATGACAAACTCCTTCGCCTCAAGAGTGCGACGGTTGGCTTCAGCACGATGTCGCAGGATCTCCTTGTGATTCAATGATGTGTACCGGACCAGCTCCGTGATGAACTGCTGTGTTCCTTCCACCCGTTCCTTGTAGGGCTTATAGACCAGTGTCTCTGTCATGAAGCCGAAGGAGTTGAAGAGTGCAGAATAACCTGTTGAGTAGTATGCATGTTCCTCGAAGCCGATGATTGCCCTGATCTCGCCTCTGTCAGTATACTGCACATATGGAACCATTTCGTTTTTATGAGCCTCCTTCATCCGGCTGTAGAGTTCTTTCAGCATGTCATTGCGGAAGAAATCCTCCATCTCAGGATGCATCTTCTCAGGCTGGGTGGCGATGAGTGTCACCGTGAACTGGTGGTCCGAGCCGTTGGTTGTATGGGTGTCCAGGAACACATCGGGGTCCAGGAAGCGGTAAATCTCCGCAAAGGCTCGTGCGTCGCGTGAGTCCTGCTTGACAAAATCGCGGTTCAGGTCGAGAAAACGTGAGTTTCGCCTTGCGCCCTTCTCTTCCGGCCCGTTCTGGTTTATGCGCCAGTAGGGGCTTCGCGCCAGCGCCCCGCCAATATTGTAAACCGGGATGATGGCAACGGAACAGTTGCGCAGGTATTTCTTCATTCCGTCCTTATTGGAGAGCAGGTCCGCCGCAAACCGGGCACTGGCATCGATACCTTCCGGCTCGCCAGGGTGTATCCCGTTGTTGATAAGCACTATGGCTTTGCCCTGGCCGTGTATTGCTGCCGGATCAGTCTCCCCGTCAGATGAGATGATGAAGAGATGAAGGGGCAGCCCGGCATCGGTCATTCCCATTTCAATGAGCGTGGCCTCCTCATACCGCTCGTCAAGGTCTGCATAGAACCTGATTGCCTCCTCCCACGTGAGGCTCCTGTTATCATCATACCCGGGAACAGGTATATCGGCAGGCTTCTGCGCCTGAAGGCCGGCTGTTACAACTATTGCCACTAGCAGATTAAAGAATCTTGTTTTCATCCGGTTTTATCTCTGAAATTACTGATTACTCTCTGTGATTTTTCTCTCATTTCATCAACCAGGTCAGGAAAGATGCCATAGGTTGATTCAAGGTGCCTGAGCCGCGAATTAACGTTTTCGATTATCATTCCGGGCATGTCAGAAGCAGGAATGCCTCTCATTGAATATATCTCCTCATACCGGCTGATTCCCGTTTCGCCGAAGGCGTCCATGTCATCAGCTACGGAGATTATTGCCGCCAGTGAGGAGGGATCAGACTGACCTGTGTAAGCCTTGTCATCATGCTTCTCTACCGCATCGAGAATCTCAAGGCAGTCCGCATCATTCATTGAAAGTGATTTAAGGAACTCGCTGCAGATATGCCTGCTCTCCCTGCCGTGATCACTGCCCCGGTTGACTGTAAGGCCTGTATCATGGAAGAAGGCAGCGATTATTGCTTTTTCTGCCATGTCAGAACCGGTGACCATGCCGCCGGCATAGAGACGTTCAAGAAGTTGTACAGCGTTTACCCATACTCTCTCATGGTGCAGGTGGTCATGTGAAGGGATTCCGGCTGTTGCGAATATGCGCCGGCACTCCTCCCTGAGCCTTGCTCCGTACATTTCCTCTGCCTGCCTGATATAAGTATGTGCCATCAATAAAACGAAAAAGCAAAAGTAAGAACTTTTGCTTTCCGTAAACGTGGAGTGTAATAATCAGCGGGCCAGCATACTCTCAGCAAGATCAAGTATGGTAGTGTCCTCCAGGGTTACAATGCCCCCCTCGGGTCCCTTTTCAATGTGGATCCCGGCACTCTGCCCGCGATCAAAGTTCCAGCCACCGAAATAATTCCTGACGGTCTCCTCCTCCATAGCCAGCTCATCAGCTATCTTTCTTATGCTCCCGTCAGGAAGCTGGTCCTTGATCCTTCTCAATTGTCCAAATGTCAGTGTTCGTGCCATGATTTATTGTGGATAGATTTTCTCAAATATACTAAAAATAACCAGCGTTTGGCAAATAAAACAGACTCTTTAAAGTTATTTTAACATTTTAAATTTCAATAGATTGTATATCACGGATTATATAGACGTCGTAATCACCCAGGTACTCGAAACCCGCTTTTTTGTAGATATTGACCGCAATTTCATTTGTACTGTGTACTTCCAGTTTGACCTGGTAACCTTTTTCCTTCACAATGCGAAGCGACTCCCTGAGCAGCAGCGCCGAGAGCTTCCTGCCCTGGTACGCCGGGGCTATCCCGAAGTGGTGCAGGTGGAGCCTCCTGCCATCGAAGGTGAGCCATGATGTGCCGGTAATCCTGCCGTCGTCATCCGGGTCATACATCACGAGCATTGTGCCTCCGATAGCGATGCTTCTTTCAATGGTTGCCTCATCGTCGCCACGCTCGGGCCTGCTTAACCCGGTGGCACTCCAGACCTCCATAATGCCCGGAAAATCATCCTTCCTGTACGGTCTGACCTTCATCTGGCTGCTTGTTTTTCAGTTTAGCCGGTTTGCCTTTGCTCCGTGCCGGTATGCTTATGCTCGCTGCCGGTAAAAGTGTCCTGCTTTGCGCCCTAACTCTCCTCAGCCACCACGTAGAGCTGGCCCTGTTCTTCCCTTCTGACAACAACTGCCGTTCCCTTTGTTATAAAGCCTGTCTCTGCAACGGCAGGATAGACACTGTCTCCGATTAATACCTTTCCTGACGGCTTCAGGACTGTATGTGCGGTGCCCCTGCTGCCAACAACTGACCGAAGTTTTCCGGTGTCGAAGCTTTCAAACCCGTCCGCCTGGTTCACCGAAGTCTCAAGCGCCAGGCTTCCAAACAGTCTGTTGGGGGCAAACAGTTTTCTTGATAGCCACAGTGAGAGTCCGATTGCAAGTACTGCCGCAGCAAGTACAATCGCGAAGGCGCCGACAATCTCACTTACCCCGTCAAGAGAGGGACCGCGGCGGAAGACAATCTTATCTACCATAACCAGGGCCAGACCTGTAACAATTCCGATCACTCCCAGGACCCCCGTCACTCCGAATCCCGGAACGGCGAAGATCTCTACAAGCAACAGGATTATTCCTGCAATGAATATTACGAGGTGCCAGTTTGCAGCAACACCTTCAAGGTACAGCGGCGCGAAATAGAGCAGTGCGGCAAAACCAGCAGCTGCCAGTGGGAAACCCACGCCTGGCGATTGCAGCTCGAAGTAGATACCGCCGATTATCAGCATTATAAGCAGCCCTGAGACTACCGGATTGACGAGCAACATTATAATTTTGTCTACCAGGGTCAGTTTCAGCTCCCTGATAGTGTATTCCTCAATTCCGGCACTCGCCAGGACCTCCTCAACGGTCTCAGCCTCACCCTCGCAGAAGCCGTATTTGATAGCCTCGAGCGTTGTCAGGGTGAGAACCTGTCCGGTATCAACTATGCCTTCAAGCACTATTGACGGGTCTACCATAGCCTGGGCAATTTCAGGGTCGCGGTGCCATACCCAGGTGGTGTCTCCGTTCTCCACAACCGGCTTCTTGCCGTGAGCTTCAGCTGTTGCCCGCATCATGCCTCGCATGAACGACTGATACTTGTCAGGTAACTTCTGTCCCGTCTGGTCAACAACGGTGGCTGCACCTATGCTGGCGCCCGAGCGCATGTAGATGCTGTCAGCAGAGACTGCTATCAGCGCACCGGCGGATATTGCCTGGTTGTCAATGAAAACCAGTACGGGGATATCATAGTTCAGTATCAGGGTGCGCATGGAGTCGGCAATATCAACCTGTCCGCCATATGTGTTCATGTGAATCAGCATGTAATCAGCATTCACTGAGTCTGCCTCTGCAAAACTCTTCCTGACGCTTCTCCACAGGGGTGCGGCAATATTCTTTTTTATATCGCACTTGTATACTATGGCAGTGGTGTCGGGCCCGGTCTGTCCCGCTGCTATGGCCGGAAGGGCAAACCATGCACCGGCGAATAACACCGGCAACAGAAATGCAAATTTGACTGTGAGTCTTTTCATGGGGTTATGTTTAATTCCTTTATGAATCCGATAAATTTTTCCAGGGCTTGTCTCTTGAGGTCGTCAAGGCGGTAGTCCATGTTATGGTTAAGGTAGAAGATCACTTCGTCAGGGGTGGCCGCGGATCCCTCTGCCAGCAGATCGACAGACTCGTTCCTCCTGTCCAGCCCTTCTCCCAGAGCCTTGTTGAAGAGCTCTTTAAACTGCCCGGGCAACTCACGGGTGGATACCCAGCAGGCAAAGACGAAAGGCAGCCCGGTGAACTTTTTCCACTCCAGCCCCAGGTCAAGCCTGTACCTGAAATGACGCGCATACTCGAAACAGCGGTCGCCTATCATCACTGCTGCTTCACCGTGTCTCATGGCAGTGATGTCAAACTCTTCCGGCGCCGGGTGCCAGGTAAATTCCCGCTTCCACGCAGTGGCCGCCAGGATGCGGCAGAGTGACACTGAACTCCTTGAACGATAGTCAAGATAGATTGTCGATATCTCTTCAAATGGAGTGTTGCTTACCAGCAGCACGGTCCGTACCTCCCCGTTCGTGCTCAGACAGTAGTCGCCAACAAGATGGTACTCCTTCATCCCTGCAATCATCGCCACAGGGATAAGTCCCAGGTCACTGCTGCCTGCAATGAGCCTGTCGGCACACTCAGAGGGATGACACACCTCCAGGTCAATCATCTTTGCAACCTCACCGTTGCGCAGTCCGATTATAAAAGGATAGCTGTTGATATACCTGACTGCTGAAACCCTTATCTTCTCCATCTCAAATATTCTTTCCCCGGATAATTGCAAAGGTTCAATTTTTTTAGACCAGTACAAAATACTATTTTTGATTTTTGATTCATGGGTAAAATCGGGCTGAGGAGATATATATGGACCGTTTAATGGCAATTTCACCGGTTGACGGCCGGTACGGTGAGCGGGTGGGGGAACTGGTTCCCTTCTTTTCCGAGTACGGACTGATGCGCTACCGGGTGCTGGTGGAGACTGAATACTTCATCGCTCTCACGCATGCGCGGCTGCCACAGTTTGACGGGTTCCCTCCGGAAAAGGAACAGTCAATCAGGGCCATCTGCTCATCGTTTTCCCCGGCCGACGCTGACACCATCAAACAGAAGGAAGCGGTCACCAACCACGATGTCAAGGCCGTTGAGTACTTCGTCAAGGAGAAGTTTTCAGCTCTTGGTCTGGACAAATGGGGGGAGTTCATTCACTTCGGTCTGACCTCGCAGGATATCAATAATACTGCCATGCCGATGGCTATTCGCGATTCCGTGAGGGAAGTCATGAAGCCAATGCTTGTATCACTTCGCGATGCGATAAGAAAGATGGCTGAAGAGTGGGCCGACATTCCGATGCTGGCACGAACTCACGGGCAACCTGCAACACCTACCCGGCTGGGCAAGGAGATGGCTGTCTTCGCTGAAAGGCTTGACAGTGAGCTGATGACACTCATGACAATGAGGTACAGCGGCAAATTCGGCGGTGCAACAGGCAACCTGAACGCTCACAGGGTGGCATACCCGGATATCAACTGGCCTGAGTTCGCCGACAGGCTGCTGAATGAGCAGCTCGGACTTGAAAGACAACAGACGACCACCCAGATAGAACACTATGACGGGCTGGCAGCCCTTTTTGACTGTTTGAGCCGGATCAACACTATCATTACTGACTTCTGCCGGGATGTCTGGAGTTACATTTCGCTCGATTATTTCAAGCAGACAATAGTCAGGGGCGAGGTGGGCTCATCTGCAATGCCTCATAAGGTGAATCCGATCGACTTCGAGAATGCCGAGGGAAACCTGGGAGTGGCAAACGCCCTTTTCGGCCACCTTTCATCCAAACTGCCGGTTTCGAGGCTGCAGCGTGACCTGACCGACTCGACAGTGATACGCAATACCGGAGTCGCCATGGCACACTCGCTCATAGCATGGAAGTCTGTTAAGAAAGGCCTTTCGAAGCTGATTGTCAACCATGAAAAGATAAGGAGTGACCTGGAGGATAACTGGGTGGTTGTTGCTGAAGCGCTTCAGACAATCCTTCGCCGCGAGGGCTATCCCAAACCCTACGAGGCCCTGATGGCTCTTACCCGAACCAACGAGAAGATCACGGGGGAGACAATACGGAGGTTTATTGACACCCTTGATGTCAGTGAATCGGTGAAGCAGGAGATGAAGGCCGTGACCCCGTTCAGTTACACAGGTTTCTGAAAGGATGAGATGAAGAGCATCCGGATACTGCTGCAGTACCTAAGACCGTATAAATGGCTAGCGGTACAGAATATGGGGTTCAATATACTGAGTGCGTTCTTTGCCCTCTTTACCTACACCCTTATAGTGCCATTCCTCCAGATACTGTTCAAGAGGGTGGAAATGGTTCCCGAACCCGGACAGTTCAGCCTGTCTGCTTCGTATATAAAGGATTGGGCCAACTGGTTCTTTTCAACATCCATTGAGAAGTACGGAGAGATGAGAACTCTCCTGGCCGTGGTTATCATCTTTGCAATGGCCAGCTTCATAAAAAACCTGCTTGTCTATCTGGCAAACAATTGCATGGCCAGTCTGAGGGCCGGAACGGTAAGGGATATAAGAAACAGGATTTATGACAAGATACTCAGGCTTCCACTTTCATATTTTTCGGAGGCACGGAAAGGTGACCTGATGACCCGGGTGTCAAATGATGTACAGGAGATAGAGATGTCTGTTATGTCATCACTCTCCATGATATTTCGAGATCCGTTTACCATAATTATCTTTGTGGTATACCTGTTTGTCACAAGCCCGCAACTGACACTCTTCGCATTGCTTATGCTGCCGCTAAGTGCATGGGCCATAGCACGTATAAGCCGCAGTCTTAAGACCAGGTCATTTGTAGGTCAGCGGGCGCTGGGCCGATTGCTGTCAGTGCTGGAGGAAACACTCACAGGTCTCAGGATCATCAAGGGCTTCAATGCAGAGGAGAAGATGATAAGACAGTTCGGAGCTGCAAATGAAAAGTATTCAAGTACGTTCAGAAGGGTGCTCCGGAAGGCATATCTTGCACATCCTGTCAGCGAGTTTCTCTCTACAGTGGTATTGCTGATAGTGATTTACTACGGTGGTTTTCTGGCACTTAAGGGAGCGGGAAACATGTCTCCTGACAGGCTTATAGCTTTTGTAGTTGTCTTTTCACAGATCATTCAGCCGGCAAAAGCCATCTCCAGCGCATGGTTCAATATTCAGAAGGGGATGGCATCAATTGACAGGATCAATGAGGTTTTTGACGCTGGGGAGACCATAACTGAAAAGCCTGACGCTGTCAGACTTTCGGGATTCAGGGAGAGCATCGAGTTCAGGAACGTGTGGTTTGCCTATAACCATGAACCTGTCCTGAAGGATATATCTCTCACAATACGGAAAGGACAGACGGTGGCCGTTGTTGGCCGCTCAGGCGGAGGGAAATCGACGCTAGTTGACCTGATCCCCCGGTTCATGGACCCTGACAGGGGCTCGGTACTAATTGACGGGGTTGATGTGCGAGACGTGAACATAAGGGATCTGCGCCAGCTGATGGGCATTGTGAGCCAGCAGGCGATACTGTTCAATGACACCTTTTATAATAATATCTCATTTGCCGTTGACGGTGACGTTGAGCCCGACAGCGTTTACAGGGCTGCCAGCATTGCCAATGCCGGCGATTTCATTGCCGAGACCGCGGAGGGATACCAGAATATGGTGGGAGAGGGGGGAAACAAGCTCAGCGGCGGGCAGAGGCAGAGAATCAGCATTGCCAGGGCAATAATGGCCAATCCTCCGATACTTATTCTCGATGAGGCCACCTCGGCTCTGGATACCGAATCGGAGAGGCTTGTACAGGATGCGATGCTGAAACTGATGGAGAACCGCACCTCGGTCATAATCGCACACAGGCTTTCGACCATCCAGCATGCTGATCTCATTGTTGTTGTCGAAGACGGCCGCATAGCTGAGTGCGGCACGCATGAGGAACTGATCAGCAATCCGGATGGCATCTACAGGAAGCTGTATGAGATGCAGTCGTTTTAGGAAACAGCGTTGACAATATATCCCCGAGGGGATTAAGAATTGTAAAACGCATGCCCCGGAAACCTCTCCCCCCGCAACAAAATTCACATGAATTTGTTACCTTCGTGATCATACCTGAACCAACAAAGAACACAATGGATACCAAAACCACCACAGACATCCTGAAAGAAGCCATCCTGCTCGAGCAGCGCGGCAGGGCATTCTATTCCAACATTGCCGCACAGACACAGAGTGAGGCCGTCAGAAGGCTGTTTACGATGATCGCCGACGAGGAACAGGAACATATCCGCTTCCTTTCGGAACAGTACAGGTACTATCAGAAGAACAACTTTTTCATGAATGTCGCATTGCAGACTGGCAACACACCTGACGAAGTAGCAAAATCAGTTCTCACTGAAGAGATGAAGAGCCAGATAAGCGCTGCAGGATATGAGGCTGCTGCCATAAGCGCTGCAATGGATTTCGAGGCAAAGGCAGTGGAACTTTATTCCTCCAGGTCGGAATCGGCCTCCGATGTCAACGAGAAAGCGTTATACAAGATGCTTGCAGACTGGGAGAGAGGCCATCATCAGTGGCTGGCAAGGATAGACAAGGATCTCAGGGAAGAGATCTGGTACGACAATAATTTCTGGCCTTTCTAGTCAAGCCTGACCATCCTGCGGAATTTTGCAGGCACCTTTGACTCGAACCGCATCTCTTTACCGGTGACGGGATGAATGAATGCCAGCAGGCTGGCGTGAAGCCCCAGTCTTCCGATGGGGCTGGTCAGTGCGCCGTACTTCTTGTCCCCGGCAATACTGTGACCTTTCTCCTGCAT
>JAEYZD010000027.1 GCA_023430725.1 Bacteroidota bacterium | reverse complement strand
CACCCTGGAGATGAGACGGGGGTCAAGCGGTTTTGGAATAATATAATCCCTCCCGAATTCAAGGCTTTCGAGCTCGTAAGCCTCAAGGACCTCTTGCGGCACCTTTTCCTTCGCAAGACCTGCCAGTGCCTTTGTGGCAGCAAGCTTCATCTCCTCGTTGATTGTACTGGCTCTTACGTCAAGCGCACCCCTGAAGATAAAGGGGAATCCGAGCACGTTGTTGATCTGGTTCGGATAATCAGACCTTCCGGTAGCGAATATAAGATCGTCACGCGTTGCAAGGGCATCCTCATAGCTGATCTCCGGGTTGGGATTGGCCATGGCGAAGACAATCGGATTGGGAGCCATTGTGCTGAGCATCTCTTTTGAAAGCATATTGGCAACAGAGAGTCCCAGGAAAACGTCAGCATCCTTTACTGCCTCAGCAAGCGTACTGATGTCACGTTCGGTTATCCACTCCTTCTTGTACTTGTTCAGATCGGTCCTTTTATTATTGATTACCCCCTTGCTGTCAACCATCACGACGTTTTCCCTTTTTATGCCGAGGGCCACGTATAGTCGTGTGCATGAGTTGGCTGCAGCGCCGGCGCCGCAGACCACAACTTTCATGTCAGCCAGGTTCTTTCCGTTGATTTCCACGGCGTTGAGAAGGCCTGCTGCAGATATGATTGCCGTTCCGTGCTGGTCATCGTGAAACACGGGAATATCCAGCATTGCCTTCAGTTTCGTCTCCACCTCGAAACACTCCGGAGCCTTGATGTCTTCGAGATTAATGCCTCCGAATGTGGGAGCAATTTTTGCGCATATCTCTACCAGCTTGTCCGGGTCCTTCTCATCTATTTCAATATCAAAGACATCCACATCGGCAAAAACCTTGAACAGGAGGCCCTTTCCCTCCATAACGGGTTTTCCGCCAAGTGCCCCGATGTCACCGAGGCCCAGCACGGCGGTACCGTTCGAGATAACTGCAACAAGATTGCCCTTGGCGGTGTAGAGATACGCATCCTCAGGGTTCTTTTCAATCTCAAGGCACGGATATGCCACCCCCGGCGTATAGGCGAGGCTGAGATCAAACTGTGTGCAGTATGGCTTCGTGGGGATCACCTCCACTTTACCCTTGCGGCCGCTGCTGTGATACAGAAGCGCATCTTCCTTGGTGGCTTTTAGCATGACACTATGTGTTTGGATTTTGAACGATCTGGAAACTGATGTTAATAACACGAATTTAAGACATTTCCCTGACTGAACCTATTTTTTCAGAATTTTATCCCTGACACATTCGGCACTAATTGAGAAAAAATAGATATTTTCATTGCTTCAAAAACAGAACCGAAGGAGAACCATCATGAATTCTGCACTTCAGAACATCGCCATTGGCGTTGACATTGGCGGAAGCCACATCACCGCCGTGGCAGTTGATATGACTGCCCACCGCATCATCAGCGGTTCGAGAGCAGAGAGCCCTGTTGACAACAAGGCTGAGGCCGATGAGATACTTGCAGTCTGGAGTGACACCCTTAAACAGGTACTCCGGGGAATACAGATCTTCAACCTGCGAGGGGTGGGATTCGCCATGCCCGGGCCCTTTGACTACGTAAAGGGTATCTGTCTTATCAGGGGAGTGCCAAAGTATGAGAAACTGTACGGAGTAAACGTTGGAAAGGCCATCAGCACACGTCTGGGTCTGCCATGTGACTGCCGGGTGCGGTTCATGAATGATGCCAGTTCCTTCGCCGTGGGTGAGGCCTGGGCAGGGAAAGCATCCGGGTATGCGAGGATGATGGCAGTCACGCTGGGCACCGGCTTCGGCTCGGCATTCATTGAAAACCGCATCCCGGTTGTTGAAGGTGACAGGGTCCCCAAAATGGGGTGCGTCTACCACCTTCCGTTCGGAAACGGAATAGCAGACGACTACTTTTCAACCCGCTGGTTTACTTCGCGCTACCGCGAGGTGACCGGTCGCGATGCCGAAGGGGTAAGAGAGGTTGCAATGATGGCCGGCAGAGCCCCTGAGGTGCTGGAGATCTTCAACGGATTCGGCGAAGGCCTTGGCAGCTTCCTTGCACCATGGCTGAAACGGTTCGGGGCAGAAATACTTGTCATGGGCGGAAATATATCACATGCGTACAATCTCTTCGGACCATCACTGGAAGAGGCCCTGAAGAGGGAGGGATGCGACACCCGTATTGCGATCTCCGGGCTGAAGGAGGATGCAGCCCTGCTTGGCAGCGCATACCTCCTTGATGATGATTTCTGGAAGGCGGTGCAACCTGCCCTTCCCCTTATGTAAGACTGATTAACCCTGACTATATGAATGAGAAAAAAATCGAGATGAGACTGGTGGTGCCGGTGCTCCTCTCCTTCTTCGTGATGAGTTTTGTTGACCTCGTGGGAATCGGGAAGGACCGCGTGGCAGAGGACCTGGGGCTGAGCGACTTCATCCTTGGCCTTATCCCGTTTGCTGCCTTCATCTGGTTCTTCTTTCTCTCAGTGCCGGTGGGTATAATGCAGGCCAGGGCAGGCAAAAAGAAGATGCTTAATGCCGGCATGATAATCACCGGTATCGGGCTGTTCGTCCCGCTGCTGTTCTATAATTTTATTACGGTCATTGCCGGTTTCGCTCTGCTTGGAATAGGTAACACAATAGTGCAGGTCTCGGCCAACCCCCTGCTTGTAGATGTTGTGCCCGGCCGGCGGGCTTCGAGCTTCCTCAGCTTCTCCCAGTTCATAAAGGCCATCGGTTCAATGCTGGCAGCACCCCTGGCAGCACTCTTTGCAAGCACGTTCAATGACTGGAAGATTCTGTTCCTGGTTTACGGTGTCATCTCCTTCCTGAGTGTACTGTGGCTGAGCATGGTAAAAATAGAGGAGACCGCATCAACGGGAAACAAGGCATCGATGGCATCAGCCTTCAGCCTGCTGGGCAATTCGTACATCCTGATGATGGTGCTCTCAATCTTCCTGGTTGTGGGCATCGACGTCGGCTTCAACTACTTCTCCGGTAAATTCCTGACTACAAGGTTCGGGTTTGAGGAGGTCACGGCACAGTCAGGCCGAAGCATCTATTTCTTCGGCCGTATGCTGGGTACCTTCGCAGGTGCACTCATCCTCACCAAACTCTCCTCAACCCGCGGACTGCTTTACAGCGCCATACTGTCAATCATCACAATATTCCTGATAATGATTATCCCTGCATCTAAGGCTGCTGCATGGATACTTGTGTTCCTCATCGGGCTTGGTGTGGCCAACATCTTCCCGCTTGTGTTCTCGCTAACCGTACAAAAGTATCCGGACAGGAGCAATGAGATCTCCGGTCTGATGATGATGGCTATCTCCGGCGGAGCGCTTATACCGCCACTGATGGGCCTTGTAAGCGATTCAATGGGAGTAGTGCCCGGCATGGGTGTTCTGCTGCTTTGTGCTGCTTACCTGCTGATTGTTTCATGGATCATAATCAGAAAAAAGATAGTGACTATCTGAAGCCGCCGGATGAAAGATCACCGGCCAGCCTCCTGAGTGAAAACCGAATCATGTGATATGAAGAAGATCAAGACACTTGTTGTATTGCCGGTGTTCCTCATTGCCTGGTCATGCTCCGGGCCGGAACCACTGAGACCCAACATCATCTACATCATGACAGATGATCATGCATACCAGGCGGTCAGTGCATACGGCAGCGTAATAAACAAAACACCCAATCTTGACCGCATTGCCGATGAAGGGATAATCTTCCGCAACAGCTTCGTTTGCAACTCAATATGCGCTCCCAGCAGGGCAGCGCTCCTCACCGGGAAGCACAGCCATGCAAACGGGCACATTGACAACAGGGCAAGGTTTGACAGCTCCCAGGTCACCTTCCCGAAGCTCCTCCGCGAGGCCGGATACCAGACAGCCCTCATCGGCAAATGGCACCTGAAGAGCGAACCGACAGGATTCGACTACTGGAGCATCCTCCCGGGACAGGGCAGCTACTACAATCCTGATTTCATCGAACCGGGACGCACCTACAGGCAGACAGGGTATGCAACTACAATTATCACTGACAAGGCGATAGAGTGGCTGCAGAACCGCGACCCCGCGAAGCCCTTCTGCATGCTTCTTCATCACAAGGCTCCGCACCGCAACTGGATGCCGGATACCTGCGACCTTGACCTCTTTGACGGAACGGAATTCCCCGTGCCGGAAACATTCTTTGATAATTATGAAGGAAGGATGGCTGCCGGTCTCCAGGAGATGAGCGTAATAAAGGATATGAGACTATCTTCTGACCTCAAGATCACAGGCGCTGACGGCGACTCACTCTCACAGCAGGAGAAGGACTATCTGTGGTACCTTAACCGTCGCATGACACCAGAACAGCGCGAAGCCTGGCTGAAAGAATATGACAGCATAAGCATTGCATACAGGTCTGATCCGCCTGAAGGTGAAGCCCTGGCACTTTACAAGCTTAACAGGTACCTGACAGACTACCTGCGGACCATCGAATCAGTGGACCGCAACACGGGAAGGCTGCTTGATTATCTTAAGGAGGCGGGTCTGCTTGAGAACACCCTCGTGGTCTACACCTCTGACCAGGGTTTTTATCTTGGCGAACATGGCTGGTTTGACAAAAGGTTCATGTACGAGGAGTCATTCCGGACACCACTGATGATGCGCCTCCCGGCTTCACTCTCAGCCCACGGGGATATTCCGGAGATGGTACAGAATATAGACTTCGCACCCACCTTCCTGGAACTGGCAGGAGTGGAACCTCCCGCTGATATGCAGGGAGTATCACTGGTGCCGCTGCTCATGGGAGAGAAACCCGGGAAATGGCGTGACGCCCTATATTACCATTATTATGAGTACCCTGCAGAACATGCTGTGAGAAGACATTACGGCATAAGAACAGACAGGTACAAGCTCATTCATTTTTATAACGACATTGACCAATGGGAGTTGTATGACCTGAGCACTGACCCTGCCGAGATGAAAAACCTTATTGACGACCCTGCATACGACAGGGTTGAAGGGAAGCTCCGGAAAAAGCTCGACGGACTGCGGAAAAAGTACCAGGTGCCGGAAGACGTGCACTGAGGCCGGCAATTATACAGGTATGAACATTCCCGTGCTATTGCGCCTGCTCACACATTATTGACATTGCTTCAATGTCATGGCTCTTTTTGAAAAATTCCGTCACCTTTTCCCTGTTTTCAGCCGGATAAGTACCTGCCGGAATATTAACATCCCTTATTACAAGAAGAGTGGACCCGTCTGAGACGACTGACTGCCTGTAACGCCCGAAATCATTTGAAAATTCCTTCATCTCATTGATAAGGGCTGCCCTGTAACCATCAGGAATCCTTATTGCAACAGTATCAGTGATTGCTGTATGCCCTGAGATATGGATCGCAACCTTTCTGTCAGGCTCCAGTTTGGGCACATAGGCAAACATCTTTGCCGGGATGACAGGTACTATGAGCCTTTTCCCTGCAATAGTCCCGTATTTGTTCATGTTCCCGTCAATGACTGCGCTCAGTGCTGCCAGACTCGCTGTATCAGGGGAGACTTCATATGAAGAAATTGAATGGTTCCTGAAGGGAAGATCGTCGTACAGATATCTGATAGCCTCATCCCTTGTTGAATATTCAAGGTTCAACAACTCCTCATAGTAGTGTCCCGTGGCATCAGCCCTGATCTTGTATTCAGCACTTCCGTCAGGTCTGACCGCGATATCATATCTTGTCCTTCTGAAGCTGTTGGCGGAATCAGATGAGGGAGTGTTTACGATCTTGCCGCCGTCTTCAGTGACAAGCATCGCCCTCCTGTTACTGTTTGAGTAGCCCAGGTATCCGGCATTGTAGTGCTGACTGGTACATTCCAGCCAGATTGTGTCAATCGGATCCGGAACGCACAGCACCACATGGTTGGTCTGAAGATAGACGAAATCGTCGTAGGTGATCTTCCTTGACCCGTTCCCGATTTCGGTATAATATGACTTGATTCCGATGGAACCGAGGAGTGATCTCATGTAATTGGAGAGTCCCTTGCAGTCACCGTAACCGTATTGCGACACCTTGTCTGCGGGAGCAGGCTGGAGACCTCCTATGCCATATGCTATTGCAACATAACGGGTATTCTCCTGCAGGTACCTGTAAACCCTGCTCACCTTTTCTCTCGTTGAGGATGCACCAGATGTAAGTACAGCCATACGGGCTGAGATTTCAGGTTTCACTGCATCCCTCCCTTCCAGCAGGCCGGCCACCCATGAGCCGTAAGACCTGGCATCAGTGACTTCTCCCTGATAGCCGTCATAGTAGAATTTTTCAGGCATTGCCATGAGGTAGGGAAGGAAGGTCTCCGGGGAGGGTATGTAATTATCGAGTTCCAAAGCAGGGATTTTACCAACTCCCCATGAGATGCGTATCCGGTTTCCGTCAAGCTTCACCGTTTCCGGCTCTTTGCTGATATTAAAGCTTTTGTGCCTTACCTTATAGGAGTCAGGGCAGATGATTGTATATGAGGCAGTATCACATGCCAGGTTAAGACTGTTAACAGGCATCCATGATTCAAAGGCCATTAGTCCTGAATAGCTTATTACCTCCTCATATGCAAGTGTGTAAGGATAGTCCTGTATTGCCGGTGAATAGGAGTAACGCCTGCTGTCAGATGCAAATACAAAATCAGGGTATGACGGTGAATCATTCAGGTCTGAAAGTTTAATTCTGGAATGAAGTGATCCGTCTGCCTTGAATATGCTTCCGCTGAATGCTGTAATTTTGCTCTGGTTGTCTACGCTGGTGCTGACCATGCCGTAACTTCGGCCGCTCTGGCTCAGCACGGTTGCTCTGTATACAGTTGTCTTGCGGATATCGGTTTCCGACCTGACCTCATATGTAACATGATACTCATTTATCAGGGCGTTCGCATTTGCGGCCGTAACAGGACCAGCATTGTTTCCCGTGCTGCCGTAAGCACACTGTGCGGCTGAAAGGAACAGGAAAGCGAAAACTGTCAGTCTCATTCTGCAATCCTTTGAAGCACAACACTCTCATTCTGGCTACCGGCCACTTTCCTGTAGAATTCCTTCAGGTTGGCATACTCATCTACCGTGAAGAGCATTCTTTTCATCTGAAAATCATATTCAGCCACTATCTCGTTATCTTTCGAGGTTACCTTGAGGCCGTAAACTGCACCGCCACCCGGCAAAATGCATGCCTGGTTGGGTGGCAGGCTCTCTACCCTGTATCCTTCCGGGATTTTTGTCCTGATCAGGACCTTCTCTGTCATCGGGTAGTTGAATTCAACCGGATATTCTCTTTTCCTGAGCTTGAACGGATTTTCACTGAGTGCTTCAGTGAATAGGGGGAGAAACAGACAGAGATCGCCCTGCATATAGCCTTTATCCAGCTCCAGCTCGAGTGTTTGCCTCAGGGGCTGTGTAAGCTCATCCATGTTTTCAATGGCTGAAGTCCTGATTGTATAACCGTTGTCAGGATTGCTTCTGTCCTCAATGTATTTATCAAAGCCACCATCATCCCTGATACGGTCCCTCTGGCGGTAGGCCGCAATGTCTTCATAAGTCTCCGAAACCCTGGCCAGGGCAACGCCATCCTCTCCGAATTCCACATCCCAGACAACCGTACGTTTGTACGAATTCTCAGTGTTTGTAAGCTCAATCCATCCGGTTTTTGTCTGATCCACTATTCTTCCCCTGTCGTTCAGACAGATAGGATCGAGCAGATTCACAGTCAGGTATTTGTCCGAGGCGTCCATCAGCAGCCGTTTGCCGTTAACCTCCGCGAGGCAAATCACATAGTTGAAGTCTTCAATTGAAGGATATATGGGCTGAATCAAACCATTGCCACGCGTGCTTAGTATCACAGGCCATGCCTGTATCCCGGCCTCTCTCAGCAGCCCGGTGAGCAGCAGGTTAACGCCCTGCACATCTCCCTCTTCATTTTTGAGCACCTCACGGATGCTCTTGTCACAGAAGATCCCTGTCTTGTTGTTACAGGTTATCCTGTCTCTCACTGTCTCGAAGCATGCCCTGGCAAGGTCTGTCTGATCTGTATGACCGGCCTTCAGCTCAGAGGCCAGATCAGCCAGAAACCCTGTGTTTTTCAGCTGGAGACCGAAATTGCTGTCCTCCAGCAGCACCTTGTTGAGTGACTCCCAGGAGCTGTTGAAGTGCTTCTGGGCTGAGTTCGGGAACTTTGTAAACGCCAGCTCGAACCTTATGCTGGCAAGGTAATTCTTTGGAGTGGTGAGATAGGCTTCGATGGGGAATGCGGGGACCTTGTCGAGATTGTACTCCTCTGTCCGCTCCAGGTAGGTTATTTTGCTGTCGGTTCTTGTCCTCCCGTTGAACTCCTGCTCAACAATATCTATGGGCACTGTTATGGTTGTCTGTGAGAAGGACGGCGCCATGCCGAAGTATCCCTTGGAAATCCTGTTATAGTTGTAATACTCAAGAGTCTTCACAACCAGGATGTTTTTCTCGACGGGAATTGTGAACTGCAGAGGGAAAGGGCCCAGGGAATAGAAATTCTGGGAGGTCATGTTCAGCTCAAACTCTATTACTGAGCCTTTCTTAACCTGGGGCATGCTGATCTTGATACGCTCACTGTTCGGACCTGCCTCTTCAAAAATGACCTGGTTGCGCTCCAGCTTGGTCTTTACCAGCTTGTTATCCTCCATGTTGTAGGTGAAACCCTTGAAGGAGCCAATCTTATCAAGCTTCGTGTTTATTACGAAGGAGTAATTTCCCCAGTCGGTGGCAGAATTGTCAAGTATCTTGATAGCCCTGTGTATGTGGATGTTATTCTGATAGTCAGGACCGTCGGTCATGGTTCCGTCACTCGCGTACCTGGCGGTTGTCTTGTAATAACTGGTCATGCATGACTGCTCATTGAATATGAAGAAGGCAGTTGCCGCGGAGTCAAATGGACAGGTTTCCATTGTCAGATAGACAGGATCAATGCGTCCAAACTTGATGTAATCCTGTGATTTCAGAGGCAGTACAGCCAACAAAGCCATGATTGGCATGATAAATTTTGCAGTCATCTTTCTCATTTTTAATCAGGATGCAGATTCAGGAACTAAGTTGCAAAAACTTTCAATATGTTAACGACCTAAAATCATATTTGTTACATGGTTGAGTCTGAATGTCACGCTCAGTCAATGCCCGCAGCCGAATTTACCCTTCACGGTTAGTTACTTGTTCATAGTTAGAATATGGATTTTGACATTCGGTCTGGCCGAATCTTTATATTTACCGCTCATCGAAACATTTCGGCTCATGGAGAAGGAAAAAGTCAACCGTCGAAGGTTTTTATTAAGAAGCACCGCAGCAGGCCTGGGCCTGACGATTATACCAAGACATGTGATGGGGGGCAGCGGATACACCCCGCCAAGTGACCAGCTCACTAAGGGCATAGTTGGTGTCGGGGGTATGGGGCTTGGTCATTTCAACTATGAAAATACCCGTCTTCTTGCCGTATGCGATGTTGACTCAGGACACCTTAACAGGGCACTTGACCGTGCTGGCAAGGGGGTGACAGGGTACAGCGATTTCAGGGAACTGATCACCAGGCCGGATATCGATATTGTTCACATTGCCACACCTCCTCACTGGCATGGCATTATTGCCAGAATGGCCGCCGAGGCCGGCAAGGATATCTGGTGCGAGAAACCGATGACACGTACGATAGGAGAGGGCAAGAGGCTGGTGGAGGCCGTAAAGGCCAACGGAAGGATGTTCAGGCTCAACACCTGGTTCCGGTTTACAGGTCAGTTCTACGGCCTGGGCACAACAGTCATGCCGCTTAAAAAGGTTGTTAGCAGCGGCATCCTCGGCTGGCCCCTGAAGGTAACAATCAGCGGCATAACAGGCTACGACTGGAAGTTTTACTGGAGCGGACGGACCGATCTCCTTCCGGAGCCTGTACCATCAGAACTGGACTATGACATGTGGCTGGGACCGGCACCATTCAAACCATACAACGCGCTGAGGGTGCATGAGAATTTCAGGGGATACTGGGACTATGACGGCGGCGGCCTGGGTG
>JAEYZD010000171.1 GCA_023430725.1 Bacteroidota bacterium | reverse complement strand
ATTCGCAGCTTCTTTGTTGCCATGACAACAAATTTAGCAAAACGACTCGCAACCACCCTGAACCCGGCACTCTTATTTATTAACAGAAATTCATATCCAAGTACCAAATTTTACTACTTTTGTTATTTGTGCAATCTTGAGTTCACAATTAAACTAAGATATATTATGGGCAAAGGTGACAAGAAATCAAAAAGAGGAAAGATAATCAGAGGATCCTTTGGCGTACGCCGCAAGAGAAAGGCGAAGAAAATTGTTGTTGCGGAGGTGCCTCAGAAGGCTGTGAAGGCAGCTGAGAAGGCTGTTGCCTCAGCAGCAGCCGAAGCTGCAGCCGAAACAAGGGCAGCGAAACCGGTAAAGACAGCCAAGCCCAAAGCACCCGCAAAGAGCCCGGCAAAACCAGCCGCCAAAAAGACAGAGCAAGAGCCCGGAACCGTTACTGAAAAAGCTGCCAAACCCGCAGCAAAAGCGAAGAAACCAGCCGCAAAGAAAGAAGAAGAATAGTTCTGCCTTAGCTTTTTACTATCAGGTCTCCGTACAGAGTGGGGTCAATTGCTGCCTCTATGATCGTGCTGTGGGCGGAATCCATCGATTTCCTGAGGGCAGTGCGCATCTCAGCTGCATCCGTCACCCTCATGGCATCAACCCCGAGGAAGCTGCCGGCACCCAAAAGAGGACCGTTGTATAGCTGTATGCCATAGGGATTCACCCTTTTCCATGACTGCTTTACCTTAATCAGGTTCAGCTCACCGTCAGAGAGCACAACTGTGATTATCCTGAGGCCGTACCTGCGTGCAGTAAGCATCTCCCCTGCGTGCATCAGGAACCCTCCGTCGCCTGTTATGCACACTACAACCCCGCTGCTTCCCGCCATGGCTGCTGCAATTGCTGCCGGAAGGCCGAAACCCATCGATGACCAGCCGTTCGTCATCAACAGCCTGCCTCTCATTACATCCCATTGCTGGCCAAGCAGGTGAAGATGAGATCCCACATCGGCAGTCACTACGGCATCTGCAGGGAGTACCTCCCTCAGCACCTTCAATGCGGTACCGGGACTGAAACCGGCATCACGGGTATGAATCTCACCCAGAATTTCACTTCGCACCGCGGATGCCAGTCGCGTCATGTCCGCTGAACCTTTCAGGGTCGCCAGGTGCTCAAACCAGTTGCCGGGTGATGATACCATTTCGATGGCACCCCTGATCCTCAGATCATGGGGCCGTGTGTCGAAGTGAACCAGGGGTACTTCCGGAATCCACGATTCATAGTTGTACTCAACCGGATCATAGCCCAGCCCGATCACAAGATCCGCCTCCCTCAACAGCCTTTCCAGCCTGTCGCTGAGAGCGTGAAACAGCACACCTGCAAAACAGGGGTGATTATCAGGAATAATACCCTTCGCCATAGGGGTGACAACCACAGGCACACCGTGATCATCAAGGAACTTCAGCA
Source organism: Bacteroidota bacterium (assembly GCA_023430725.1). Lineage (GTDB taxonomy): Bacteria > Bacteroidota > Bacteroidia > Bacteroidales > VadinHA17 > SR-FBR-E99. Next base: position 2,792 of record JAEYZD010000171.1, on the reverse strand, counting down.
GCGACTCGCCTGCACCGGTTCGCACGGCCGTAAGTCCTGCAGCTATCACTGCACGTTTTGAAGATGCAATGAGAACAGCGGCCTTCGCGAAGGACTCTGACTGCTGCCGGCTCTCATCCCTGCTTTCCGTAAGAACAGTGAAAGGCCTTGCATCAGCGCCTGCAAGATCAGACGGCAGCCCAATGTGAACAGGGCCGGGATATTCTTCATTTGCCATTTCGAGACTGCTGCTGATCACCTCAGCCGCATTTGACTGGCTTAATCTGAAGGTTGCCTTTGTGAGCGGAGTGAACAACGCCTGCTGGTCAATGTTCATCTGGGCTGTCCTGCCCAGCCATGAATCGGGCATCTCAGAGGTCATTGCCAGCACCGGTGAGCGGTCAAGCAGCGCCCCTCCTACTCCGGAGGCAAGGTTGACGGCGCCCGGGCCAAATGTGGCATGACAAACACCTGTAACCCCTGTCAGCCTCGCCGTCACATCCGCCATCACGGCTGCAGACGACTCGTGGCTCGTCAGGATGAACCCGATTCCTGCCTTTCTGAAGGCTTCCATATAGGGTATGGACGGACCTCCGGGTATCCCGAAAAACCTCCTTACCCCCTCCTTGCGAAGTCGCTCTGCGATGTATTCCTCAATCTTCATGATCCCTCCTCCTGTCCTTGCAATGTCGCTCTGCGATGTATTCTTCAATCTTCATGATCCCTCACCCCGGGTTGTTAACGTTCCTTAAAAAATGTGAAAGCACGGTAAATTAAGCCATAAAACATAGAAAAAGTGTATGAAATACACGCAATTTATTTTAACTATGCATAAAATTAAAACAGTCCGGCAATGAACAGAGCATTTTCTCAGGTTTTATTTACTTTTCTGCTTACCGCTTCGGTCAGCACAGCCGTATGCGCACAGGGGACGGAAAAGGATTACGAAAGAGCGAACGGCCTTGACAGGCAGCTTTCAGGCAAGGTATGGCACAGTGACATCAGGCCTGCATGGGTTGGGAAGACAAATCTCCTGATCTTTGAAGACAGGAGCAGTTCGGGGAAGGATTTCATCCTGGCCGACCCGGCTAAGAAGACGACTAAAAAGGCATTTGATGCTGTCAGGCTGGCTCAGGCACTGGGCAAGGTCACAGGTGAAACGATAAAGGCGGACGATCTGCCGGTAAGAAACATCATAATAGCTGATGATCTCAGAACGATGACCTTCGAATACAGTGGCTCGGTCTACAGCGCTGACCTGAAAAAATACTCGGTAACGAAGGAGAGTGAAGCCAGGCGTCCCTTCGCATGGGGTGGTGACAGCAACAGGTGGCCCTGGGGTTTCCGCAACGAACTCACAGGAAGGCCTGACACATCTCCGGACAAGAAGATGACTGCCTTCATCCGCGATTATAACCTCTGGGTAAGGAATATTGAGGAGAAGAAGGAATCCCAGCTGAGCTATGACGGCGGGATCGGCAAGTACTATTCTGCTTCAGTCGAATGGTCCCCGGATTCAAGGAAGATTATGGCGTACCTGGTGATTCCTGCCGAGAAGCACATGATTACATATGTTGAATCATCTCCCGAGGGCCAGGTGCAGCCAAAAACCTACACCTACGAATATCCAAAGCCGGGCGATGCCGTACCGCAGTATTTTCCACAGATCTTTGACGTTGCCGGAAGGAAACATATTGTGGTTGACGAAACAATGATTCCCAACCAGTACAGCCTGGGGAATTTCCGTTGGGACTCGCTGGGCAGTTCCCTTACCTTTGAATACAACAAGCGCGGCCACCAGGTTTACAGGGTCATGCGAATTGACGCCGCAACCGGGAAGATGAGCGTGGTGATCGATGAGCAGTCACCCACCTTTATCGATTACAGCGGCAAGAAGTACAGGTACGATGTTAAGTCTACAGGTGAGATAATATGGGCATCGGAGCGTGACGGCTGGAACCACCTGTGGCTCTATGACGGCACAACCGCGAAAGTAAAGAACCAGATAACCCGGGGCGATTGGGTTGTCAGGGGTGTTGTGAGCGTGGACGAGAAGGCACGGACAATTTTGTTCAGGGCCTCAGGCCGCGAAGCCGGTGATCCTTACCTTATTCATTATTACCGGATCTGGTTTGACGGATCGGGACTCACACACCTGACTCCTGCCGACGGCAATCATGAAGCACTCTTCTCTTCGGACGGGAAGTACTTCGTTGACACCTGGTCAAGGGTTGACATGCCTCCCGTGTCGGTCATCCGAAACGGCGCTGACGGAAGTGAGCTGATGAAGCTTACCGAAGCTGACATAACTGACCTCCGTGCCACAGGATGGCAGAACGCAGAGGTCTTCACTGCCAAGGGACGTGACGGTGTCACAGACATCTGGGGAATAATAATACGCCCCCTCAACTTTGATCCCTCGCGCAAATACCCGGTGATTGAGAACATCTATGCCGGGCCGCACAGCAGTTTCGTACCGAAGACCTTCCGTCCGACATACGGAAATATGAACTCACTCGCCGAGCTGGGGTTCATCGTGGTTCAGATTGACGGGATGGGCACATCAAACAGGTCAAAGAAGTTTCATGACGTGGCATGGAAGAACATAAAGGATGCCGGCTTCCCTGACAGGATTCTCTGGATGAAGGCCGCAGCCGCGAAATATCCCTATATGGACGTCGAGCGGGTTGGTGTTTACGGCACCTCGGCAGGAGGACAGAACTCCGCCGGTGCAGTGCTCTTCCACGCTGATTTCTATGACGTTGCCGTTTCATCATGCGGATGCCATGACAACAGAATGGACAAGATATGGT
>JAEYZD010000144.1 GCA_023430725.1 Bacteroidota bacterium | reverse complement strand
TGTGTCAATGCAATGCCTGATAAAAGGCATACCATAATGAATGTCTTTGTTTTCATAGTTAGATTGTTTTGGTTAATACTGAATCTTTGCATAAAGTTCAGCCGATATTTTGTGCCCGACTTTTCTCTGCGTACCAAAGATTGTTCTCTGCGTACCAAATTGGCAGATTCTGAGAACTCAATATCAAAGTTCGGTTATCACATAAGGCCAGAATTGTAAAAATGCGTCAAAAACAAAAAAACCCGCAAACATCAATTATAAAGGGTTTTGCATTAATTTGCATGCTATGTTTGTGGTAATTTCAGCTATCCACATTATGACAATCGTTATTTTAAATTCGTAAATTTTAATTTTGAAATCTTAAAATCCAACATGTTAATTGTTAAGTATTTTATTATATTTGTATCACATTGACATATAGTATTGTATATACAAAATGTGTTAAATGATAGATTTCAATTTGTTAAATCAATTATTTTCTATTGTTAAATGTCGGAACCAAAATTTGTTCATTACGACCTGAAATTAGTTGAACCAGCCTTTGGCTCATCCTTGACTGATCTAATCATTGAATTGGATTATCTAAGGAAGAAATCTCTGGGGGGTACGACTCATCCTAAGGTATTTTTTCAGTTGAAGCAGATTTTTCACACTCTTGAGAGTATAGGCTCTGCCAGGATTGAAGGGAACAATACCACTATTGCTGAGTATATTGAAACGAAGATTGAGGTTAAAAAGTCAGTGCCGCCCGGGATCAAAGAAATCCGGAATATTGAAAAAGCGATGGCTTTCATTGAAGAGAATGTAAAGGACTACCCTATAAATCGTGCTTTTATAAGTGAATTACATAAAATGATCGTTGACGGACTGGCGCCTCCTCCAGACGGAGAAGGGGATGTTACGCCAGGGGAATACAGGAAAACAAATCTGAAAATAAATAAATCGGATCACCTGCCTCCGGAATGGTTACTGGTTGATGACTATATGTCAGAATTGATAGATTTTGTCTCCCGAATAGATAGCCCAAAATATGACTTGCTGAAGGCAGCAATAGCTCATCATCGCTTTACGTGGATTCATCCATTTGGCAATGGAAATGGAAGAACCGTAAGGTTATTTACATATGCAATGTTAATAAAGACAGGATTCAATGTTAATGTTGGAAGGATAATAAACCCATCAGCAGTCTTCTGCAGTAATCGGAATGATTACTATAATACCTTAGCGATTGCGGATCAGGGAACGGACACGGGTATCCTTACCTGGACTGAATACGTTCTTAAGGGGCTTAAGGAAGAAATTGAGAAAATTGACAAGTTGTCAGATTACGATTACCTCAAAAGGGAAATACTGATTCCTGCCATTTCCTTTGCTCTTGATCGAAAGCATATAACTGATAATGAAGCCATGATCCTAAAGAGGGTGGTTGAAAGACAAATTGTTCAGGCATCTGATATAAAAGAGTTTTTTAAGGGCAAGGTTGATTCAGAAGTCTCAAGACAAATAAGAAAGCTGATAAATAAGAATATGCTGATTCCTGAAACCGAAGGAGCCAGGAAGTATATTCTCCGATTTGATAATAGCTATCTACTCAGAGGCATTATATCTTCCCTTGGAGAAAAGGGTTTCTTGCCGGTTAATGATTAGTAGGCTCTGCACAACACTTTACATTTTAATTACATTATTTCCAGAGGGAGTGACAATAATTAATTATATCTCCCACTTGTCGGCAATGATCCTCAACTGGTCAGGGTACTGGTTAAGCTCCTTGCCTGCATTAGTGACTGGTTTTGCGCATCCCTTCGAGCTGATCCACTGGTCAGGGTTGATGGTTCGCCGGGTAGCAGTATCCGCCCGATCTCAGTTTACAGTGATTCTGAGAAATACGGGAGCCTCAAGGTTCTTTCATAATTGGGTTCTTCTGATAAAGAACATGACTGAAAATGTGTTTCGTTCCATTGTGCTGGTGTTACTGGTTTATACTTCCTGCTCTTAAATTGTAAGTCTCAGAATACCATCGCTTCACAGCTTATCCGGTGCACAAATTATTTTTTTGAGAAAGTACACCGAATAAGCCACCCGGATAGGTGTACTTCGGTGTACATTGTGAAGAATGGGCAAAAAAAAATCCTGTAAATGTTTGATTTACAGGATCCGGTTTTCGTAACTCATTGATATAGTGGAGATAAGGGGAATCGAACCCCTGACCTTGTGACTGCCAGTCACACGCTCTAGCCAACTGAGCTATATCCCCATTAAGTTTAAGAACCTCCCCGCGGCAGTGCAAAACACTCCAATCGCCCGGGGCGGTGCAAATATAGAAATTTTTTCCAAATCACTTTATACCCCGCCGTAGGAGATGACAAACAATTTCGTAACTTTGAGGTGCCTATAACAGCATTATCATGGAACCGAAGAAAAACGAAAAGGCAAACCTCGAGAACAAAAAGTCACTGTTCATACAGGCCGGTCTCATTGTTGCCCTTGCAGTCTGCCTCCTCGCAATGGAGTGGACCAGCGGACAAAAGAAAGACTCAGCCTTTGACGGCATGACCGAAGAAGCCATCGAGGAAGAACAAATCCCCGTCACTGAGGAAACACCCCCGGAAGAGATGCCCCCGCCAGAGGTCACGGTTACCGACCTCTTCGAGATCGTTGAAGATGACGTGGTGATAGACAATGAAGTCAAATTCGAGGACGACGAAACCTCAGAAGACAAGGTGGTCGAGATCTACGCCCCTGTCCTTCAGGCAGAAGAGGAAGAGGTGGAAGACGAAATCTTCGTAATCGTTGAAGATATGCCCAAATTCCGCGGCGGTGACATCAACACCTTCCGCGACTGGGTACAGAAAAGGGTCCGCTACCCTGAACTGGCAACCGAAAACGGAATCCAGGGGCGGGTGTTCATCTCCTTCGTGGTCGAAACAAACGGCAACGTCAGCAACGTGACAGTCACCCGGAGCGTAGACGCTCTGCTCGATGATGCAGCCAAGGAAGCTGTATCTGCTTCTCCCAAATGGGAACCGGGCATGCAGCGCGGACGCCCCGTCAGGGTCAAATACTCAATCCCGATCATCTTCCAGCTGCAATAATTCAAGCACTGAGTCGTTATAAAGAAACCCCGCCTACCACAAACAAGCGGGGTTTTTTAAATATTGCAAACTATGAAACGGACCTTCGGAATCTTATTTATTACAGCCCTCATCATGTCAGGCTGCGGATCATCCAAAAAACAGCTTGAGATCGGCAACTATGACGCTGCCATCAACAAAGCCGTCACTGAACTCCGGAAAAACCCGGACAACGAGAAAGAAATTGAAATCCTCGAACGGGCTATGAATATCGCCCTCGACCAGGACAATGAACGGATCCGCTTCCTCAAGGTAGAAGGGCGGGCCAACGCCTGGGATGAAATCTATCTTGTCTACAAGAAGATGAGCGACAGGCAGTCGCTGGTCCGCACTGTCACCCCGATAAGGTACCAGGGCAGAAGCATCGAATGGCCGTACGTTGACTACCTCGAGGAGATGGTCATAGCGAAAAGGAAAGCTGCTGACTTCTACTATGCCCACGGACAGGAGCTGATGAAAAACGGCACCAAGGATTCATACCGCCAGGCGTACGCCGAATTTGTCCGCGCAAGGGAGTATGTCGGTGACTACCCGAACATCGACCAGATGATGCAGGAGTCGCGCTACCTCGGCATAAGCCGCGCATACGTTACGGTAAAGAACTATTCCGCCACCAAATTCCCCGACGAATTTGAGAAGGAACTCCTCGCCCTCGACCTTCCCAGGCTCAACAGCGACTGGGTTGAATATCACACCACTATGCCCAATGACGATACCCAGATTGACTACCTGATAAGCGTCAACCTTCGTACCGTGGCCGTGAGTCCTGACAAGCAGTTCCAGCGTGACACTCTTGTAAAGGCAACCGTTGAGGACGGGTTTGATTATGTAAAGGATGCACGGGGCAACGTTGTGAAGGATTCTCTTGGGAATGATGTGAAGGTGAAGAAGTACAGAGATCTGCAGTGTGCCCTGATCCGTACCTTCCAGGTGAAGGAGTGTGTCATACAGGGTGATGTTGAGATGCGGGCCCTCTATCCCGAGCGCACGATCAAGAAGGAGCCCATCGGCGCCACCTCCGGTTTTGAGCACGTTTCGGCTAGGGCCATTGGCGACGTCAACGCCCTCACGGCAGACCAGAAAAAGGAGTTGCAGTCAGGGATCATAGAGTTCCCGATGGATTTCGAGATGATAATCATGTGCTCGGAGAACCTTAAGAACGCCATCAGGGGCTTCATGGAGGCCAACAGGAGGTATATTAATTAGTTTGTATTAATTTTGACCCCCGCCCTGCTCACCCGGGGCCGGGATAGCCACCCGGGAAACCGGGAGGGAGGCAGTACATACTGATTAATATACAATATCATAGAACGGGCAATACTTATCGGGGTTATAACCCCTGAAATAAATGAGGCCAGTGCGCGTGACTACATTGACGAGCTCGCATTCCTGGCCGAGACGGCCGGAGCCGTACCGGTTAAGTCATTCCTGCAGCGTGTTGAGCATGCCAATCCGCGTACCTTCGTCAACAAGGGAAAGATTGAGCAGATAGCTTCATTCGTGGCTGAGAATGAGATCACTCTTGCCATCTTTGATGATGAGCTGACTCCCAGCCAGATGCGAAACATCGAGAAGGAGCTCAACTGCCGTATCATTGACCGCACCAATCTTATTCTCGACATATTTGCCAGCCGTGCCCGCACATCCCATGCCCGCACCCAGGTGGAGCTGGCTCAGTACCAGTATCTTCTCCCCAGGCTTACCGGCATGTGGACACACCTCGAGCGTCAGCGCGGGGGTATCGGCCTTCGGGGCCCCGGCGAGACCGAGATAGAGACAGACCGCCGTATCATCCGTGACAAGATCACCAAACTCAAGGAACAGCTCAAGAAGATTGACGTCCAGATGAACACCCGCCGGAAAGGGAGGGAAAAGATGGTCAGGGTGGCGCTTGTGGGCTATACAAACGTTGGAAAATCAACCCTGATGAACCAGGTTAGCAAGAGTGATCTCTTTGCTGAGAACAAGCTGTTTGCCACACTTGACACAACAGTCAGGAAGGTTGTGCTTGGCAACCTGCCTTTTCTCCTGTCTGATACAGTGGGGTTCATACGCAAGCTGCCGCATGACCTGGTTGAGTCGTTCAAATCGACCCTTGACGAGGTGCGTGAGGCGGACCTGCTGCTGCACGTGATTGACATTTCTCATCCGGGCTTTGAGGAGCAGGTTGATGTTGTCAACAACACCCTGAAGGAGCTGGATGCCATCAACAAGCCGACGATCCTTGTCTTCAACAAGACGGACCTGTTTTCATTCAACCGCAAGGACGAAGATGACCTGACACCGGTCAAAAGGGAAAACCTCTCACTTGATGATCTTCGCAAAACATGGATGGCCAGGGCCGGTGACCGGCACACAGTTTTCATCTCCGCAAAGAAGCGTGACAACTTCGAGGAGCTTCGGCGCATGCTTTACGACGAGGTCCGGAAGATACACGTAACGCGGTATCCCTACAACGATTTCCTGTACGAGACGGAAGAGCCGGCTATTTAAGCAGTCCGGCCGAGATCATATGTTCTGCAATCTGCACCGCGTTGGTGGCGGCTCCCTTGCGTATGTTGTCAGCCACAACCCAGAGGTTGAGTGTCTTCTCCTGTGAGAAATCGCGCCTCAGCCTTCCCACAAACACCTCATCCCTGTCATGGGCTATGATTGGCATGGGATATTTCCTTTCAGCCGGATCGTCATAGAGGATTACTCCCGGGGCAGATGAGAGAAGAGCCCTGACCCTGTCAAGGTCGAACTCGCGAAGGAACTCGATGTTCACAGACTCCGAATGGCCTCCCTTTACCGGGACTCTTACGGCTGTTGCTGTAACGCGAAGCGAATCGTCACCAAGGATCTTGTGAGTCTCATTTACCAGCTTCATCTCCTCCTTGGTGTAACCGTTGTCGAGGAAGACATCGCACTGCGGGATGCAGTTAAGGTCGATGGGGTAGGGGTATGCCATCTCACCGCCGAGACCGCGCCGCTCATTGTCGAGCTGAGTCACTGCCTTCACACCTGTGCCGGTAACTGACTGATATGTAGAGATTACAAGTCGCTTTATGCCATATTCCCTGTGCAGGGGTGCGATGGCCATCAGCATCTGTATGGTTGAGCAGTTGGGATTGGCAATTATGCGGGTGCCGGGGGCAATGGCAGCTGCGTTGATCTCAGGCACCACCAGCGGTATCCCCTCTTCCATTCTCCATGCTGAGGAGTTGTCGATTACAACAGTTCCGTTCTCGGCGAATACCGGAGCCCACTCTTTTGAGACGCCGGCGCCGGCAGAGAATAGCGCCACATCAGGAACAGCCTCCACCGCCTCCATCACACTTACAACCCTGACCGGCTTGCCCCTGAAGATGACCTCCCTGCCTGCGGAACGCTCCGAAGCGGCCGGGAAGAGCCTGTCGACAGGGAACTGCCTCTCTTCCAGAACCTTCAGCATCATCCTGCCCACCATCCCCGTGGCTCCTATAACTGCAACTTTCATTTTTTTCGTGTTTAAAAAATTTATCCGAACTTTATAAAGAGAAAAAGTGCGACAAATTTAATCCTTTTTTGGTCCCGCTGCATGAAAAAGATTGTGTTGTTGCCGTTACTCTCATTGTATCTGTCTGTTACGGCACAGACAGGGGGCAGCGCCGTCAGGTATCCGGCCACCGGCGATGTTGTCATAACCGAGATAATGGCCGATCCCACCCCATCACGGGGGCTGCCTGAACGTGAGTACCTCGAGATTTTCAACCGCACCGGAGACACTCTCGCAACAGGAGGGATTATGCTGATAGCTGGTCCTGACACTGCGTTTCTGTCCACGGGCTGGATTGAACCCGGAGGGAGGATAATACTCTGTTCCACGGGCAGCAGGAGTGACCTGCTGCCATACGGACGGGTGATGGCAGTGAAATCATTTCCCTCGCTGAACGATGCCGGAGAGCTGATAGCTCTTCGTGATCCGGGCGGGTCACTGATTCATGCCGTCAGCTACGGCCCGGAGTTTCTGGGTGACGGGCCCCGGTCGGGCGGAGGGTGGTCCGCGGAGCTCACTGATACGGACAATCCCTTTCATGAGCCTTATGCCTGGAGTCCATCATCTGATCCTTCGGGTGGCACCCCGGGAAGGGCAAATTCTGCTGTTGTAACTGTTGCGGATAACCGCTGTCCGCGTTTGATTGCCGCCTGGCCGGCAGCGCCGGATACACTGTCGGTGCTATTTGATGAGACGGTTATGCTTGCAGGTGCCTCTTCGTGGCTTGCTGACGGCAGTCCGGCACCGGGGGCATCCTCCGGCGATCCGGCTGACCGTACTGTTCTCGTACGTCTGGATGAGCCCCTGGTTGCCGGCAGGTTAATTACAGTCAGCATTCCACCTGAGATAACCGACTTTGCCGGCAATGGACCGTGCCTGACGGAATTCAGGACCGGCCTGCCGGAAGATCCCCTCTCCGGTGAAATCCTCTTCAACGAGCTGATGCCAGATCCTTCTGAAGGTCAGAATGAGTATATTGAGCTTTACAATAACTCCGGGAAGGTTCTTGATATGTCCCGGCTCTACCTTGCAGGAGGGAGCACGGCACAGGCGTCTGCAATCACCGCAAGGCACCGTCAGCTGTTGCCGGGGGATTACCTGGCACTCACTGCTGGCAGCGTGGAATTCGGTGATATCTTTCCCTGCGCGGATGATGCCGCCCTCTTCCGGGCTGACCGTCTCCCTTCACTGCCAAATGACGGAGGTTCCCTGATCCTTTATGACAAAAGCCTGAATATCATTGACAGGGTAGATTACAGTCCCGCGATGCATATGCCGTTTCTCTCCGGCACACGGGGAGTAGCCCTGGAAAAGGTGTCTCCGTCACTACCATCGCAGGTGGCCGGAAACTGGCGCTCAGCCTCTGAGGCGTGCAACTGGGGATCTCCGGGTGCTCCCAACTCCGTCGTGGTTGAACAGCCGGGAGAGGCCGCCGGGCTTACCCTTGCTTCAGGAAGGATCTCCCCTGACGGAGACGGGTTCGAGGACCTGTTGCTGATCAGTCTTTTCCCGGGAGGGGAGGAGAACATAATTTCAGTTACAGTCTTCAATGACCGCGGTTATCCTGTAAGACGACTTGCAGAAAGGGTGTCTGCCGGTCCAGGCACCAGCCTGACCTGGGACGGCCTCTCAGACCAGGGGGGGCGGTTGCCGGCAGGTTTGTATATAATCATGGCTGAATCTTACAACTCCACCGGTGCTTCAGGACGGTGGAAAGAGGTCTGTGCGGTGCTTTACCGGTGAATGGGAGAGGGTTAAGACAAGAATGCCCGGATTGTATGTCCGGGCATTCGGTAATATATTGATGATCAATTGATCAGAGGAAATATCACAGTGCTGCGATGAGCTCCTTCATGATACGCGTCATCTTCTCTTCGCTGTGCTCTGCGGCCTGCTGGACAGACTCATGAGTTGTGTACTCTATCTTCCCCTCCACCCCCAGGTCGGTGATGATGCTTACGGCGAATACCGGGAGGTTCATATGCCTTGCTGTTATCACCTCGGGTACTGTTGACATCCCCACGGCATCGGCACCGATGATCCTGAAGAACCTGTATTCGGCCGGGGTCTCGAAGGTTGGTCCCGTGGTTGAGAGGTACACGCCCCTGGTGACAGGTATGCCAAGATCTGCGGCAATCTTCCGTGCCTTTTCCATAAGCGCCTTGTCATAGGGCTCGCTCATGTCGGGGAAACGCGGTCCGATACGGTCGTCGTTGGGACCGATCAGCGGATTGTCAACCAGGCAGATATGATCTTCAATTATCATTATATCACCTATTCTGAATTCAGGATTGACTCCTCCGGCGGCGTTTGAAAGGAAGAGCGCCCTGATACCAAGCTCCTTCATCACCCTGATGGGGAAGGTGACCTGTTCCGAGCCGTATCCCTCGTAATAGTGGAAACGGCCTTTCATGGCTACAACCTTCTTCCCTCCAAAGTCTCCGTAGATAAGTTTTCCGGCATGACCCTGAACGGTGGAAACCGGGAACTCGGGAATTTCACTGTAGGGAATCTCAACCTGGATGTCGATCTCTGCTGTCAGACCACCCAGTCCTGTTCCCAGAACTATACCTGCCTCGGGGTCCTTGAATCCTTTGGAGGCCAGAAATTCAGCGGTCCTGATAATCTTTTCCAACATATGAATACAATTTGTTTAGGAATTCGTCTTCATTTTCAATGAATTGCACGCTTACAGGCAGGTAATGAAGGGCCTGCCGGACGTGATCTGCAATATTAGCGATTTCTTTTAACCTGACGCCATCCTTGGAGGTTGTGACGATGAATTTGTCTCTATCGCCTATAGAATCGAAGGCCGAGGTGATCCTGCCGATATCTTCAGCAGTGAAAGTGTGATGATCCGGGAAGGTGATTTGAGTCACGCTCCCTGCAATGCCTCTGAGGTATTCCGCCATTGGTGCGGGGCTGGCAATTCCGGTTACCATCAGAAGGTGTGTTTCAGGTTTAATCTGCCTGATGGTTTCGCTTAGAAGGTGCTTCGGATCTCCGTAGGCAAAAGTAGTGAAGTAAACCGGAGCAGTGGCACCGGCCGCCCTGAGTTCCCCGGTGACCTGCCCGCGATCTTCCCGGGAAACATTCGATGGAGATTTTGTAACAATAATAATATCAGCCCTTTTGACAGAACCGATCTGTTCCCTGAGCATTCCGAGCGGCAGGAGCCTGTCACGTGTCATCAGCCGGTTCCGGTCGGTAAGGATGATATTCATGCCAGCCTTTACCGCCCTGTGCTGGAATCCGTCGTCGAGGATCACCGCCTCTGTCACCGGGTCACACCTGAGTATCTCCCTTATCCCGTTCACCCTGTCGCGGTCAACATATACCTGTACGCCCGGGAGGCTTCGCGCCATCAGCAGTGGCTCATCGCCTGCATCGGCAGGGGTGCTCTCCGGGGTCACAGGCCGGAAACCGCGGCTCTTTCTCAGATAACCCCGGCTGAGTACTGCCACGCGGCCAGAGGCAGAGAGTTTCTCTGCCAGCCAGATCACGTGAGGTGTCTTGCCCGTCCCTCCGGCAGTTATATTCCCGATGCAGATCACCGGAGAATCAAATGAGTGGCTCCGGAGGAGACCGATGTCATACAGCAGGTTTCTGACAGCCACGGCCAGCCCGTAAAGCTGTGCGGCAAACCACAGGAGAGGCTTCAACGGGCGGATCATCCTAACGGATCTCCAGGTGGTAAGGCATTACGGCCATTATCCCTCCTGATGAGATGATCTCCTTCAGGTCATAATAATACCTTGAGACCTCGCCAAGCTCGTTACGGATGGCTCTTGCACGCATCTCTTCTGTCAGCTGCTTCAACAGCTTCGTATAGAAATCCGATGCTTCAGGCTTCTCAATTGTCCTGTACTCATCCAGGCCTGCAAGCGAGGCTGCCTCTTTGATTGCCTCACGGAGCCCGCCGAAGGAGTCGACCAGCCCTATGTTCATTGCGTCAGAGCCGCTCCAAACGCGTCCCTGGCCGATGCTGTCAACTGCTGTCTGCCTCATGCTTCTGCCTTCTGCGACAACGCCGGTAAAGGTGCTGTACGTACGTTCAACGTTGAACTGCAGTGCATCCCTTTCGAAGGCGTTGAGTGGTCTTGTCAGCGAAGGGGAGTCGGAGTGGGCATTGGTGCGAACCACTTCGGAGCTGATGCCCAGCTTCTTGTCGAGCAGGACTTCCGCATTGGGTATGAGGCCGAAGACTCCTATTGAGCCGGTGACAGTGACCGGCGAAGCCATGATCTTCCTCGCGGCAGCAGAAATATAGTAGCCTCCGCTGGCTGCATAGTTACCCATTGAAACAACAACAGGCTTGACCTTGTCAGTGAGCTCCACCTCGCGCCAGATCTCGTCAGAGGCGATTGCATTGCCACCCCTCGAGTTGACCCTGAAGACCACTGCCTTGACCGTAGAGTCCAGTCTCAGCTTGCGCATCTCCGCAGCATACCTGGTCCCACCGATATTTGAGTCGTCACCCTCGCCCATGTCTATGCTTCCTTCGGCGAAGAGAACCGCAATCTTATCCTTGCCTCCTTCCGGGGCATTTTTCGCGGGAGCGTTCGTATACTTCGACATTGAGATGTAACTGATCTTTTTGCCATCTTCTATTCCTGCGGCAGCCCTTATGCTGTCCTCCAGCTGATCACGGTAGATTGTTCCGTCAAGCAGTCCGGCGCTCGTCATCAGCGCGGGGTCATACCCGCCAAGTGAGTCAGCCAGGCTCATCACCCGGGCAACCGGTACCCCGCGTGACTCGGAGACCACATTAACAACATGTTCCCAGATCGAACCCATGTATTCGGTTATCTGGAGCCTGTTTTCATCACTGAGCCGGTCAAGCATAAACGGTTCCACAGCTCCCTTGAACCTGCCGTGCCTTATAACCTGTACCTCAACACCGAGTTTCTCGAGGGCCTCCTTGTAGAATGTCACCTCAGCTGCCAGTCCCTTGAAGTCGAACATCGACGTCGGGTTGATCCAGATTTTGTCTGCTGCCGTGGAGATGAAGTAGCTCTCCTGCATGAGCATATAGTCGGAATATGAATAGACGAACTTGCCGCTTTCTTTGAATTCTTTCAGCGCAGAGCGAATTTCATCCGCTGTGGCCCATCCCGATGGCATGGTGCCGTTCTCGATCAGGATCCCGCTGACGTTTTCGTCTTCCGCTGCCTTCTTCAGGTTTTTGAGGATCTCGTTCAGGCCCGGGGTCTGGGTGAATGACATTGTAACCGGATCAATAGTGCTGAAGGGGTTACCCGTGGACCGGTCAGGTATCATCGCACCGGTTTTTATCACCAGCACGGACTTTTCGGGTACGGTAACCGTCTTTTTGCCGGCGGCAGCCATGCCCGATATAACCGACAGCATGACCACGAAAAAGAGGATACTTGTGATTATGAGCCCGGCAATTACGGCGAGCAGCATTTTGAGGAAAGTTTTCATATTTCTGTACGTTGAATTGAGTGACCAAATTATAAAAAAAACAGGCATCTTTAAGGCAATGAACCATATGATATGAAAACGCAGGTAACCTCAACGGTCGTTGCCGGACTGGGAAGCAACCTGGGAGACAGGTTTGCCGCCCTCGGGCGTGCCATGGAACTGATCAGGGAGGAAGCCGGGGAGATCACGGCTGCTTCGTCCGTCTGGGAGACAGAGCCCTGGGGCTTTGACGCTGACGAGCTGTTCCTGAACATGGTGGTTGTAATCAGAACCACCCTTGATCCGGCCCGGATGATGCAGCTCTTCCGGTCAATCGAGGGGCGCATGGGGCGAAAGCGCAGCGGCGGAGGGCAGTATGAGTCGCGCTTAATAGACCTTGACATACTGTTATGGGATAACAGGGTTATTACATTGCCGGGGCTTGAGGTGCCACATCCGAAGCTTCACTCGAGGCGGTTCGTGCTGGAGCCTCTGGCGGAGGTGGCACCGGAAGCCATACACCCTGTTACCGGCCTGACAGTTACTGAGATGCTTGAACTGTGTGATGACAGATCGGACGTCAGGCTCTCGGAGAGGCAGTTCTAAAGTGCCCCGTTGTCAGCAAAACTGTAATAATCCTTTCCTGCAACTATCAGGTGATCAAGAAGCTGAATATCCATCAGGGCACCTGCCTCCTTTATCTTCTGGGTGATGCGGATGTCAGAATCACTCGGACTGGTGTTTCCTGAAGGGTGGTTATGGCAGATGACAAGTCCTGATGCAAGGGTCTCGATCGCTTTTTTCATTACGATGCGCACGTCGGTGACTGTGCCGCTGACGCCTCCCTGGCTGATTTTCATCCTGCCGGTGACACGGTTTGCCCTGTTGAGGAACAGTATCCAGAACTCCTCGTGGGTCAGGTCTTCCATCAGCGGGCTGATTATTCCGAACACATCGGCTGATGAGCGTATCTGTGGGTTTTCAGAGGCTTCGGCTATCTTCCGGCGCCGCCCCAGCTCGAGGGCTGCAGCTATTGTTACGGCCTTGGCTTCACCCATCCCTTTGATTTTACGTATCTCGCCCGTGCTGAGTCTTCCCAGCTGACCGAGTGAGTTGCCGGCAAGGGCCAGCAGTTCGCGTGCCAGGTCCAGGGCAGAGTTGTTCCTTGTACCTGATCCTATGAGAATGGCCAAGAGCTCAGCATCGCTGAGGCTTGCGGGGCCCTGGTTCCAGAGCCGTTCACGGGGCCTGTCCTCGACAGCCCAGTCTGTGATTTTCATTGACATGCAGCAAAACAAATTATCCCGCTGCAAGATAAAAAAAACAGCCGTCACATGAAAGTGGCGGCTGTTAAAATATATCTGGAGTAGAACCCTATTTCAGGCTCTGAGCGTGTTTCGTGATCGAGGACTTGAGGTTTGATGCCTTGTTCTTGTGAATGACATTCTTCTTTGCAAGCTTGTCAAGCATCGCGCTCAGCTCAGGAAGCATCTTTTCAGCCTCAGCCTTCTCTGTGGTCTTGCGCATCTTCTTCAGTGAATTACGCATGGTACGTGCGAAGTACTTGTTGTCTTCCTTCCTTGTTTCTGCCTGTCTTGCGGCTTTGAGCGCCGACTTATGGTTAGCCATACTGTCTGTTTCTAGTAAATTTTGTAGTCCATAGGGGAATCGAACCCCTGTTACCAGGATGAAAACCTGACGTCCTAACCACTAGACGAATGGACCTTAAAGAACTTAAAAAAGCGGATGCAAAGATGGCATCTATTTTTGAAAATACAAAATATTTCACAAAAAAATGTGCCGTCCCTGAACCCGCCCCGTTATAAGCCTTTCAGACGGGTCAGAAGACGTACCTTACTGCGAAGCCTCCGTTCCAGTACATGAAGCCGGGTCCGCTTGTAAGCTGTATGGCAGGCCCTACTCCGAGGGAAAAATTAAGGGGAATGTCATCAAGTGTATACTCGAGTCCTATGATGCCGTCTACTCCAATAAGGATGCCTGTACCGTAATCGTTCCTGTAATAATCATTCCAGAACCCTATGTGTGCTCCCGGTCCAACGAACCAGTCGAGGTTGGGTGTCCAGTCGGTCGGTTTCTGCCACTGGTAAAAACCGGTCACTGCAAAGTTATGACCCCAGTACCCGGTACCGGCGATAAGTTCAAGTGCGTTTGTGCTGTTAATGAATGTCTTGAATGTGATACCCGAGGGGTCACCGCCCCTTAGGCCAATGGCTGATTTGTAGCTCTGAGCCTGTGCGCCGGTTGCCAGCGCGGCCAGTACCAGAATAACAGTCAGTGTTCTTTTCATCATAATATGAATTTTAGTTTTGTTTGAAGAGCAAATATACTACTAAAGCAACAGAAAAGACCAGTTTTTGTTTACTTAAAGAGTAACAGACTGAGGGCCATTACGGCCATTCCGGAGACAAGGCCGTAAATAGAGAGGTGATGTTCGCCATATTTTTCTGCAGCCGGCAGCAGCTCATCGAGCGATATAAACACCATGATTCCGGCCACGAAGCAGAATAGCCCTCCCATCAGCGTATCCGTCATCAGTGGCAGCAGCAGCAGGTACCCGACAATTGCCCCGATGGGTTCAGCAATACCGCTCAGGAAAGAGAGTCTGAAAGCCTTGCGCTTGCTTCCGGTGGCGTAATAAATCGGTACCGAGACTGCTATCCCTTCCGGGATGTTGTGAATTGCCACAGCCACTGCAATTGCAATTCCGATCTTCGGATCGGAGAGAGCTGCGGTGAAGGTGGCAAGTCCTTCCGGGAAGTTGTGTATACCTATTGCCAGGGCAGTCATTGTTCCCATCCTGAGGAGTTTTCCGCTCCTGGCCTCCTCTTCGCCACCTTCGATCTTCCTGGCCTCGTGAGGGTTCTCCTGCGACGGGATGAGCCTGTCGATTATACCAATCAGAGCGATGCCGCCGAAAAAAGCGAGGACTGCCACCCACCATCCCTGCCGGTCGCCCATGGCCAGGGTCAGTACTTCCCTTCCCTTTACAAAGATCTCAACGAAGGAAACATAGATCATCACCCCGGCAGAAAAGCCAAGGCTGACTGTCAGAAACCTTGTGTTCGTCCTTTTCGCAAAGAAGGCAATTGTGCTGCCCACGCCTGTGGCAAGACCGGCGAAAAGGGTCAGGGCGAAGGCAAACAGTATCGTATTGAAGTCAGGGTTCATTGGCTGGGGTACAGTTCTGAATCACCTGCCAAAAATACCAAAATTGGTTATCTTGCAGCGGTTAATATGGCAAAAAATGAAAGTATCCCTTTTCAATATATCGAATTTCAGGGTTGACGGAGGAGCGATGTTCGGAGTGATACCAAAGGCCCTCTGGAGCAGGCAGACCGGGGCAGATGACAATAATACGATTGACCTGTCTCTGACCTCAATGGTTATTGATAACGGTGAGCGTGTTATACTTGTTGATGCCGGATGGGGAGACAAGCAGGATGAGAAGTTTTTCCGTCATGCGTACCTTCACGGCGGAGCGGGACTTACCGGAGGCCTCGCAGAGTGCGGCTACAGGCCGGAGGATATAACCGATGTCATTATCACCCATCTTCATGCCGACCACTGCGGCGGATGCTTTGTCCTTGACGGCGAGGGCCTCATGGTGCCATTCTTCCCGAACGCAACATATCACATCAGCCGTGCCCAGTGGGAGTGGGCCAATGAGTCGAACCTGCGCGAGGAGGATGCTTTTCTCCCTGAAAACATAAAACCATTTGGTGAAAGTGGCAGACTGAACCTGGTGGAGGAGAACGGTGAACTCTGTCCGGGTGTGGAACTGAGGCTCTTCTACGGGCATACACCGGGACTGATGCTGCCGTTGGTCAGCTACCGGGGAAGGAAACTCTTCTATGCCGGAGACCTGATCCCGACAGCGGCCCATATCCCGCTGCTCTGGAATATGGCTTACGATCTCCTGCCGCTGGTGACAATTGCCGAGAAGCAGGAGATACTTGAGGAGGCGCTGAGCAATGATCACCTTCTTGTATTCCAGCATGACCCGCTGATTGAGTGCTGTTCACTCTCCGAGACACCGAAGGGTATAAGGGCAGGCAAAAAGGGGAAGCTGTCAGAATTCCTGTAGATCTGCCGGGGTCAGGATGTCCGGCTGTCTGACCCCTTCCGCCGGCAGTGCGGTATTTACTTTGCCGAGGTTGAACCGCGGATGACCAGTTCTGAGGTGATGACCTTGTTCTGCAGTGGTCCGCGGGGCTTTTCTATCCTGTCAATGAGCAGACGTGCTGCTTCCTGTCCCATCTCGAATCCCTTCTGGTCCACCGATGTAAGTCCCGGATCGGTGAGTGTGGCTATCTGGCTGTTTGTGAACCCCACAACGGCAACATCCTCGGGTATCCTGAGACCGTGCTGCTTGATTATCATCATCGTCTGTGCCGCTGTCAGGTCGTTGACGGCGAAGAAGGCGTCAGGTCTGTCAGGCCTTTTCAGGATGCCGGGTATAAGTCGCTCTGCGCTTGAAATATCATCACATTTAACAATATCTTCTTCAGCAGGTGTGAGGCGGTACTCCTTCATGGCCCTGATGTAGCCTTCCAGCCTGTGACGGGCTATTGCAAGCTGCGGAGGACCGGAGAGATGCATGATACGCTTTTTCCCGGTGCGCAGGAGGTGGTTCACAGCCTTGTAGGCGCCGGTTTCATCGTCTATCACAACGCTGTCTGTCTTGATCTCTTCCACTTCCCGGTCAAAGAAGACAAGGGGAATATCCTTGTCAAGGATATTGCGGTAATGGCGGTAGTCAGTGGTGGTTTTGGCCACTGATGCCAGGATTCCGTCGACACGGCTGGAGAGAAGGGTACGGATGTTCTTAACCTCGTGCTCCCACATCTCATTGCTCTGGCAGAGGATCATGTTGTAGTCGCGCTGGTAGACAACATCTTCGATGCCGCTGATAACTGTAGAGAAAAAGTAGTGGACCACATCCGGTATTATCACTCCTATAGTCTTGGAGGAGCCGCTTTTGAGGCTCAGGGCGATGGGATTGGGCCTGTAGTTCCATCTTTCGGCGAGTTCATTGACCGCATCGCGGGTTGCCTGGCTGATGTCAGGGTGATCCTTGAGTGCCCTGGAGACCGTTGAGGGGGATATTCCCAGCTCGCGGGCTATATCTTTTATTGTTATATTTTCTCTGCCCATGGAAAGGGTGCTGTTACACGTAAAGATAAAAAAAAATTGAGTGTCTGACGCCTGTCGGAAATTTACCTGAAGCCCAATTCAAACGTTTGCGGTAACGATTGCGTAAAAAAGCTGAAAAAGAGTTGGTTAACTCTTAAAAAAGATGGAATTTTATCGTCCCAAACCTTGACAAATAAATTTAGCAACAATAACAATTCTGAAAACTGCAATTAAACTGATCTATTTATGGAGAAACTAACTGGAAAACGGCTCTTCATGCTGACCTTCGGCATAATGATGAGTCTTGTTGTCTTCGGGCAACAGGTAAGAGTGTCAGGTACAGTTACCGATGCGGCCGACAGGCAGACGTTACCCGGAGTGAACGTCGTTGTCAAGGGCACGCTTACGGGAACTATTACCGGCGTTAACGGAGAGTACTCCCTGATGGCGAAGCCCGGGGATATTCTTGTCTTCACCTTCATCGGATACCTGCCGCAGGAGGTTCCCGTTGGTGAGAGCAATGTTGTAAACGTTGCCATGCGCACTGATGTTCAGGCCCTCGACGAGGTGGTGGTCATCGGTTACGGTACCGTCAAGAAGAGCGATGCCACCGGTTCTGTGGCAGCTGTGAGTTCAAAGGACTTCAACAAGGGAGCAATCACCTCACCACAGGATCTGCTTGTCGGGAAGAGTGCAGGTGTGGTGATCACCACAGCAGGTGGTGCACCGGGCAGCGGTGCAACCATCCGCGTGCGCGGCGGTTCATCACTCAACGCCTCCAATGACCCGCTGATAATCATCGACGGTGTTCCGATTGACAACAACAATGTATCAGGAAGCTCAAACATCCTCTCATTTGTAAATCCGAATGACATTGAGACATTCACGGTTCTGAAGGATGCTTCCGCAACTGCCATCTACGGTTCAAGGGCATCAAACGGCGTTATCCTGATCACTACCAAGAAAGGGAAGGCAGGATCGCCCCTGACAGTCTCCTATGACGGAAATGTCTCCGTGGCAAATGCAATCGCATTTGTCGATGTATTCTCAGGTGACGAGATCAGGCAGCTGGCTCTCGAGAAGTCAGACCTCTTTGGAATTGACAACCTGAATCTCCTGGGAACGCAGAATACAAACTGGCAGAAGGAGATCTTCCGTACTGCAGTCTCCCATGACCATAACCTGAGCCTTTCAGGTGCTGTCGGCTCACTTCCCTACCGCCTCTCAATCGGTTACACTGACCAGAACGGTATCCTGAAGAACACTGACATGCAGCGTTTCACCGGGTCACTGAACCTCAACCCCACATTCTTCAATGATGCCCTGAAGGTCAATATCAACCTCAAGGGAATGAATACGCACCACAACTTCGGTGACTCAGGTGCAATAGGTTCAGCTGTGAATATGGACCCGACCCAAGTTATAAAAGACGGTAGTGAAAACTATGACGGAT
The DNA here is from genome assembly GCA_023430725.1 of Bacteroidota bacterium. Classification (GTDB taxonomy): domain Bacteria; phylum Bacteroidota; class Bacteroidia; order Bacteroidales; family VadinHA17; genus SR-FBR-E99. The sequence continues at coordinate 7,234 of JAEYZD010000144.1, read as the reverse complement.
ACTTCCAGTGGGCAAACTACGGCGCCAACCTCGGAACACCCAACCCGGTTGAGCAGGCACTGTCTGTCGACAACAGGTCTGTGGTTAACAGGGTCATCGGAAACATCCAGCTGGACTACACCCTTCCCTTCCTGCCGGAGCTAAGAGCCAACCTCAACCTGGCAACTGATTATACAACAAGTGTCGGTCACAACAACCGTCCCAAGACCTCTCCTTCGGTACTAACCGCTCCGCTTTACGGAAGGATTTCAGACTACAGTGGAAACAACTACAACAACCTGCTTGATTTTTACCTTAACTACAATAAGAACCTGGCAAGTATCAACAGTGTGCTTGATGTGACCGCAGGTTACTCATGGCAGCACTTCGAGAGGAATGGCGAGACCTACACCCGCACCAGGGTCGATGCTGAGCATCCTCTTTATCAGAAATCAGACAGCTCGTCATTTACAACCGATCCCGGGAACTATCTCGTGTCATTCTTTGGCCGTATCAACTATACACTGAAGGACAGATATCTCGTCACTGTCACCTTACGTGAGGATGGTTCATCAAGATTTAAGGCTAATCCTTGGGGATTGTTCCCTTCGGTTGCTCTCGGATGGAAGATTAAGGAGGAATCATTCCTGAAGAATGTCAAGGCAGTATCTAACCTCAAGCTCAGGCTTGGATGGGGTATCACCGGGCAGCAGGACATCGGCAACGACTTCCCGGCACTGGCGCTTTACCGCCAGTCTTCGGAGGGCTCCTATTACTATATTGACGGGGAGTTCATTCCGACACTGAGGCCTGATGCATATGACCCGGATATCAAGTGGGAGGAGACAACCACGCTTAATGCCGGTCTCGACTTCGGCTTTGTCAATGACCGCATCACCGGTTCAATTGACCTTTATAAAAGAGTTACCGACGATCTTCTTAACTTAGTTACGGTACCAAGCTCAAGCAACTTCTCAAATACCCTGCTTACCAACGTGGGTAGCCTTACGAACAACGGTGCAGAGCTCTCGCTGAATTTCATTCCGGTTTCAACGAATGACATGCTTTTTTCAATTGGCTTTAATGCGACATACAACGTTAACGAGATCACAAAGCTGCTTCTTACAGATGATCCTGATTACATCGGGGTACCCTACGGTGATGGTATGACAGGTACCAAGCAGGTGACCAGGGTCGGCTATCCGGCACGCGCCTTCTTTGTCAACCGCCAGGTATACAATGCTGACGGGAAACCAATTGAAGGGCTTTATGTTGATGAGTCAGGTGAAGGCGGTGTGGTCAACGGTGACAATGCCGACAAGTACATCTATCATAATCCGGTTGCAGACTACCTGCTTGGCCTCTCGGCAAGGTTCGAGTACAAAAACTTTGACCTTTCTGCTTCGGCACGCGCCAGCATAGGCAACTATGTTTACAACCAGGTTGCTGCAGGTGCATCATATGACCAGATGCAGCAGATCGGATACTGGAAGAACTTTTCGAGGGCGCTCGCAGAAACCAATTTTGTCAAGCGTCAGTTCACCAGTGACTATTTTGTTGAGAATGCATCATTCCTGAAGCTCGACAACGTGAGCGCAGGCTACACGTTTGACAATCTCTTCGGTGCAATGGGTGCCCGCGTCAGTTTCACCGTGCAGAATGCACTGATCCTTACGAAGTACAGCGGTATTGACCCCGAGGTCTCAGGCGGCATTGACAACAACTTTTACCCGAGGCCCCGCACCTTCATGCTCGGTATAGGGCTTACCTTCTAATAAAATAACGATAAGCAGATATGAAAAAGAAGATTATAATATTCGGAATAATGCTTTCAGCGCTGATGATCTCATCATGCGTGAAGGATCTGGATGTCACCCCTAATGACCCAACAAGAATCCTTGACCTTGGTGCTGATCCTTCCTATATTAAAATGGCCCTTGGCAAGATCTATGCGAGCTTCATCATCTCGGGGCAGGGAGCAAACGGTGGTGATGACATTACTGCATCTGACGGCAACTTCTTTACTACAATGAGGGCACTCTGGAACCTTCAGGAGATAACGACAGACGAGGCTATATGTGCTTGGGGAGATGTAGGTATAGCAGACCTCAACACCCAGACATGGAGTCCCAGCAACCCGTTCCTGACAGCGCTCTACCAGCGTCTGGCGCTTAGTATTACATATGCAAACGACTTCATCATAAAAGCACAAACCATCGGTGGTGAAAACTCTGAAAGGTATGTTGCCGAGGCAAGGTTCCTGAGAGCTCTGGCATACTACTGGGCCATTGACCTTTTCGGTCAGTTCCCCTTCACAACTGAAGAAGACGGTGTTGGCAAGTTCTTCCCGGAGATCGGATCAAGGACAGAGATTTTCAATTATATCGAGGATGAGCTGCTTGCCATCGAAAATACCCTGGGAGCACCCAGGTCGTCATATCCCCAGGCTGACCAGGCTGCAGCATGGATGCTTCTTGCAAGGCTCTACCTGAATGCTGAGGTGTACACCGGCACTCCAAGATGGGATGATGTTGTGACTTACACGGGCAGGGTGATCAACGCAGGCTACTCCCTGGCAACTGATTACAGGCAGAATTTCAGCGCCGACAATGACGGCCGCAGCAATCCCGAGATGATCTTTGCATGGGAGCAGGACGGCACCAACGTGCAGGGCTACGTGGGCACCACTTTCATAATTGAATCATCCAGTGACGCTGTTTACCTGAGGGCAGAGGACTTCCACGGGCTGACTTCCAATACAAACTGGAACGGCAACCGTGCCAGGATCAACTTCCTGGCCAAGATGGTTGACACGCTGGCAGTGTACGGAAATGCTCCGATACCTGACGGTGACCCGACCCTCTCGCTGGCACCTGACAAGCGCGTATTCCTGAAGATCAAGAAGGCACGGAATATTCCTGCTCCTTCAGCCAGCGGCGATTACGGCATCGGAGTGTACAAGTTCACGGCTCGCAATGCTGACGGCTCCAGGGCGGCAAACTACAATACCGCCTTCGCAAGCACCGATTTTCCGGTATTCCGCCTTGCCGATGCATACCTGATGAGGGCAGAGGCTCTCTACAGGATCGGCGGTGCTACCAATATTGACGCAGCAGTGCTTGACATCAACAAGATCAGGGAGCGCGCCTACGGCAACACCAGCGGAAACATTACCGCTGCTGACCTTGACCTCGATTTCCTGATTGATGAGCGCGGACGCGAGTTCTACTATGAGGCTCAGAGACGCACAGACCTCGTGCGCTTCGGCAAATTCACCGGGGGTGACTACCTCTGGCAGTGGAAGGGCGGTGCCATGGCCGGCGCCAGCACATCGGATCACCTGGATATCTTCCCGATACCCGGTGATGAACTCTCATCCAACCCGAATTACAACGGAGTGAATAACCCTGGTTATTAATCCTTAAAGCGAATCAAAATGAAGAAAAATATATTAATATTCATGACATTCATCGGGTTGACAGCCCTCTTCACCTCCTGTGAAAAGGACGGCGAGATAATTACAATGCTGTCAAACCCGGTAGCTCCGACGCTCACCACTGTTCCGGATCTGACCCTTGAGAGGACAAACGGAACCGAGGTACTGGAATTCGTTGGCACTCCTGTTGATCCCGGATTCCAGGCATCAGCAACATACTATATTGATGCTGCAGCCGCAGGAACTTCGTTTGCAGATCCGGTGACAATCTGGTCAGGCAATCAGTGTAAGTCAATGAAGATTACAGTCAGTGACCTGAACGGTATACTAATCAAGAAGTTCCCCGCAGATGCATCTACACCTCTGGATCTTCGCCTGAGGGCTGTTCTGGTGATTGATGCCGGAACAGGAGCCCCGGGAACGGGAACCAATCCCTTCTCATATATTTCCGTTTCAAAAGGCGCTACAGTGGCACTCTATGGTCTGCCCAGGCTTAATCTTGTCAACTCGGGGATGGATCAGAAGATTGAGTCAGCCCTCGGTGACGGCAAATATACCGGCCTGGTCAAGCTTGACCCGACCAAACCCTTCACCCTGACTGACCCTGATGCAGGGACCAGTTACGGTGGTGCTGCCGGCACCCTTTCAGTCAACGGCGCGGCAATTGTTCCTGAGATAACCGGATGGGGCAGACTGACAGTAGATGTTACGGCTCAAACCTTTGAAATATCCGAATACAGGATTGGTCTCGTAGGTTCAGCCACCCCGAACGCATGGGATTCTCCTGACCAGCCGATGGAATATAACCCTGCAACCGGTTCATGGTCAATTACCCTCAATCTTGTTGACGGTGAGATAAAGTTCAGGCTGAATAATGCATGGGCATGGAACCTCGGATACCGTCCGGGCGGCACAGATCCGGCTGACCTGTTCCATAACGGGGACAATCTTGCGGTAACTGCAGGCAATTACACAATAACCCTGACAATTACACAGCCAAACGGCCCGGACGAAGCCGGTTCATGCACTATAGTAAAGAACTAATGAACCAGGGACATTATAAAAATCAAGATTTATGAAAATGAGATCAATAATGAGAATAATGATGATCCCTGTGGCAGCGGTGCTTCTTATCACCGGCTGCACAAAGGAGACATCTGAAATCAGGCTGGACCCTGCACTGGGGACCACCAAGGTATTCAACGTGACTTCCAACGCTGCCACGGTGACAGGATTCGTTGTGGCTGAGGGAGACGGGTTCACCGAAAGGGGAGTCTGCTATGATATCGAGGCCAATCCCACGATAGCAAAGTCAAAAACTGCGTATGACGGCATCGTTACTACGGCTGCCTATCATGTCAATCTTACAGGTCTGGCATTTGCACAGAAGTATTACGCCCGTGCCTATGCCACAGGTCCTGAAGGGACAGTCTATGGCGAGGAGCTTAACTTCACCACTCTGCCGGTTCTTGCAACGGTAACCACTGCTGAAGTAACGGATATTGAAGGCACAACGGCTGTGACCGGTGGCGAGGTAACCGCTGACGGCGGAGCTGCAGTAACAGAAAAGGGTGTTGTGTACGGAACTTCAACCGCACCGACTGTCGCCAATGGCAAGACCAGCGACGGCACAGACCTTGGCGCATTTGTAAGTAATCTCTCAGGACTGAAAGGACTGACCAGGTATTACGTCCGTGCCTATGCAACCAACAGCGCAGGTACTGCATATGGTCCTGAACTCTCATTCACAACCCTCGTGAGTGTACGTGAATGGTATGTGCCCGGCAACTATGTGGCAGCAAGTTATCCCGGCTCAGGCCTGGCCGACTGGTCACCTGACAAGTCGCCGATGGTCAAGAGCAATGAGGCCAACCCGAACAATGTTGAAGGTTATATCTATATGGCCGGTGCCTCAAATATGTTCAAGATTTCTGAACAACCCAGCTGGGACGGCATCAATTATGGTGTCGGCACCACCCCGGGAACACTTTCCACCACAGGCGGAGACATTCCTCTTCCGATGGGATATTACAAGATCAACATCAATGCAGGTGTTGACCCGATGACCTATACTGCAGTAGCGATGAACTGGGGCGTGATCGGCGATCTGAACGGATGGGGTGGTCAGGTGCCTCTGACATATGATCCGGCAGTACGCGTCTGGAAGGGTGGTATGCATATGCCAGCCGGAGGATGGAAGTTCAGAGCCAATGATAGTTGGGATTACAACTACGGTGCACCTGCAGGCAGCCTCAACCTTGTTGCCGGCGGTGACAACATTGCTACAACTGTTGAGGATGACTATGCAATCACCCTTGACCTCAGCACTCCTCTGGCATATACCTACCGGGCTGACAGATGGGGAATTATTGGAAGCTCGACTCCGGGCGGATGGGATAATGACACTAACATGTCATGGGATGCCGTCGGCGGAGTCTTCACCGCAACAATAAACCTCACTGCAGGAATGATTAAATTCAGGGCCAATGACGGTTGGGATTACAACTTTGGCGGTGCACTTGGCGCACTTACCCCCGGAGGAGCCGATATTTCCGTTGCCGAGGCAGGCAACTACACAATCACATTTGACCCCTGGGCAAGAGTGGCAACAATGACTAAAAACTAAGCGGAATACCCCCCATGTTGCGGTAAAAACCGCAGCGTTCCTTGAAATCAAAAACCTCTTCTGTGACAGGAAGAGGTTTTTGATTATATTTAACGGATAATCAATACGCTAACGCGAAATTATGAGAGTAAAAATAGCTATCCTTATACTTGCCCTGACTGCGTGGGGTCTGACTTCAAAGGCGCAGGTGATTACTGCTGATCCGGTATTCCCGACATCCTCAGATGCCGTTACAATAACCTTCAACGCGGATAAGGGTAACATGGGACTTAAAGATTACGCCGGAACAAGCAGGATATATGCACATACCGGAGTTATCACAGATCAGAGCACCAGCGGTTCAGACTGGAAACATGTTGTGGCCAACTGGGGTGTCTTTACGGCAAAGGCAAGGCTTGTAAAAGTTTCAGCCAATGTCTATACCCTGACTATTTCGCCTTCAATAAGAGAGTTTTACGGGGTACCTGCCGATGAGAAGATACTGAGGCTTGCCTTTGTATTCAGAGACACTGTCGGGGATCCCAATACAGCCACCGGACGTGACGTAGGCGGTACCGACATATTCTACAATGTAAGCGAGGAGGCTTCATTCGAACTGCTGCTGTCGCAGCCGGACAGCTACACCTCACTGGTTAACCCCGGTCAGGAGATCCCGGTTCAGGCATCAGCCTCAGTGGCTGACTCAATCATCCTTTACCAGAACGGAACACTCCTGAAAAAAGTGACGGAGACAACCCTCAGTCATACTGTAACAGCCGCCTCCTCCGGCAGCTACAAGCTGCTGGCAAAGGCATGGCATAACAACATCCTGAAAGCTGACTCTGCGTACTACTTTATCCGTACTGCAACAGTTACCGAAGCCGTGCCGGCAGGCCTTAAGCCGGGGGTGAACATCACCGGTGACAACTCGGCAGCTTTTCTGCTCTATGCTCCCTATAAAAACAGCGTCTTCGTTATGGGCGACTTCAACAACTGGGTACACAGCCCCGAGGGATTCATGAAAAGGAGTCCTGATGGTGACTGGTACTGGACGGAGATTACAGGGCTTGACCCGGAAGAGGAGTACGGGTTCCAGTACCTGGTTGACGAGTCACTCAGCATACCTGACCCCTATAGCACAAAGGTGCTTGATCCGTGGGATGACAGGTACATTGATGAGGCCACCTATCCTGACCTCAAGCCATATCCGGAAG
>JAEYZD010000031.1 GCA_023430725.1 Bacteroidota bacterium | reverse complement strand
CCAATTAGGGCTACAATCCTTATCTTTGAAGTTTAAAGTTAAACCGTTAACAGAAACCGCCGTGGTACGATGAGTACGCCCGGTGGTGTGGGGGGACTGCGGCGCGAGCCGCATCCTACCCGATTATATAGCTATGAACCACCTTATCCCCATTTGTTCTGTCATCGCCCTTACCCTGTTCTCCTGCTCCCAGCAGCCGGAGTACGCTGAATTAAACGGTCTTACCCAGGGAACCACCTACCATATCGTTGTGGAGAAAATCCCGGGTCTTGATGTTCTGGCTCTGCGCCAGGATATCGAAAGGCTCTTTACGGAGATTGATAACTCACTCTCTATTTATAATGATTCATCTCTGATCTCCGCAATAAATTTCAACCGCAGCGACAGCACCGATACGTTGTTCCGCGAGGTTTTCCGTGCTTCTGCTGAAATCTCGGAACAGAGTGGAGGTCTCTTTGACATCACAATCGGACCTCTTGTCAAATCGTGGGGCTTCGGGCCCGACGCAATGAAGAGGTTCAACCCTTCGATGCTCGATTCACTTCTTGCACTGGTGGGAATGGATAAGGTACGGTTGGAAGGAAACCGCATAGTCAAGTCTGACCCGGACATGTTCATTGATGTAAATGCAATAGCACAGGGTTATACTGTTGACATGGTGGCTGACCTGTTATACCGCTCCGGCATTTCACAGTGCCTGATTGAGGTGGGAGGGGAGATCAGGACTATGGGAGACAAAAATGGCATAGGTTGGCTTGTAGGTATTGATACGCCGGCTGATGGCAATTACACTCCGGGTGCGGACATACAGGTAAGGATACGGCTTGACGACATGGCGCTGGCCACCTCGGGCAACTACCGGAAGTTCTTTGTGGAGGACGGGATAAAATATTCGCACACAATTGATCCCCGGACAGGTTATCCGGTCAGGCATACGCTGCTCAGTGCCACAATCATAGCTCCGACAGGTGCAATCGCGGATGCGTGGGCCACGGCATGCATGGTAGGAGGTCTGGAGCAGGCAATTGCCTTCATTGAGGAATCTGATTTCCTGGAAGGATATCTGATCTATTCTGATGAGGAGGGAGTGATGAAGAGCTGGGTATCGGAGGGGATCAGGAAGATGATTATTGAGGAGAAATAGGGGTTGATCCTTTCAAAATCTGTCTGTTACAATTCCTGATGGGCTACGGCCATCTGTTCAAGGTTGTCTGTCTTCTGCAATTCTTTATGGTCTGCCATCCAATCAATGAATATCCAGTGCTACAATGCTTTATGGCTTACAATGACTGTTGATCGGAAACTGAGGACAGTAATCATTCATGATTCATTGCGCATCCGCAGCAGGCACCGCTCTCAACGGGACTGCAGCCGGTGTCGGTGCTTTTTGCGCAGGTGATGCCACGCTTGCGCATCTCCTTATTGTGACCAACATGGGTATCGGGAAACTGCCCCTTCGGCTTGAGAAGTATGGTGATCGCCAGGCCCGCCATTGCCAGGCCGATAAGAATCGCAGATATTATAAGAAGCTTGAGTAGCATCCTGTACCTTTTTCGTTGCAAAGATAATCAATAATGGAACACCCGCCGCCCCCGTTTGTTCGGTCGGCTACATCCTGTCAGGCTTCTTCCTCCCTGTAGAGTTCCCGGTCGGCGGCATCGGCCTCCTCCAGAACCTTCGCATGTTCCTCAGGGGTGTAGCGTCTGATCTTGTACCCCATTGAGGCAATGAAGACGCTCATGAAGGGGCTTATGATGTTAAAAAAGCAGTAGGGTGCGTAGGCCCAGGTGGAGACTCCCAGTACCCCAGACTGGGTGGCGCCGCAGGTATTCCACGGTATCAGCACCGAGGTGACTGTCCCGGAGTCCTCAAGCGAGCGGCTTAACAGCTCCGGTTTGAAACCCATGTCCCTGAATTTCTTTGCATACATCCTTCCGGGGATGACAATTGAGAGATACTGATCCGAGGCTGTGACGTTGAAGAACAGGCAGGTTGCCACCGTGGACCCGACCAGTGTGCCGGCGTTATGAACAAACTTCATCAGTTTACCGGTTATTGTCTTCAGCATCCCGCAGGCCTCCATAATACCACCGAAGACCATTGCACAGATTATCAGCCAGACAGTGTTGAGCATCCCGGCCATACCCCGTGTCCTCATCAACTCATCCACTGAAGCATCGCCGGTGGCAACTGACACACTTCCGAACATTGTTTTTGTGACGGCAATATATGCCTGCTTCACAAATGATCCGCCTGTTGCCGCAACCTCACCGAGAATGTGAGGCTGGAAAATCACGGCAAACACTGCAGCCAGCAAGGTTCCGGCAAGGAGTGACGGGAGCGGCGGCACTTTCTTCACAATAATATAGATCAGCATGGCCGGCACCAGCAGCAGGACAGGTGTTATGTTGAATTTCGACTTAATGGCAGCCTGAACTGCCTCGGCACTAGATGGCCCTGCTTCAAGGTCAATTGTAAATCCTATTACAAGGAATATGACCATTGTAATTATCAGGGAAGGAGTGGTAGTGATGACCATGTACCTGACGTGGGTGAAAAGATCGGTGCCGGCCACCGCCGGTGCAAGGTTGGTCGTATCGGATAAAGGCGACATTTTATCGCCGAAGTATGCTCCGGAGATGATGGCTCCTGCAATCATGGCTTCGCTGAAGCCAAGCGCTTTTCCAATGCCCAGCAGGGCTACTCCAATGGTTGCAACAGTTGACCACGAGCTACCCGTGGAGACAGAAACAACAGCACAGATAATCACTGCGGCGAAAAGAAAAATCTTAGGGTGGAGTATCTCCAGCCCGTAATAGATCAGCATTGGCACAACACCGCTGACCATCCAGGTCCCTGCAAGTGAACCAATCAGAAAGAGTATCAGGATGGCAGGCATAGCCGTCCCTATCCCCTTTATTACCCGGTCGCGTATGAAAAGCCACCTGTAACCGAGACTGACAGCAATTACACCCGCCACAGCCGCAGCCAGGATAAGGGCTATCTGGTTGGCGCCCGACAGGGTGTCGTCGCGAAAGAATTTAACGTTGAGTGTCAGGAAGAAGATCAGAACCGCGATTGGCAGCAATGACTGCAGCATCGACGGTGTTTTGTACTGTTTGAGAGACATGAATGGTTTTTGGCGATGAACCGTGCAATTTACTATTTTCCGCGATTTTTCTTGATTATGACATCAAAAGATGTTAATTTGTCTCTGCATTTTTGCCGGCAGATGGGACATTATCCTGATATTTTCAGCATCAATCCTGAGGACAAGATCCCGGGTAAAGGCAGGGTCCTGATTTCAGAGCCTTTCCTTACTGACCGTTTCTTCAACCGGACAATCGTTTTCCTGACCGAGCATACCTCAGACGGAACTGTCGGGTTCATCCTGAACAGGGTGATAGACCTTATGGTCAGCAGTGCCGTGGAAGGTTTTGACGGCTGGGATGAGCACCTCTCTGTAGGAGGTCCTGTAGCGCCTGACACGCTTCATTATCTTCATACTCTGGGCCGCAAGGTTCCGGGGAGCGTACCGGTGATACCGGGCATATGGTGGGGTGGAGAGATCGATGCCCTGCGGAACCTCATCGCTACCGGCACGGTTGGACGTGACCAGGTGAGGTTCTTCCTTGGATACTCAGGCTGGGAAAAAGGACAGCTGAAGCGCGAGCTCAGTGATAATTCCTGGATGATTGCAAAGGTACCCGGCGAGGTGATAATGAAGAGCCGGGGCAACGTCTGGCGCGACGTACTGCGGTCACTCAACAATAAATACCGTATCTGGGCTGAGTTCCCCGAATCACCCGAGATGAACTGACCCTCCCGGCAGTCCGGTAGCCCGGTAGCCCGCCATCAAAGCATACCCACCATCACCCGTCAGCCCGCCATCAATGCATACCCACCATCACCCGCCAGCCCGCCATCAATGCATACCCACCATCACCTGAAGCCCACAGCAATAAGCAGCTGATCAGTGCATTATCTTGAAAACCAGCTCTCTGAGCAGGTCTCCGGCATCGCTGCCGGCCTCTCCGAACCCCTTCGCCTTAAGGTCATATGAG
>JAEYZD010000141.1 GCA_023430725.1 Bacteroidota bacterium | reverse complement strand
TCAGTTCGGTCCGGCGTTTGACAACTCGCCAATCATGAACTATGACAGTACAATGACCACCTATCGGGCTTATCCGGACAACTGGATCGACATGTTCCGCAAGACGAACACAAACAGCCTTACAGCTGCAATTGCCGGAGCCAACGATAAGGGCGCGATGCGTCTCGCATTCACTACCAGAGACTACAACGGGATGATGGAAAACTTCTACCAGAAGACCAAGTCAGTCAGCTTCAGCGGTCAGATAAATGCTTCCGAACTGGCACGCTTTGAGGTTTATACAAATATCCATAAGGTACAGACGCAGAACCGGTACCAGAACATGTTCAGACTCGTTTCTTACGGTTTCAACCGCGATCTTGACTACCAGGGATTGAAGTATCTCTACAAGGATAAGTTTGGCCAGAAGGGTGTCCTTGACGATTATGGTCTCCCGCAGTCATTTGACCAGTACGGTTACATGAACATGATGTGGGATCAGCTTGAGAACCGTGACATTGATGACAAGCTCCACATGACCGGGGCCATCAAGATGAACCTCCAGTTCACCCCGTGGCTGTCGCTGACAGCCAATGCCGGGACTGACTTCACAGACTGGGATTTCACCACTGAGAACAAGGTGACCAAGATCATGCCAGTGGTTGAAGGCGGCGGTTATGAATTCAGCAGGAGAAACATCGTCAGCCAGAACTACAACGCATTCGTGAATTTCACACAAAAGTTCCTTGATGACCGGCTTGACGTTGTGATCTTTGCCGGTCCGGAATTAACACGTTTTTCAGAGAACAATATAGGTGTCAGCACAGTTGGCGGGCTTCAGTTTGACGGATGGTATTCGCTCAACGGATCCAGGACCACCACAGGAAGCTTCGGTCAGACACGCTCCCACAACCGCAGTTCATATGCCCAGTACAGTGTGCTCGGCCAGGCTTCATTCGGATGGGAAAACACCTATTACGTAGAGATTACCGCAAGGAATGACTGGTCATCACTGCTGCCGCCGGCCAACAATTCATACTTCTATCCCGGCATATCCGCCACATGGAACTTCAGTCAGACCTTCGCCGTGCCCCAGCTTACATATGGCAAGCTGAGAATGTCATTTGCAGATGTGGGCCGTGCTGCCCCGACACCCTACTGGACCAACCGCGACTTCGGTGTTGGCATGGTTGAACGTACGAGTGCAGTAACTGTTTACGGTCCCTCAGCTCTATTTACAAGTGATATCAAGAATGAGCGCAAGCGCGAATTCGAGATCGGATTTGACACACGCTGGTTTGAAAAGAAGCCTCTTGTAGCCGAATTCTCCTACTACACATCACACACCTATGATCAGATCATGGGATTGGGGATCACCCCGGCAACAGGTTTCAGTACAATTAAGATCAACGCCGGTGATGTAAAGAACTGGGGTTATGAGCTCCTTCTAAAGTACACACCCCTCAGAACTGAGAAGCTGACATGGGATGTGACTTTCACCACGGCAAACCAGCGAACGAAGGTGATAAAGCTGTATCCCGGCATAACCGAATACCGTATTGCAGGTTCGAACAGCTACTCAATCATGGCAGTGGAAGGCAAGCCCATCGGTGATGTTCAGATGTATGATTATCTCCGCGATCAGCAGGGAAACAGGGTTGTAAACAGCAGCGGACTCTACATGCGTGACAATTCAAAGTTTGTCACCGCGGCAAATATAAATCCCAACTTCATCGGCGGGTTCACCACCGATTTCTACTACGGCAAGTTAAGCCTGCACCTGGGATTTGACTACAAGTTCGGAGGCACCTTCCTGTCGCACACCAACTATTATCTGCTGGGTAACGGTCAGAACAAGGAGTCCCTGAAATACAGGGATGAAGCCCACGGAGGGATGGCATACTACGTTGATGATGCAACCGGCAGACGCATAGCATGGCAGCATAATCAGGCAGCACCTGCCGGCGCCCGTGACAATATGGTTTACCATGACGGGCTGATCCTCGATGGGGTGAAAGAGGTCTCTGACGGTGTTTACGGAGAAAATGACATTATCATTTCCTCCTACGAGTACTGGACTACTTACATACAGGATATGAACGAGTGGTTCGCTCCGGACAAACTCTACAAGAATGATTACGTCAAGTTCCGTGAGGCCGCAATCATGTACACCATTCCACAGCAGATCTCAAACAAGCTGAAACTGCAGAAACTGACTGTATCACTTGTTGCCAGGAACCTGTTCTACATCTTCAAGACAATGCCGAATATCGATCCTGAATCACTCCTTGGCAACGACCAGTTTGTAGAGTATACTCCTCTTCCACAGCTTCGCAGCTACGGTTTCAAGATCGACGTCAGTTTCTAACCAACTAAGAAATGAATAATATGAAAAAGCTATTCATAATCATTGCCGTCTTCGGTCTGGCTCTGTCTTCATGCCAGGATGTGCTGGAGGACGAGTACAAGAACCCCGAGACCGTAAACCCGCCGGAGGAGAAGTCAGTTGCCGGAATGTTTTCCGGCATGCTATACCAGTGGCAGCTCTTCGTTAAGGATTACGGCGAATACTGGTGGCAGAACGATGGGTGGGGAATACCTGCATACATCCAGGTGGCTCACCGTTACATTACTGACCGCTACTTTGCCTACTATGTTGATTACGAGGATCTGGAAACCGGTGTTAACGGCTTTCAGGCCAACGCGGTCACCAACTCCTTTGGTAATCATTACACAAAAGTCAAGGAGTGGGCCCTGATGAAGGAAAAGATCGAAGCCATGTCAGCGGAGGAGAAGGATCAGGTTGAGGTATACTACAAGCTCGCTACTGTCTTCAAGGATTTGCTTGCACTCAGAAGCGTCGATTTCTTCAATAGTATTCCCTATTCTGAAGCGCTGCAGGGTAACGTGGGAATTCTCTACCCGAAATATGACGATCCGAAGGAGATATACATATCGGTTCTGACTGACCTTAAGGATATATCCGAAAGCCTTACAGATGCCTATAACAAGATGAATGCTGACAACAAGGCCTATTTTGCTGTCCAGGATGTTGCCCTCAATGGAGACATTGCAAAGTGGGTCCAGTTCATCAATACACTGAGGCTGCAGTATGGCATCAAGCTCGCCGGTGTTGATCAGGCGGCCGGAGTGCCTCTTATGGCAAGCGCTCTGACAAACCTCCCTGCTCAGGATCTTTACTTCGGGCCTTACTCATATGAGTATCCCTCAGGTGGAGGTACCATCATAAGGGGCATGTATGAGAGGACTTATGCCAACTTCATCCCCAACGTCATAATGAAAAGGATGAACCATGGTACAAATACATATGAACCGGGAATTGATGACCCCAGGCTTCCGGTCATTGCAATGCCAACGAAATGGAATAATAACCTTGATTACATGGGTGTGTCGATGAATTCAGATGCCCAGACACCATTCTACGGTGCAGGCCACAGGTATTATGCCTACGGTGACAACCTGGAAAGTTCACTTGCCCAGAACGCTGTGTCTATGTACAACTTTGCAACCTATTTCCACAACTTCGACAAGTATCCCGCTATTATGACTACCAGGGCATATGTTGATCTTCTGCTTGCGGAGATAGCACTGAAGAACTACGGTTCAACCGGGAAAACGGCTGCAGAGCATATGAGGGATGCGGTCGTACATTCCTGCGACTGGTGGTACTGGCTCAACGGAGTCAGTTCCTACCGGACTGACGTGGCTGTGCTTCATCCGGTCAAGTCGGCGGCAGACATTACAACGTATGCTGCAAGGATTGCGGATGATTTCACCGCAGCAGTGGGAGAGGAGAACAAAATGGAGATAATCATGCAGCAGAAATACATTCATGTAAACATAACGGATCAGTATGATCTCTGGGCTGAACTCCGCCGTACAAGGCACCCGCTGCTTGAGCCTATGGTACTCAGGGGCGAATACATGAAGCCCTGCCCTGAGCGTCTTCGTTACCCGTCATCCGAGCTTCAGCTCAACGGTGAGAATTTCAAGGCTGTACAGGATCAGGACAACTATACCTCCCCAATTTTCTGGGTACCTGAATCAAAGAGGGGAACGGTTTGGTATCTGGATGATGTCCTCCCGCTAAATCTTCCTCCATACTAGAAATCCAATACAGATAAATTAGATTCAGAGGGTGTCATTTTCAGGAAATGACACCCTCTTTATATTATTGGGTAGGAATAAATGACCGATATTATTTTCCTATACAGAACCTGGAAAAGATCTCCCCGAGTATATCCTCGGGAGAGATCTTTCCTGTTATCAGCCCCAGGTAATAGATTGCCTGCCTGACATCTGTTGCAATAAGCACCGTGGGTATCCCGTCACGGAATCCGTCAAGCACCCTCTGCAGACTCTCTGAGACGTTCCTGAGCGCATCGTAATGTCTCGCATTTGTAACGATGTATTGCGGATTGTCAAGCCTGCCGGTCCCGATAGAGGAGGTGAGCTGTTTCTTCAGATCATCGATCCCCACGGAATCCCTCGCTGAAACGAAGACCGCAGGGAAGGGGCAGAGTCCCTTCAGTTCCTTCTTAAGTGATAAAGCAGCACTTCGTGTAATAAGGTCAGACTTGTTGACAATCAATATTATCCTGGCTTCCGGGCTGACTGTCATCTCCATGACCGATCCTGCAAAGGAGGAGATCTCCGTAGCGCTTTCGGTGGCTTCTGCCACAGCCAGAACTATATCAGCGGCTTTAAGTTTGTTCCGGGTACGCTCCATACCCAGCTCCTCAATCTCATCACCTCCCTGCCTGAGACCGGCAGTGTCAATGAACCGGAACAGCAGTCCTTCCACATGCAACACCTCTTCAACCGTATCCCGTGTTGTGCCAGGGATATCCGACACAATAGCACGTTCCTCCTCAAGGAGCACATTTAGCAGGGAGGATTTGCCGACATTCGGCCTTCCGGCAATCACTACCGGGATACCTTTCCTTATGGCATTGCCGAGCCTGAACGAGGAGACCAGCCTGTCAACCATCTCTTTAATCTTTATGACTGTCTCCGTCATTGCAAACCGGTCAGCAAACTGCACGTCCTCCTCGCTGAAATCGAGCTCAAGCTCAATCAGGGAAGTAAAGGTTATCAGTTCCTTCCTCAGCTTCTCGATTCCTTCAGAGAAGCCTCCCCTCAGCTGGGTGGCTGCCAGACGGTGTGCCGCCTCCGAATCGGCAGCAATCAGGTCAGCAACTGCCTCAGCCTGCGAGAGATCAATCCTGCCGTGCAGGAAGGCCCTCTGCGTGAACTCGCCAGGCATGGCTGGCTTCGCACCGAGATCAATAAGCAACTCCATGATCCTGCGCTGGATGAATGGTGATGCATGATGGCTTATCTCAGCGGAATCCTCTCCGGTATATGAGGCCGGAGACCTGAACAGTGTCACAAGCACCTCATCAACGAAATCCTCTCCCTTCCTCAGACTCCCGAAATGAACAGTGTATCCCCCGGCTGACAGAATATTCTTACCGGCGGCCGGTACAAACAGTGAGTCAACAATCGCAAATGTGCCTGGACCGCTTACACGGATTATGCCAATTGCACCGCCAATGCCGGTCGCCGGTGCTGCTATCGTTGTGTCACTCTGTATATTCATCGGCATCTTTTTGTATGCTGGCAAAGATAATGATTGAGGATAAGTTATTATATGCTATTTTAGAGGCTTGACTAACCATATTATGCTATGAGAACATTGACTACGGGAATCATTATCGCCGGCCTGATCTTCCTGACAGGATGCGCCGGAAACTTCAACAAGCTGACTTCTGAGGAAACAGAGCAGGGATGGGAACTGCTGTTTGACGGCAAAAGTCTGGATCAGTGGAGATTGTATAACAGCGAAGGAACAGGCACGTGGAGTGTCGAAGAGGGATGCCTCACTGCCGACGGCACCGGCAGCGACAGCACAGGTTATATAATCAGCACAAATGAGTATTCCAATTTTGATCTGAAGTTTGACTGGAAGATTGCGCCCGAAGGCAACAGCGGGGTAATGTACCATGTGGTTGAATCTGACAGATTCGGCACCCCCTATGTGACAGGTCCTGAGTATCAGCTGATAGATGATATCGGCTGGCCCGGTGAACTGGCAGAATGGCAGAAGACCGGTGCTGATTACGCAATGTACCTGCCTGACACGTCGAAAAAGATACTCAATGAACCGGGAGAATGGAACAGCTCAAGAATTCTCTTTGACAACGGCCACGCAGAATACTGGCTGAACGGAGAAAAGATAGTTGAGTTTGAAGCCTGGACTCCTGAGTGGTTCGCCCTCAAGAACAGCGGCAAATGGGCAGGAGCACCCGAATACGGACTGGCCACCGTGGGTCATCTCAGCCTTCAGGACCACGGGTCGAGGGCATGGTTCAGGAATATGAAAATCAAGGAACTGCCTGCCAGGGAAACCGGCAGGATCGCCCTCTTCAACGGCTATGACCTTACCGGCTGGACACAGTACGGAACTGAAAAGTGGTATGTAGAGGACAGCCTGCTCGTATGTGAAAGCGGTCCTGACAAGGGTTACGGATATCTTGCCACGGACATGTACTATAAGGACTTCGACCTTTCAGTCGAGTTCCGACAGGTATCTGACGGCAATAGCGGTATTTTCTTCAGGTCAATGATTGAAGGCACTAAAATCTCCGGCTGGCAGGTGGAAGTTGCTCCCCAGGGAAATGACACCGGCGGCATCTATGAATCATACGGAAGAGGTTGGCTGGTTCAGATACCCGATGATAAGGAAAATATTCTCATTCCCGGAGAATGGAACCGGATGAGGATAAAGGCTGTGGGACCTGATGTTACTGTATGGCTCAATGACACGGAAATGACCCGGTTCAATGACCCGGTCATTGGAAAGGCCAATGGCAGAATTGCACTCCAGATTCATGATGGCGGAGGTATAAAGGTGCAATGGAAAAACCTTATTATTCAACCTCTGTAGACCGACCCGATCCTCGCGGGTCAGATTGATCCGTCAGTCCACAAAAAGTATTGCGAAGCCCTGCTGGAAAATATTCGTCAGCGGGGCTTCGTAATTTATCAAAGTATTATTAATGAGCAAATAACAAAAGGTTAATTACCTCGCCAGACTCTCAACAGAAAAAGTATTGTCAGCAATGGTTGCCGAGGTGTTAACCTGGTCAAATCTGACCCTGGAGCTTCGCCCGTTGAGATGGTTTGTGGCAAGCATGTCTGTCATCACATAACCTTCCTTGCCGGCTATAGGCTGGGTGGCCAAAATCTCGATTGACTTGAACAGTTCGTTGTCGAAATTATAGAAATCGATCTTCCTGGTTTTAAGGCTGCCCATCTCCAGATAAGTAACTTTTTTTGAGAAACCGTATTCGTCGGCCTTGTCGTCACTGACAGGAACGCTCTCTATCACCCAGGTACCTGCCTTTCCTGATTCAGGCATGTGTCTCATCCTGAAGTCAGCGTTGCTTCCGCTCGACATGTCTGCATTTGAGAACTCGGAACTCATGAAGCTCTTTCCTTTTTCCGTACTGACAATGCGCCGGGTCTTTTTCAGCGCCGGAAGATATATCCACATGTCGTCCTGGTTGTTTTTGCTGTCTATAATAAGCATAGCAGTTCCCCGCACATCGGCCGGATCGAGGAACTTCACCATTCTTTTGATGGTCCCGTCATCGTACGATTTGGTTATCATATTCAGCTTTCGGGTTCTGACAGCGCCATTCTTTTCGGTGATTGTAAGAGCAACCGTTGACTGGATATTCCCTGACATTGTCAGGTCACGGCTTTTATCCATCAGTTGCGCGGGATCTGACTGCTGCGCCAGCATGGCCTGCAGTGACAGAACCGATATTGCTGACAAGAGGAATAACATCTTTTTCATTATTTCTTCTGTTTTTAGTGTTTGTTTTCTGATTTGCCTCAATGAACAGAGGCTTGAAATAAAGCATGAATGCCGGCATGACTATAATGGCGTAGATAAGGCAGGAACCAATGGCCAGAAGAGTCAGGTAACCGAAAAATCTTATCGACAGGAAACCGGAGATAAAGGTGGCCGAGAATCCGGCCATCACGCTCAGCGCATTGATTACAATACTCCTTCCGGTAGTTCTGTAGGTGGCATTTATGGCTTCAGGATGCGAAACACCCTTTGCCAGCTCTATCTTGTACCTCCACAGGTACTGGATTGTAAAGTCGATACCCACACCAATCATGATTGAAGAGAGGAGGGCAGTGGCGGCGTCAATTGCAACACCCGTGAGCCCCATAACACCAAACTGGATCAGTATTGATGCCGCCAGGGGAATTGATCCTGTCAACCCTCCCTTTACCGATCTGAAAATGATTGCCAGGAGAATCAACACAATAGCCAGGGCAAATACAAGTGAAGAGACCTGCCCGTTGATTATCTTCTGTGCAAAATCATTCATAATGAAGGCATACCCTCCGGTGGTCACCCTGGCAGGGAAATCTGCAGTATAACTTTCTAAATCATCCTTCAGGTTTCTGACGGTTTTGTTGTCAGGATGGGAGAGGCGGACCAGCAGGTGGGCCTTCGTGTTTTCGAAGTTCATCAGCTGCCTGAAATCGTCAGGATTTCCGCTCATATTATATAGCTCGAACATCTGAGCGATGGCCTCACCGGATGAAGGTATCATGTCATATCCCTCCTCCGTGGGCTCATACAGCGCCTTGCTCATCTCCCTTACAACATCCGAGATGGAGAAGACGCTGCCGACACCCTTCGAGCCCTTCAGGTGGCCTGTAAGGTCATCTATCCTCTGCATCACGACGGGATCCTTGATATCACCGCTGATCATCACGGAGATCGTCTGTGATCCGCCGAATTTTGTATTGATTATTTCTGCAGCCTCTCTCACCGGATGTTTGTGCGGGAAGAAACTCTCCTGATTTGTTTCAATTCTGAGGAAAATCACGCCGGTGCCCAGAAGGAGTGTCAGCACCAATGAAACGAGCAGTACTCTGCCCGGACGCCTGATGACTGCTGACGAGATTCTTGCCAGCCCACGGGTGATGAGATCATTCCTTTCAGACTGCGGTGTCCGTGGTTTCCTCCCCGTAGAGCGTTGCAGATAGATCAGGGCAGGTATCAGCAGCAGGCTCATTGCCAGCGCCAGGCTGACACCCGTTGCTGCCAGTATGCCAACCTGCCTGGCCGGAATTATTGAATGGGTCAGGAGGCCCAGCAATCCGGCTATTGTGGTAAGTCCGCTGAAAAGTATGGGCATATTCAGCGTGCCTGTTATCGCCCTGACTGTCTCCCGGCCAGTCATGGGTATGTCAGCCCTTTGGAGCTCCTGGTGCCTGGATACCAGGTAAATGCCGTAATTATTTGCGACTGAAATAAGGATTATGGGAGCAAGGCACATGATGATCGAGAATTTCCATCCAAGCAGCGGAATCAGGCCCATTGTCACGAGTGTTGAAAGTATCACCACCGTAAATGGAATGAAGACGCTTCTCCAGTCGCCGAGAGACAGCTTCAGCACTGTCAGCATGATTATCAGGGCCAGAGGGATCAGGATCAGTGCATCATGATTTACATCCGATGTTATGAACTGCCTTATATACGGCAGACCACCGGTTAGGATCCGTGCATCCCCGCTGCTGTTTGCAATGACTGAATCAACCTTGCTCAACGTCTCATATTCAGACACATTTGCGTTGATTGTTCCTGTTATGGCTGCCGAGGTCATGTCTGATGATATGACTATATCGCGGGCAAAGGCGTTGGCAAGGATGTCCTGTCTCAGGATTTCCAGCCCTTCGGCTGATTCTGGTATCTTTTCAATGAGCGGATCAACCACCATCATCCCATCCCTGCCTTCAATCTTCCGTGCCGTAAAGACGGAGTTGACCGTACCAATTCCCTCCATCCTTGAGAATGCCCTGTCAATCTCCCTGACCTGCCTCAGGTCGCCGGGCTTGAGAATTGTAGTGTCAGTAAAGAGCACCATTATCATATCCTGGACACCAAACTCCTGCTCGATGGAGTCATTGGTGACCCTTGAATCCATGTTTCGCGGGATATAATTCCTGATGTCAGGATCTGTTTCCGAGGAGGGTATTAGAAGTCCCAGTCCGGCTGCCAGAATAACTGAGACTGCTATTATAACCCATCTGTATTTTATAATGAAGTCTGTCATAGCTCTAAAAATCTACCCTGATTGCGAAGTACAATACTTTCATAAAGTCATCAACGATAGTGTACATGCCACCTTTTGCGCCGCTGTAATGCTCATATCCGGCACTGAGAGTCACTCCGTCAGAGGGTTTGTATCTGACTGCAGGGCGTATCGTAAAGTCCTTCGATGTGAAGTTGAAAACGGTTGTGACTGAAGGAAGCAGTCTTCCGTTGAGAAGATCAGTCTCAATCCTGAGACCGGTTGAGTGATAGAACTCATGCAGCTGGTTGTTATACAGTCTGTTGAATGCCTCAATCTGAAGCCGGGTAAACTCGACCGGGTCGAACCCGGGTGTGCTGAAGAG
>JAEYZD010000132.1 GCA_023430725.1 Bacteroidota bacterium | reverse complement strand
CGGTGAATCCCGAGTGGCCAAAGCTTGACGGTGATGCCGAGGGACAAGGATAGGCCTCGTCGGGAGGTATTGTATCATTACCCAGCAGCGGTTTGTCAAATCCAAGCGCCCTTCGGTTATCATTCTCCGGGTACTGCACACGGGTGAATTCCTTAAGGACATCGCTGCTCAGAACCCTGACACCTCCGTATTCGCCACCTCTGCGGTACATCTCAACTAGCTTGAGAAGATC
The DNA here is from genome assembly GCA_023430725.1 of Bacteroidota bacterium. GTDB lineage: Bacteria > Bacteroidota > Bacteroidia > Bacteroidales > VadinHA17 > SR-FBR-E99. The sequence continues at coordinate 11,641 of JAEYZD010000132.1, read as the reverse complement.
ATTTCCCGTTGCAAACAGCCCTGCATGCCCTGATACTCCCCCCAGCATGGCTGTCCCCTCGTCATGCACCGTGCCACGGAGCAGCTGTTTCCTGAAGAGGGAGTCATATTCTGTTGGGACTATGAGCTCACGCGGATATTTTTCCAGCGGATTATATGTGATATTGAGTGCACCGATGGGCCGGTAGATGTTTGCCGGTGCAAATCTGTCAATTGTGCTGTCAGTGAGACTCTCGATGATCTCTGCAGCAAGGATGAAAGTGAGATCGGAATAGACGTATTTCTTGCTTCCCACAGGACTGTCTCGTATCTCCCTGAACATATCCCTCAGGTAATGGCGGTTCATGTAGATTGAGTCTGATACCTGAAGAGCAAACCGGCGGTTTGTGTAGTCGCTGAAGACCCCTTTCCTGAATGTGCTGTCATTCTCCATCGTGTTTCTCCAGAACGGTATCCATGACCGCAGTCCCGCCTGGTGTGCAAGCATTTCCCGGAGCAACATGTCGCCCTTGTCGGAGAAACGGAACCAGGGCAGATAGTCTCCCAGTGTCCTGTCAGGATCAAACACACCACGGTCCTTAAGCAACATCAGTGAAGGTGTGGCAGCAGATACCTTGGTAACCGAAGCGAGGTCCCAGAGGTCATGTTCGCTTACAGCCTCGGTGCTGTCATAGAGATGAAACCCGTAGCATTTGTTCAGCACCACAACGCCCTTACGGGCGATAAGCACATGGCAACCGGGGTAGGCGAGGGAGTCAAGCCCTTCCTGCACAATCGAATCGATCCTGCTGATCAGTCTGACCGAAGAGAGGTCGGCGTTTTCGGGAAAACCGAACTGCAGTCTTATGTTCCCGGCAGTCCTGATGCCGGTTCCGAGAGGATAAGTCTCATCGACAGTCACGGGGAGTCTTCCCGAGGCGCCTATTGCGCCAAAGAGAACCTGAACTGCAACCTGGTGGGTGTAGTTGTTGTCCTGGTATGCCACAAGCAGGGCTGATGGCCTGGCTGTCATGTCAAGACGTGCAACGCCATAGGGATTACCGAACCAAATGATTGCCGACCGTTCAAGAGAGGCAATCTGTGCAAATACCCGGTTAAGGGCAGGAGTCACGCCGTAAAGGCCTGCCGGTTTTTGTTCCAGGGCGCAGAATCCTGCAATAACAATATCATAATCACGGAGTTTCGACAGGACAAACTGCGCTCCCTGTTGGTTGGATGGGTCGATGAAGTAGTGGTCCGCATTTGTGTACCTGTCTGTCATCCTCTGAAACTCGGTCATTGCCAGCCTGTTTACTGATACTGTGGCAACACGCAACTGATCCAGCCTTCCAAGCGGCAGTAGGTTATTGTTGTTTTCAAGCAGGGTCATGGCGCCGGCATAGAGATCACGGATCAGCGCCGGGTGCTCCGGACCGGGGATTCCGGCTGGCGCTGTTGCCGTGGCAGTCCCAGGTGCCGTTTTTTCTGCATCAGCAGCAACTGCGGAGTCGTTGCAGGCAATGATAGCATCACCGTGCATCGTTCTCTGACTCTCAATCCACATCTTGGCCTCAAGCAGTTTGCGGCATCTCTCCTTAACCTCGCTGACGGCAATCTCTCCCTTATCAACCCTTTTGGCTATCTCATCGATGGCGCGCACCGGATCGGTCGAATACTCTATTATGTCATTGCCCGCCCTGAAAGCTTCAGCATCGGCGACGCCTGAAGGATAGGTCATTGTAGCCCCTGCCATATTCATTGCATCGGTGAGGATCAGTCCTTTGAAATGGGCCTCACCGCGAAGAAGTTCCCTTACAACCTTGCCGGAAAATGTTGCCGGAATACCTGACTCATCGAGCCCAGGCACGCTTATATGCGCCATCATCACTGCCCCTATCCCTTCATCGATGAGCCTCCTGAACGGAATAAGCTCAACCTGATCAAAACGGTCCCGGTTACCCCTGATGACGGGAAGGCCGGTGTGTGAATCGGTATCTGTGTCGCCATGGCCCGGGAAATGCTTCGCGCAGGCGATTACACCGTTGTCCTGCAAGCCTTTCATGTACATGACGACCTTGCCGGCTACCTGCTCCGGATCCTCGCCGAATGAGCGGTAGTTGATTACAGGATTCAGCGGGTTGTTGTTCACGTCGGCAACTGGTGCCAGGTTCAGGTTGACGCCTATGTCACGGCACTGCCAGGCTACGGCAGCTCCCATTTTATATATGAGAGAGTCATTCTGCACAGCCCCGAGGGTCATCTGGTAGGGGAAATCCTCCACTTCGCGAAGCCTCATACCGGTGCCCCATTCGGCATCCTGAGCAATAATGAGCGGAATCCTGGAGACCTGGCTTATCCGTTTGGTGAAGTCAACCTGCAGGTCACGGGATCCTTCGAAGAAGATGACACCTCCCACGCCGTACTTCGTTACAAGTTCCTCAACCTGCCTGTAGTTGCCACCCTTTTCGTCTGCCCATGCCGGAACCCAGACAAGCTGAGCAATCATCTCCCTGACAGTCATTTTGCTGAGAATGCTGTCAACCTTCTGATCCCCCGCAAACTTCTTCCACGGAAGGTTGTTTTCAGCGGGCCTTACTCCGGAGAGGGTCAGCATTGATACTGCAACTGCAGCAGACAGGATCAGGAAGCTCTTTCTCATTTGATGGACAGATTTTGAATTGAATCAAAAATAGCACTTTTCTTTGTCATTCTTTTCCCCGGTTGATTGGTATCATTTTGCTATTTTTACCGGACCAAAACAACCGAAATGACACCATCAAAGAGTTCCGGAAAGAGCGCCGGCAAGTCGGCGCGGCTTATGTCCCTCGATGTGTTCAGGGGTATGACGGTGGTTTTCATGATCATCGTAAACACCCCCGGCACATGGAGTCATGTATATGCTCCGCTGAGACATGCCTCATGGCATGGCTGCACCCCGACTGATCTTGTCTTCCCCTCATTTCTGTTCATCTCAGGGGTGGCAATGTGGTACTCCCTCCGGAAATTCAACTTTGAGTTTTCGGGTCCGGCACTGTTCCGCATTATCAGACGTGTGGCCCTGATATTTGCCGTAGGCCTCTTTCTGAACATTTTCCCCCGCTTTGCACGCGACTATGATACACTGCGAATAATGGGCGTGCTGCAGAGGATCGCACTTGCCTGGGGCCTTGGCGCCATACTGGTTCTCATAATCAAAAAGAACTACATCTGGGTTGCAACAGCCGTACTGCTGTTCGGTTACTGGGCCCTGATGTATTTCATGGGCGGCAGTGACCCCTATTCGCTGGAGGGGAACTACGCCCGGACCGTTGACCTTGCACTCATAGGAGAGAACCACCTGTACAAGGGCTTCGGCATACCGTTTGACCCCGAAGGTCTCCTGAGCACCATTCCTGCGACGGCTACTGTGCTGCTTGGCTTCATGACCGGCGGACTGATAACCGGGAAGGGCAACTCCTGGAAGACTGTCGGTTGGCTTTCATTTGTCGGAGCATTGCTGGTTGGCGCCGGACTTCTCTGGGGTGAATATTTCCCGATCAACAAACCCATCTGGACCAGCTCATATGTGTTATATGCAGGCGGGATCGGAATGGTGATTCTCGCCCTGTTGTTTATGATTGTGGATATCTGGAATCTGAGAGGCTGGACAGGCTTCTTCAACACATTCGGCACCAATGCCCTGTTTACATACGTCCTTGCAGGAATGCTCACAAAAACATTGCTTGTGATCACGGTGGGAGAGGTCTCTCTCTATAACTGGATATTTACGCATCTTTGCAGCCCGCTTTTCGAGGAACAGAAACTGGCAAGCCTACTGTTCCCCATTATGCTCGTGACTGTCATCTGGGCGCTTGGATATATATTGTACCGAAAAAAGATAATTATAAGGCTTTGAGATGGATATAAGAACACAGGTAGAAAAAGCTTTCGAGCGCTGGAAAGGCTCCCCACCGGATATAATCACCCGCCTTCCCCAGTCCGGTTCGGACAGGGTATACTTCAGGCTGATTTGCCGCGAAGACCAGGTAATCGGTGCATACAATCCCAGCCGCGAGGAGAACGAAGCCTTTGTTGGCTTCTCCAACCACTTCAGATCGAAGAGCCTGCCTGTGCCTGAAATTTATGTCTACTACCCTGAGGAGAGAATCTACTTTCTGGAGGACCTGGGAGATACAAACCTCTTCACATGGCTGGCCCGCCGTTCCGACGGGGAGCGCTTCAACGAAGAGACGGAAAACCTCTTCCTGACAATTGCGGGTGACCTGGTAAGGATTCAGACCGAAGGTATCAGGGGGCTCGATCTTTCGCTTTGCTACCCGCACCGCAGCTTTGACCGGCAGAGCATCGTATGGGACATGAACTACTACAAGTACATGTTCCTGAAGCTGATAGGGGCACCGTTCAATGAGACCAGGCTGGAACGCGATTTCGAAATACTGACGAGGTACCTGCTCGATGCCGGACAGGAGTTTTTCCTCTTCCGTGATTTCCAGACGGCAAACATCATGATCAGGGACGGTAAACCGTGGTATATTGACTACCAGGGGGGCAGGCTTGGAGCTCCGCAGTACGACATAGCCTCACTGGTCTATGACGCAAAGGCATTCATACCTCAAAAGATCAGGGAGATAACCATTAATCGCCACCTTGGGCTCTTTGCAGCTGCCACCGGCAGGAGCCGCGAATCAGTTGAGATGTACCAGGGGGCATTCACACTCATCAGACTGATGCAGGCTCTGGGCGCATTCGGGTTCAGGGGGCTTCATGAAAACAAACCCACATTCAACGAGAGCATCGTCCCTGCTGTGGAACTGATGAACGGGCTTCTTGAGAGTGATGCCCTCAGGATTGACCTGCCGGAACTGAAAAAGGCCTCGCTGGCCGTCCCGCTGCAGCGCAAATACCGGATCCTGGAACATTACCAGGACCTGGTGACAGTGCAAATCGAGAGCTTCTCCTATGTTAAGGGAAGAACAATCAGCTATGACAACGGCAGCGGGTTTGTATTTGACTGCCGGGGACTGCGTAATCCGGTTACGGTTGCTGAGCTGAGCGAACTCACAGGGCTTGATCCCGAAGTCATAGAGTTCTTCAACAATGATGATGAGGCAGTGGCTTTTGCGGGCGACTGCACAAACATCATCCGAAACTCACTCCCCATGATGAGGCGTAAGGGAATCCTCGCCATCCATGTCGCGTTTGGCTGCGTAGGAGGTCATCACCGCTCCGTCTGGTGCGGGGAGAGGGTTGCCTCAATGCTCTCTTCCATGCCCGGGGTTGAGGTTACAGTTAAACATACTTCTCTTACAACATGAAGGCAATGATCTTTGCAGCCGGCCTCGGCACGAGGCTTGGCGAGCTGACCCTGACAAAACCCAAGGCGCTGGCTGACATAAATGGCAGAACCATGCTTGAGCTGACTGCAGAGAAGCTTGTCGCAGCCGGGTTTGACGATCTGCTTGTCAATATCCATCATCACCCGGAGCAGATGCTTGAGGAGATAGAGAGACTGCGGAGCCGGGGATATAAAATCACAGTCTCTGACGAGAGTGCTGAGTTGCTTGATACTGCCGGCGGACTTTACAAAGCCAGGGAATTCTTCGGCAGTGAGCCTCTCCTTGCCCACAATGTGGATGAATTCACTGATCTCGACCTGCCCGGCATGTACCGTCAGCACGTTGAATCGGGGGCCCTGGCTACCCTCGCCGTAAGGCACCGGCCTGGTAACAGGATGTTGCTTGTTGATGCCTCAGGACGTCTTCGCGGCTGGCGCAACAACGCCACAAAGGAGGAAATCCTTACCTTGGAGAACAGCAGGAAACTTGAAGAGGTGGGCTTCTCCGGCATACAGGTGCTGTCACCCGCAATTTTTGACCTGATGAGCGAAGGAATCTACTCCCTTACTTCACTTTACCTGATGCTGGCCAAAAATCACAAAATAATGACCTGCCTGCATGATTACGGCTACTGGTTTGATTGCGGCACGCCGAAGAACCTGGAGAAGATCAGGGCACATCTTTCAGGGAACTGATCAACTTAATTTTTCCAGAATGACCTGGTAAACAGCGCCAGGATTGTGAAGATCTCCAGCCTTCCTATGAGCATCAACGCCGTCATAATGATCTTCGCACCGTCAGTGAAATCATTGTAATGTCCGAAGTTACCCGAAGCCCCCAGGCCGGGTCCGACATTGCTTATGGCGCTGGTACTGGCACCAACCGCCTCGATGAGGGGAACCCCCGTGAAGTGTATTGCAATCATCCCCAGAATTGTGAGGGCAAGGTAGAGAAGAATAAACGACAGAATCGTGATATTCAGATTATCCGGGACTACCCTGTCATTCAGCTTGATGGGTATTACCGCATGGTGATGCTGGAAACGCTGGAAGACCACTGCCAGGTTACGGAAGGCAATAAGGTGTCTTGCCATCTTTATGGCGCCGGTGGTGGACCCTGTGCATCCTCCGGCGGGCATCAGCAGAATCATGAGAAACCATCCTGCCGGCGGCCACAGCATATAATCAGTGGTGGCAAACCCGGTACCTGTGATCTGTGAAATTACCTGGAAGTAACCGTGTCTCAGTGAGAGGGCAAGGTTTCGCTCCGTCTCGGTGTACAGGATTATCGTCACCAGCATGGTGGCTGCAATTACAAAGAAGATGTAAAACCAGAGCTCCTCGAACGATGCAATTTTTTTCAATTCACCCCTGACAAGGAAATAGTATACAATGTAGCTGATACCGCCAAGAAACATGAAAACCCCTATAACATATTGAATATATGGTGAATATTCCGAGATACTTGTGTTCCTTGTGGAGAACCCGGCCGTCGATACAGTGGCAAATGAGTGGCATATGCCGTCAAAGAGAGGCATGTCACCCAGTCTTAACAATATCACCTCCAGAACGGTCATGGATACATAAATGATCAGAATAGTAGCAGCAATGGACCTTGTCTTAGGGAGAATCTTCTGCTTCAGCGATGACTCAAGGGTAAAGAGATGGTATCCTCCTGATTTCATGTTTGGAAGGATTACGATCACAAGCAGTATTACCCCCACGCCACCTATCCAGTGGGTGAGACTACGCCAGAAAAGGATCGATTTCGGAAGGATCTCCACGTTCCCGATTACCGTTGCACCGGTTGTGGAAAAACCTGACATGGTCTCGAAGTAGGCATTGATGAAACCTTGAACCGATCCGCTGAAAAGGTACGGCATGGTTCCAAGCAGTGCGAGCAGCAGCCATGATACCGTAACGCTCAGGTAACCGTCCTTAAGGCTGACTTTCTCCCTGATTGAGACCGGGATAAATATATAGAGCAACACGCCTGGCAGGAAGGCTATAAGCGCCGGGTACAGAAACGGCATGATGCTTTCGGAATAGATGAGCGCTACCGGAATGCATGAAACAAAAGCACCCCCGATGATCATCATAATCAGACCGGTAACCTTTAGTAGTGACTTTAAGTTAATGCTTGTCATCGCTGACCTGCCGCAACGGGCAATCTTACATCCATTTCTTTCTCCTGAGAAGCAGTACGCCGGCTGTGGCCAGCACAACGGACCCACCCAGGATAAACCAGAATGCATTCATGTTGTTCTCAAGCCTGTTGGGTACGTTCATGCCGTAAAAGCTCGCAATCAATGTAGGTATCATCAATATAATTGTGACAATGGTCAGCGACTTCATCACTATGTTGAGGTTGTTTGAGATAACCGAGGCAAACGCATCCATCATCCCGCTCTGGATGTCGCTGTAAATCTTTGCCATCTCAATTGCCTGCCGGTTCTCGATCGTGGCTTCCTCAAGCAGGTCCGAGGAGAATTCGTAGTCACGTATCCACTTCGAATTCTTCAGCTTGAGCATCATCATCTCATTCGAGCGGAGCGAAGTGGTAAAGTATACCAGGCACTTCTCCATCTTAAGCAGGCGGTGGAGCTCCTGGTTCCGGGTCGATTTCTCCAGGTCCTGCTCGATCATCGCCGTCTGGTTGTTGATCTGCTTCAGATAACGGTGATAGAACATCGTCGTCCTGAGAAAGAGATGGAGGATCAGGTCGATCTTAGTCTCAATTGTTATACCCTTGCCGCTGCGACTGAAAAAATCGTCGAGCACCTCGTTGTTCCTGTGGCAGATTATAACCAGGCTGTTCTTGTCAAGCACGAGCCCGAGGGGGATTGTTGTAAAGGGAAAGCCGTTTGACTGATTCTGGTAGGGGATACGGTAGATCATCAGCAGCGTGTCATCCTCAACCTCCATGCGAGATCGTTCATCAACGTCAAGAATATCAGCAAGAAAGTCCTCAGGAACCTTCAGCGTGCTCTTGAGAATGCCAAGCTCTGAAGGGGTGGGATCAGTGACGTTAACAATACAACCTTTTTCAAATGAGTTCAACGGAAGGAGACCGTTCGGAATCATCTGCCAGTAAGTAATCATTCTAGTACCTCCTCTTTTACGTTCCACAGAGGTACCTTTTCAGTCTACCCCGGCAGAACTAAATTAATAAAACGGCTCGCGTGATAATCGTCCATAAAAGACAACTCTATTGATACGAGTGCAAAAATATAACTTTTATACTAACGGCGTCTGCGGGCCGCAAAAAATGTCCAAAAAAATTAACTTTGCACTGAACCTAAATATAACGTAATGGGAAAGGTACTTGTTGTAGGAGCCGGTGGTGTCGGCACCGTTGCTGTGACAAAAATGGCCGGGATGCCTGATGTGTTTGACCGTATCATGCTTGCCAGCCGGACCAAATCAAAATGTGATGCAATCGCTGAAAGAATCGGAGGCAACCGCATTCAGACAGCAAGGGTCGATGCCGACAATTTATCGGAGATGACCGAACTGATCCGCTCCTTCGGGCCAGACCTTGTTGTAAACCTGGCATTACCCTACCAGGACCTGAACATCATGGAGGCATGTCTTGCAACCGGTGTTGCATATCTTGACACAGCAAACTATGAACCGCCCGAAGAGGCAAAATACGAATACTCCTGGCAATGGGCTTATAATGACCGCTTTCGCGAAGCCGGCCTCACTGCCATCCTTGGCTGCGGCTTCGACCCCGGCGTCACCGGAGTATTTACGGCTCACGCCGCGAAGCATCATTTCAGCGAGATACAGTACCTCGATATTGTCGACTGCAACGCAGGCGACCATGGCAAGCCCTTTGCAACCAACTTCAACCCGGAGATAAACATCCGCGAGGTGACCCAGAAGGGCAAGTATTGGGAGAACGGTCAATGGGTTTACACCGAGCCCCACGAGATTCACAAGCCCCTGACATACCCTGGCATAGGACCGAAGGAGTCATATCTCATATATCATGAGGAACTCGAGTCACTCGTTAAGCACTTCCCCTCAATCAGGAGGGCGCGCTTCTGGATGACATTCGGACAGGAGTATCTGACTCACCTGCGTGTCATCCAAAATATCGGAATGGCCCGCATTGATCCTGTCATGTATAATGGCGTTGAGATAATACCCATCCAGTTCCTGAAAGAGGTGCTTCCCAACCCCGGCGACCTGGGCGAGAACTACAAGGGATGGACCTCTATCGGTTGCCGTATCAGGGGCCTTGACAAGGTGGGCAAGGAGCGGACTTATTATATCTGGAACAACTGCAGCCATGAGGAAGCCTATCGCGAGACCGGCACGCAGGCGGTGAGCTATACAACAGGAGTGCCAGCCGCCACCGGAGCCATGATGTATATGAAAGGGCTCTGGAAGAAACCGGGTGTCTGGAATGTTGAACAGTTTGATCCCGATCCGTTCCTCACCGAACTGGCCCGCCTCGGCTTGCCGTGGCATGAGAAGTTTGATATAGACCTCGAACTCTGATATGATTGATTACCAAAAGGTTCCCTCTCCCTGCTATGTGATTGACGAAGAGAGGCTGAGGCGGAATCTCAGCCTCATCAGGGATGTTGCACAGGCCTCGGGCGCTGAGATTATACTTGCATTCAAGGGTTTCGCTATGTGGTCGGTCTTTCCTGTGGTGCGCGAATATGTCTCAGGTGCTGCAGCCAGCTCCATTCACGAGGCCAGGCTGTGCTTCGAGGAGATGGGGGTGCCCGCCCATACCTACGCACCTGCATTTCGCAGGGAGGAATTCGGCACGATAATGCGGTACAGTTCGCACGTCACATTCAACTCACTGGCACAGTACCGCAAATTTGCCCCGGTGCTTCAGCGCGAGGGAAAGTACATCTCACCGGGACTGCGCATAAATCCGGAGTACTCCGAGATAGCCCACGGCATTTACAACCCATGCTCCCCCGGCTCACGCCTGGGTGTCACCGCCTCTGACCTGGCTGACGGACTGCCGGAAGGGGTGGAGGGACTCCATTTCCACGTCCTGTTCGAGTCTGACTCCTATACCCTGGAGAAAGTCCTTGCAGTGGTTGAGGAGAAGTTCGGACACCTGTTGCCCAAACTCAAGTGGCTGAACATGGGTGGCGGGCACCTCATGACACGGCGCGATTATGATACCGCTCACCTCATTGGGCTGCTGAAGCGGTTCAAAGAGAAATACAATATTCATCTCATACTTGAGCCCGGCAGTGCTTTCGCCTGGGAAACAGGTGAACTGGTTACCACTGTTGAGGATATAATTGATCGCGACGGAATCAAGACAGCGATCCTTGACGTCTCATTCACAGCTCATATGCCTGACTGCCTCGAGATGCCGTATAAACCCTTGATAATGGGAGCTTTTGACCCGATGCCTGGCAAACCCACCTACAGGATGGGTGGCAACTCATGTCTATCGGGCGATTTCATGGGCGACTGGTCGTTCCACCGCGAGCTTGAGGTTGGTGACAGGCTGGTTTTCTGGGACATGATTCACTACACGATGGTCAAGACCACAACCTTCAACGGCGTGCCTCACCCGCATATCGGAATCTGGTCTGCGGATCAGAAGTTCCGGCTGGTAAGGGAGTTTGGCTATGCTGATTACAGGGACAGGCTATCATAGAGTCTCCAGTCTCCAGTCTCCAGTCTTCAAGGATGTTAAATGACTGCCAACTGCCGACTGAACTTGACTGCCGACTGCCTGAACCAAAAAAAACAGGCGGATCTCTCCGCCTGCTTCATATCTGTATGTTTTTTAACCTTAGAATGCGTAACCAATAGCCAGTGTGGCGCTTGGCATAATGCCACTAAGGCTGTTCTCACTGTCCCCTCCTTTGGCAATCGTATACATTGGCCCGATGCCGAGATCAAGCACAAAACCGCTATCCCAAACCCACTGGTAACCTATTTCAGCACCGAATGCAACTGTACTTGCACTGTATTCAATATCATCATCGTCCGTGATTTTACCGAATGCAAACTGTACCTGGGGAGTAATGTAAAATCCGCCCGGGACAGGCTTCTTGGCATGGGTGAAATAATAACGGTAACCAAGACCGGCTCCGGCAAGGTTTACCTCTGCCCCAAGGAGCTTGTACATGTACTGTCCCCTGACAAGAAGGGAAGAGCTGGTGCCGAAAACTCTCTCGTAAGTAGCGTTGAAGTTTCCGAAGGCAAGGCCTAATGGATTGGTTTTGATAACATTACTCTGGGCATTTATTCCGAATGCCAGTGCAACAAACACAAAAGAAAGGATCAGTTTTTTCATGGTACTTGAATTTTGTTTAACAACTAAGAATAACTG
>JAEYZD010000096.1 GCA_023430725.1 Bacteroidota bacterium | reverse complement strand
AAACGCGGCATGGGAAAGGGTTATGCTGCAATTGAGAACATGCTCTTCGTCAATGACAAAACCCGGATGTTGTTCGGCGATGCCAAATCAACATTGCAGGCTCTTGTCAATGAGGTGAAGGCGCTGTAGGGCAGTCCCCTGTCTTCATTCTCCAAGTCTCCAGTCAGTCAGGATGATAATGATTGCCGACTGCCAACTGTGGACTGCCGGCTCCTATTTTGCCTGCTCAGCAATTACCTTCGAGATGTGCCCCCAATATTTCAGATGAAACTTAAGGCTGTTTTTGTCCAGCATTGAGTGCAGTGTGGCAGGGGTGTCATCAGGTGCAAATTTTACCAGCGCACGGTCCTCGTACAGTGCTGAAACCTCAGGGTGGAACTGGACGGAGAAGACATTGGGATACTTTTTGTGTGCTATCCCCTCTATAATTTTGCCGTCATCCGACCGGGCTGTCACATCGAATACCGGTGCAAGCTCATGAATAGCCTGGTGATGGCTGCTGTAGACAATGGGTTGCATCTTTCGCGAAACCTTTACTGTCTTTCCGAAGAAGATGTTACCGGTGAATCTCACAGGGTGCATGTTGATGCCCATGAAGTCCTTTTCATCCCTTATATTCTGCCAGTAGTTCCGGTGCAGGTTGGCCCGGTTTATAAGCACATGGGTCTCCGGTTTTTTGCTTTCGTAGACCTGTGCGGGAATATCCTGCCAGAGGGTCCCGCCTGCTGCGACGTTCATCGACTGCAGCCCGAGACAGAAGCCTGTCACAATGTAGTCAGGGTTCTCCTCAAGAAGAGGTTTATAGGTTGTGTTGCGTGTACTGCCAAGCAGGTGAAAGAGGAAGCTGACCTCAAAATAGTGTCTGCCGGGGTCGGTTGTTTCTGAATACCAGTTCTCCTGTCCGTACACAGCCGGCGGAATGTCCTGCCCGCCGAAGAATATGACTCCCACGGAGTTGCTGAAGACCTTCCTGAAGTCATCTGTGCAGGGATTCTGCCTGTACACCATCTCTTCACTCAGGGGACCCTTGACCTCGTACAGGTGAAAACCGGTCAGACCGTTTGCTGCAATATATTCTGCTGACTTGCTGAAGTCGTACTCCTGGCTGGAATGCCATATGCCAACAAATTCAATTTTTTCAGAATCTGTGCTGAGGATTCCCTTATTCAGCAGGAAAGTCACCACTCCGATATTTCCTGCAGTGGGGTTCATCAGGATCACATACTTTTTATCCCTGCTGAATTCGCCCCTGAAGAAATCCTGTGAGAGCAGTGATACCGACAGGCTGGCAAGTGCTATTAGAAAAAGGAGTCTTTTCATATCTCTTATCAATTATGGTTCAAATGTATTATTTATTCTGAGGTAATCCGTTCGAGGGGTGAGAGGTAACCCGTTTTCGGGTTTCCGGTATTGAATCCGGTGATCAAATCCCAGACTTCGGGTATCTGCTTCGCGAGTCGATTCAGAACATCGCCGGGAATTGAAGTACGGCTGAAAGGGACCACCTTAATATATTCCTGTATATCGCCTGCCTGTCGGCCGTATTTGTAATCATATGTGAATGAACCGTCATCCCGGAGCCGCACCTGACTATTGCTCAGGTTGGGCACGCTGATGTAGAATTCACATCCCTCACCGGTCCCCTCATTCAGGATTTGTTCTGAGGCAAGCAGTTCGTATAGCTGGTCGGCGACCTCCACGGCAGGGTTAACCAGGATAAGATCTTCGGCAATCAGATGCCTGTAGATATACTCGCCGTTTTCGCGGTAATCCCGGAGTCGTTTGAACTCATTCCTGAAAGTCTCCGTAAAGAACGGGTAGTGTGTGCATGCGAGCACCACTGAGTTCAGTGGCAGGGCCCCGTCAGCCGTCCTGATTTTTTCCATCAGCGAGACAACGTGAAACGCAATGTAGTTCTCAACGGAGTTAATCTGTATGTTACGGGGATTTGACGTATCGCCCTCGAAGAGCATGGCCCCGTTTCCGAGGTCAAAATCATACCTTGACCAGAGATCCCTGTCAATTCTCATGTCCCCGGACCCGGTTTCATTCGGGCCTTTGTAATCCGAACGGGGTGCTCTGGCTTTCCTGTCAATTGCATCAGGGCTCTCATCGATGGCCTCGGCGATACCTATTCCAGCCTGCTGGAAGACCCTGATATTTTCTTCCTGTCCGTCATTCCTGTTTTTCAGGATGATGGCTTGGGGATAAGCCCCCGATTTAACTGTTCCGTCGGTAGCCATAACCGCAATACTCCCGTCCTCGCCCGGCGAGAAGTTGCCAAATGCTCCCGTAGCGCCTGCATCTATTACCCCAATCACACCTATATCGGAACCGGCCTCTTCGAGGAATCTCTTCACGGTATCCAGTGCGTAGGCAGTTGCCGTATTACAGGCAATAACGATTGCCTTGACAGGCTTCTTGTCGGTCTGCGGCGAGTCAGCGTCACCGGAACGGTAGTATTTGTTGCCCAGCAGGAACTGCACGTCCTTAATGACATGTTCAATAAGCAGTTCGGTATTGTTTTCCAGCGAGTAGCTTCCATAGGGCATGTTTGCCAGGTCTCCCATATAGATATATGACTCATGTGCAAGTCCTTCGTGCTGAACGATGTCAGCCAGAACCGAGAGTCCGCCTGTTCCTGAATCAAATACTCCCACAGGCAGGGCAGGATCGCTTGAAGGATAGCTTTTAAAGTCGACATAGAAGAAGCTGCTCCGGTGATTGAGGACTGCATCCTTAATGTTTTCCGGCCTGCTGCATGAAAGAAAGAGCAGGGCGAGAAGCAGTGAGATACGGGTGAGGATATTAAACATCGGATGTTTCATGGTAAAAGGGATATCCCTCGTTTGGTCAGTGTGAATGTAGCACCAAAAGGTGATAATCGCAATCACTTCTGCTGAAGAAGTATAATTCGGGCAAAAGGTGATTAGCCATCGTTTTAGTAGCGACTGACTGTGCCGGGTGGTCAGAATCCGGAAATATTTTTTTGATTTCCGGATCACAGTATTTGTAAAACCGTTATTTTTGTTTCGTCATTTCCCGAAATGAAATGGAAGCAAAACCTGCGAGAAAGAAATATTACACCACTGATCAGGAGAAACTTGCCAGGTATGCCAAGGCCCTGTCTCATCCGGTAAGGGTGTTTGTAATGGATTTTCTGGCCAACAATCTGGATAGGTGTTGTTACAGCGGGGATATGGCAGAAGAGTTGCCAATAGCACGGTCAACACTCTCTGAACACCTTAAGGAGCTGAAAAAGGCCGGTCTGATACAGGGCGAGATTAATCCGCCATACATCAAGTATTGCATTAACCGTGAGAACTGGGATGAGGCGAAGCTTTTGCTCAGCAGATTTTTCATGAGATAAAAAAATTTATGACGGCATTTCGCCGTTTTACGAAATAACGATCAGGAAAAAATGGAAATCATGATTCTGGGCCCGGGGTGCCCAAAATGCAAAACCCTTGAGAAGCTGACCCGGGAGGTTGTTGAGCAGAGCGGGATTGATGCCACTGTAACCAAGGTGGACGATATTGTAGCGATAATGAATTACGGCGTGATGACAACACCGGCGCTCGTCATTGACGGAAAGGTTGTGGTTAAGGGAAGGGTACCGTCGGCAGAAGAGATAAAGAGACTTATAACCGCATAAAACTGTATCGATATGAAGAAACTGATTCCGGTTTTTGCTGTTGTCGCGATAGCTGCAGCAACAATTGCAATTTTTGCTTTCAAGGGAGGCGATCCCCGCGTGGAAGAGCAGGCTGATGGGCTTTCAAAAGATAAGGTAGAGGTAATATATTTTCACCTCACCCGGCGGTGTGTCACATGCCAGGCCGTAGAGAACGTGGCCCGGGATGCAGTGAAGGAGCTCTACCCGGCAGAGGTTGAAAAGGGTACCGTCGTTTTCAAAACTCTTAACATCGAGGACAAGTCCTCCGAGGCTGACGCCAACCGGGTCAAGGCCACAGGCCAGTGTCTGCTGATTGTAAGCGGAGATACCCGGATTGACCTGACAAGCGAAGGATTCATGAATGCAAGAAACAGCCCGGAGAAACTCAGGGAAGAGATCAAAAAGGCTGTGGATCCGTTGCTTAAAGCATTGACAGTCAACTGATGGAAATTCTGCAGAAGATACTTGAGAACTCACAGTATGCTTTCCTGACGGCTGCAATTCTGGGGCTTATGACTGCCATAAGTCCATGTCCGCTGGCAACTAATATTTCAGCTATCGGATACATCAGTCGCGATCTGGATGACAGGAGGAGAGTCTTCCTGAACGGTCTTGTCTACACCCTGGGACGGGCCATAACCTACGTTGGCATTGCACTCGTTATATTCTTTGGCGCCAGTCAGATGGATATTTCAGGCTGGTTTCAGAGATGGGGAGAAAAGATTCTCGGTCCGGCACTGATTTTAATCGGACTCTTCATGCTTGATTTCATCAGGCTCAGGATGCCTGGTTCCATGGGCTCGTTCGCTGAGAGAATAGGAGAGAAGGGCCGGAAAAGCTACCTGAATACTCTGCTGCTGGGAATTCTCTTTGCCATGGCATTCTGCCCCTACAGTGGAGTTCTTTACTTCGCCATGCTGATACCAATGACAGTTGCAAGTGCCGAAGGACTGTATCTGCCGCTGGTTTTTGCGGTTGCAACCGGTGTGCCTGTGATAATCTTTGCCTGGCTGCTGGCCTTTGCCGTCAGGAATGTGGGTAAAGTTTACAGTCGACTGAAGACATTCGAACTTTGGTTCAGGAGGACAGTGGCAGTGTTATTCATAGGGGTAGGAATATGGTATATATTTTCTGTATGGATTTGATTTTTTTTAACCAGATGTTTCGTGATTCTGCGAAATGAACAGAACTGACCTGAGATGGAGATAAGGAAGGAAATGAAGATCCTGCTATGGATCACAGCAGTATTTGTATTTGCATTTTTCATGCCGGTTGAGAGTGCCCGTTTCAATACGGCCATTGCGGCAACGCTGGACCTGGTCAGGTGGTATGCAAGGGAGCACGTTATTCTCTGTCTCCTGCCTGCCTTTTTCATTGCCGGTGTAATATCGGTTTTTGTCAGTCAGGGGTCGGTAATCAGGTACTTCGGTGCAAATGCGAAGAAATGGCTGGCCTACACTGTGGCGGCCCTTTCGGGAACTATACTTGCAGTTTGTTCATGCACAATCCTGCCGCTTTTTTCCAGCATTCACAAGCGTGGTGCGGGTCTGGGACCTGCAATAGCATTCCTTTATTCGGGGCCGGCGATAAATATACTGGCAATAATTCTGACAGCACGCATCCTTGGATTTGAAATGGGTATTGCCCGAGTCATAGGCGCAGTCTCCTTCAGCATTATAATTGGTCTGCTGATGTCGCTGATTTACAGGAAGGAAGAGAAGATTAAAAAGGAAGAGCAGATGAATATTATTCCGGAATCGGAAAAGAGACCGATTTGGCAGACCATGACACACTTCTTTACCCTCGTGTTTATCCTGGTGTTTGCAAACTGGGGAAGTCCGTCGGCTGATGACACCTCCAGTGCATGGTACTATATCTATACATATAAATGGTATATAACGGGATTGTTAAGCCTTGTTCTTGCA
>JAEYZD010000072.1 GCA_023430725.1 Bacteroidota bacterium | reverse complement strand
GCAACTATGAAAGAATGGGGTCTGATACGACCTATAGGACTCAAGGCCTAGTAGACCTGCTAGTTCACCCCATTCTTTCTCATAAAAATAGAAGAATTAATCTGGATGCTAATCTAAAGGTAGACCTCCAGGAATTGTAGAAGGCAGCCTCCTTTTTTGTGGGTCATCCCTCTCTCCGTCGGCCGGATAAACCCCTGACCGAAATAGTATGATAATCAAGGTACCAGATGACTTTGCATGACAGACTCCTTGTCATGTCAAGTTCCAATAACCCTCTCAGGTTGTCTGCCGGAGAAGAGGGTATCTCTTTCCTCGTGTCATAGAGGGCATTCTTCAGTACGAGGGTCAGCTCACTGCCCGGGGCAAACCTCCACGTATAATTGAGATCGGCATTAAGGGCATTATAGCTGGTGTTGTCACTGCGGGTTACCTCAGCCCCGGAGAGTGAACCGTCAACATTCAGATAATAATATTTTCCTGAATAGACTGCCGTAGCCCAGTATTCCCTGAGACGAAAAGAGAGGTAAGACCGGGCGGAGAACAGATAAGCAAGATCAAACTCAAAGGAGAAGGTACGGTTATCTCTCTGACCGAATATAATTGAGCTCTCTGTCATACCCGCATAGCCCTCATCATTCCGGTCCAGTTCCCAGCTGAGGCCTGCCTCAGCGCTGAACCTGTTGCTGAACCGCACAGAAGGATTGACCTCAATGCCGGCACTGTATCTCCCCGGCTCCTGATAGTGACTGCCGAAGCCTGCCTCCATGCTTATCATAATGGCTTTCCTCGGGTCACTGACTGCCTCTGCCCCGATTACGGCAGAAGGACGGCGGTGATACATCCTGCCTGCCATCCTCGGCTCAAAATAGTCATCACTTCCCACCGGTGAAAGAGTTCCGGATAAAGACAGGGTCCAGAAGTTACTGAAGACTGCTGACGACTTCAGAATTAACTTCAGGTCGCTATAGGCTGAAGGAGAATAAAGCCTGTCATAGGAGATCGAGAGACTGCTTCTGGAGCTGTAGAAGGGTCCCGCCGGGGCATACTGGTTAAAACCGAATGTCAGCAGATTGGAAAAGAGGTTGTTTCGCCTCAGGTATCCCATGTCATTCGGATCGTAATCGTCACTGATTAACCTGATATCATATCTTGCGGTGTACATGCCCCCGGTCTTGCCTGCTGAGAGTGCCAGGCTATGGCCTGTATCAGCCTTCCTGTCATTGAAGTATTTCTGACTGACAGCACCGGTTGCCTGTACTGAGTATAGCCTGTCAGGGGTATAAAACTGCATCTCCGTTGCGGTGACATTGGCTGTATAGTTGCGGCCGGTGGCAGGGGCGCTCCGGAGGACATTGGTGTTTACAAGGCTGATGTACGAGGCATTGGGGAGGCTCTGGTCAATGACTATCATGTTATAGTTTGTGAATGGCTCCGTCGTATACCTCCTGCGCTCACCGGTGACGGTGTCCTCCAGCAGTGCCGATGACCGGCCGGTCATTGCATTGAAGAAACCTGTTCCCAGTCCTGTCCCGGTACGGCCGGAGATTTTGGTTGCGTTAATCATGCTGGTCTCAACCGGGTTGGAGAGCACTATCATTCCTTCCTGTTCAGCCTCATTTACTGCATCAGAGTAGAATCGTGGCCGGGCCCCGATCCTCCTGGAATAAAATATATCTGCCTTGCTGAAGAGCTCAGTACCTTCAGTGAAGAACTGACGACGTTCATCATACTGTATCTCAAAGGGTGTCAGGTTAAGCACCCTGTCATCGGCCTGCGTCTGGCTGAAGTCAGGTACCAGGGTTGCATCGACTGTAAAACTCTCATTTATGCCCCATTTAAGGTCCATTCCGCCATTGAGGCGTGTTGCCAGTTTATCATCGGATGCTGGCTGGTACTCGAGATAGGAGGAGAAATATGGCATCAGTGAGAGTCTGACAGGGGGGTCAATACCACCGAAGCCCGAGACAGCCCCGGTCTGACTGATTGTATTGCCCTTCTTTTTGTCAGTAAAGTTCCAGGAAGAGACCTCTTTTCGCCTGGCAACAAAACGGTGGAAATTGATTCCCCAGTATTCGCTTCCCGAAACAGGAAACCTGATTGAAGAGAACGGGATAAATATCTCTGCCGTCCAGCCGGTTCCGGTAATAACTGTTCCTGCATTCCATATTGCATCCCAGGTGACTTCGCGGCCAGCACTGCCGGAGCCTCGCTTTATATCAGTCTGGACACCGGTAACTGTCAGCTTGAAGGAAAAGCCGTTCACCCCGTCATCAAACGGGCACAGGTCAACACTGAACCAGTCCGCATTTATCTGGTTATCAGAGTCTCTCCTCCCAAGCTCCTTCGAGATACTGTCAGGACGGTTGTCAATCATCTCAGCAAAGACATAGATGCCCTCATCGTCAAAGAGCATTCTTACTTTCGTATCAAAGGCAGAAGGGAATCCGTTTGCCGGCTCATACTGAGTAAAGTCCTCATAAACTGGAGAGGTTGCCCATGCAGGCTCATCATCCCGCCCGTCGACACGTATGATGCCGGATGACCTGGAGACATACGAAATCCTTCTTTGTCCGGGCCCGGCAAATACCATCTGAGGGAGGAGAAAGAGAAGTGACAAAACAAGATACTTGAGAGGCGTCAGTGTCATCGGCGTGCGAAGAATCGGTAAGTGACAAAGATATCTTCACTGTTGCACGGCGAACCTCTTGTAAAACATA
This sequence comes from Bacteroidota bacterium, assembly GCA_023430725.1. Classification (GTDB taxonomy): domain Bacteria; phylum Bacteroidota; class Bacteroidia; order Bacteroidales; family VadinHA17; genus SR-FBR-E99. The sequence goes on along the minus strand of JAEYZD010000072.1, from coordinate 2,512 downwards.
ATTAAGGAATTTTAATATTTCATCCCTGAAACCGGAAGGAGATCTGTTGCTTCGAGGGAAAAAAGAAGGCCGTCACCTCGATTGTGAAACGGCCCTCATCTCCTTTAACCAGGCACACTGCTGCCCGGATTACTTTATATTCCTGTAATGCTCGTACCTTTTGAGAATATCCGCCACGTATGCATTTACCTGCACACCCTGCTTCAGCCTGCCGTTCCTGACAACCGGGTCATCATAGAAGACAGGATCCGATTTGCGCTCAAGGAACAGGGATACATTATCTTCCCATTTGCCGGCATCCAGGCCGTTCTTCTCAGCCAGCTTTATTGCGTCAATAACATGTCCGTGGCCGGCATTATATGATGCAAGGATAAACTTCACCCTCTCGTCCGGATCAGAAACCCAGTTGGCAAAGAGGTCATCCAGCATGCGTATGTAGCTGATCCCCGCACGGATGTTGTTCTCAACGGAATGAGTGACATCAAGGCCGAAATGCTCCCCGGTAGCAGGCATTACCTGCATGAGACCGTATGCGCCCCGCGGTGAGATGACAGACGGATTGAACCTCGATTCCTGATAAATCAGTGCCGCAACAAGCCGCCAGTCCCATCCAATGCTTTCACTGCATTTCTTGATAATGTCATCAAAAGGCGAAACCTTTCCGCCCCCGTTTGTGGCGAAGTATTCTGATCCGGCAATTGAAGCAGGACGCGAACCGCTGAAGTACTTTCTCTCCAGGCGGGCATACTCCCTCGTTGTCTTGAATCCGGCAATCCAGCGATTGAGCTCATTGACCAGTCCGTCAGTGCCATCCTTCCTCACACTCCACGAAATGTTGAGAGGGAAGCTTACCGGCGTTGAAAGGTCAAGCTCGGGATAGAGTGAACAGATGATGTTCGACATATAGTCATCACATACAGTGTATTCAATCTCTCCCCTCGCAACCTGACGGGCAAGTTCCTCGGCATCATAGGGCACCTCAATGACTCCTATATCCATGCCTGACTCACGCTCCAGGTTATAGAGGCGCTGAGCATATGAAGATCCTTTTTGTACGTAGACGGTCTTTTCCGCGAGATCCAGCTGGTTTCTGACCAGTTTCTCTGCGATTTCATCTGTGGTCATCCTGTTCCATCCTGCAGGTCTGCGCTGTACCAGCACCTGTGTTGCCTGAATCAGGGGATCTGTGAAACGCATCATCTCCTTACGGTCTGCACTCACTGACAGCCCTATGGCCACCAGGTCAGCAGCACCCGTCTGCAGATATTCCAGTGCCTCATCTATATCATTGCTTGTAATTATCTCAAGTTCAAGATCCTGATGATCAGCAAACTTTTTGAGTAATTCAAAATGAAAGCCCATCGGCTCTCCCTTATAGATGAAGTAGCTCGTTTGGTTCACATTCGTAACCGCCCTGATCTTGCCTTCGGCGAGGATTGCGTTCAGATCACGTGCGGGAACTGAATGGGTCTGAACCATTCTGTTCTCCGTTTCGCAGGAGATAACTGACAGAAATACAATAAACAAGAACGAAATAAACTTCCTCAATACTTAACAATTAGTCCGACAATTTAACAACCCTCTACCGGTATTGTTCATGCCGCAAAGATACAACTATTTTTTTAATCGTAGAAAGTCCAGGCCAACCCGTACTTTATCATCCTGATATTCAGCGGATAACCTGGAACAAGGAAGTATCCGTAACCCGTTAGGCCCGAGTTAACATGGTCAGCCATAATAAAGAAGCGGGTACGTTTAACTTTTAGATTGAGGAAAGCATTGATAAACGGATAGTTACCAATTTCTGATCCGGTCTGATTATAGTATCTGCCGGTCGCTGGCATGTAACTCATGGCATTGTAAGGGGTGTGCAGCATCGCCTCTGCACCGAGCTGAAAATAGAGCTCTCCGGCCGTTGCATTGAACTTGAAAAGATGGTCAAAAAAGAATGCGCTCCTGGCTGTAACCAATGGAAGATCAAGCACATCAGTGTTAGTGCTCTGCTGAATCAGAACAGTGTTGTCAAGGTGCAGTTTCCACACCACAAACTCTTTCTTTGCAGTCAGGGCAATGACTGAGAGGCCACCTTCATGCCGTGAGGGCATTGCACCTGTCCCGAAATAGGCAAAGTTATCAACAATTGCATAGTTGAATTTCAGACTCATTTTTAGATCGGGCCACAGCAATGAGGAGCCTGCCATGAGCCTGAACTCCCGTTTGAGGTCAAGTTGCCAGCTGAAATTGTTTGAGCCCCATGTGCCGTACCAGAAAGATGGGGTAAAGCTGGCTATTGTACCGGTTGCATCCCATGTGATCATTCCCGTGCGGCCTGTATCAAACTCCTTGTAGATGCGTCCGTTAACAATAAAGTCGCCTGCCCTGTATCCCTGGAACCAAAGGTCCCCCGATGCGCTCCACCCGAATTTGCTTCCGATATTGTTGAAAACTTTTCCGGTCAGAACCAGTGAATTGGTGGTTTTCCTGAGGGTGTCCGGCCTCGTCAGGGTGTCTC
>JAEYZD010000175.1 GCA_023430725.1 Bacteroidota bacterium | reverse complement strand
GGGTTCTTCTTTTGCGGCATTATTGAAGAGCCGGTGGTCAGGTCGTCTGACAGTGACACAAACTGATAACCCGGTGACATAAAGAGTATTACGTCCGATGCGAATCTGCCAATCGTGTTTGCCACTGAGGCGATGGCGCCTGTCACCTGCCGCTCTGTCCGGCCGCGGCTCATCTGGGCATACGGTGAGGTTACGATCAACCGCCGGAAGCCCAGCAGTTCAGCTGTCACTTCACGGTCAAGGGGCAGTGAGGTGCCGTAGCCCGCCGCTGTACCAAGGGGAGAAGCATCAGACATCGCTGCCGCACCGGCCAGCAGCTGAAGGTCATCACACAGGCTCTCTGCATATGAGGCAAACCAGAGTCCGAAGGATGTCACCATTGCAGCCTGCATGTGTGTGAATCCGGGCATAAGAACACCCTCATGCTTCACACTCAGCTCCAGGAGGTTTCCGGCAAGCGCCCTGATGTCCTGTGCCAGCAGGTACGACTGGTGCCTGGTATAAAGGTGAAGATCGGTCAGAACCTGGTCATTCCGCGAGCGGCCGGTATGGAGCCTTCCTGCCGCTGACACGGCTGTCTGACTGCCTGGCTGGCCGGCAGGATTTGTGTCAGTGGTCTCCCTGGCAGGCTCACTGCCCGGGTGGTCAGCATCCGGATTCCCGGAGGCTTCCATTGCAATTTCGCCAAGGCGGATCTCAACCCAGGAGTGAATATCCTCGTACTCCTTCCCTATTGAGAAATCGCTTTGCGATGCCTCCTCAAAGAGCAGGGCAAGACCGGAGAGAAGGCTCTCCTTCTCTCCGGCAGTGATTAACCCGCAATGCCCGAGCATGACTGCATGAGCCATAGAGCCCACTATGTCATAGGGAGCCAGCCTGGCATCATATGCCCGGTCGCTGTCACAGGTGAAACTGATGAGCCATTCCCGTGAGGTGCCGCCCTTATCCCACAAGTGCATCTTCCTTCGCTTTCTTTTTATTTGCCTCCATGATTGCATGATGTGCCATCAGTCGGATAGCATTTATCCGGATAAACCCGAGGCTGTCAGTCTGGTTGAACCCTCCCTCTATATCCATGCTTGACAACTCCTTATTATACAGTGACGATGGTGACTCACGCCCTTCTATGATTATGTTGCCCTTATAGAGGATCATATGCACCACCCCGTCAATCACCTCCTGGCTCTTGTCCATTGATGCCTTCAGGAACTCCATCTCGGGAGAGAACCAGAATCCGTTGTAGACCAGCTCGGCAAAGACCGGGGCAAGCATGTTTCGAAGGCGCATCACCTCGCGGTCCATGGCAATACCTTCAATATCCTTGTGGGCCGCATACAGGATTGTTGCGCCAGGTGTTTCGTAGATGCCCCTCGATTTGATCCCCACAAACCTGTTCTCCACCATGTCGAGCAGGCCGATTCCGTTGGTGCCGCCAAGCTTGTTAAGATAAATGAAGAGCTCAAGCGGGTCACTGTAGCTTGTTCCGTCATCCTTGTTGGTCACCTTGACCGGGATACCGTCCTTGAATGTGATCGAGATATGTGTCTCCCTGTCCGGGGCATCCATAGGCATCACCATCTTTTCAAGGATCTCCTTGCCTCCGAAGTACAACGGATCCTCCAGGATGCCTGCCTCATGGCTAATATGCATAAGATTGTCATCCTCACTGTAGGGTTTGGAGATTGATGCCTTGACCGGGATGCGGTGGCCGGCGGCATACCTGATCATATCTGACCTGCCCTGGAACTGCGAGAGAAACTCGGCATCCTTCCACGGAGATATCACCTTGATGTCAGGCTTGAGAGCATAGTATGCAAGCTCGAAGCGTACCTGGTCATTCCCCTTGCCTGTTGCACCATGAGCGACATAATCGGCACCGTACTCAATGGCCGCTTCTATCTGCTTTTTGGCAATCAGCGGACGGGCAAGAGCAGTCCCCAGAAGATACCGGTCTTCGTAAACCGCATTTGATTTTACAGCCTGAAAGATGTAATCTGTGACGAACTCCCTCTTCAGGTCCTCGATGATGACCGAGGAGGCGCCAATGGCAAGGGCTTTTTCCCGTACTGCCTCGAAATCATCGTTCTGACCTACGTCGGCCACATAGGCTATAACCTCATATCCTTTGTTTATGAGCCATTTGAGTATCACGGAGGTATCAAGCCCCCCTGAATATGCAAGCATTACTTTTTTCATTTTATCTGTCTGTTATTTAATGTCTGAATTGAAAATTGTTTTGACACACTCTTCTATTGCCTCACTGCTTATGTTGTCACGCGGTATCAGCAGGATTGTATCATCTCCGGCTACTGTACCGGCAATCTCGTACCGGCCGGCACGGTCAATGCGGATAGCAACAGCGGAGGCAAATCCCGGGGGAGTGCTGATGAGGAGTAACCCGCGTGCCCAGATCATTCCGGTAATTGCTGCGGTGGCGCTGCCGGGAAGTACCCCCTCTGCCCCCTCCTTGCCTCCCGGAAGAAGGTACCTGTAACCGCCACTGCCATCAAACCCCCTGCTGATGCCTATCTGCCTTAAATCGCGGGAGAGCGTCGCCTGCGTACACTTCATCCCAGTACCCTCCATCATGGTAAGCAGTTCTTCCTGTGAACCGACTGCATTCTCCCTGACCAGCTTCTCAATCAGGGCGAGTCGTGATGCTCTGTTCATATTGTATTTTTATTCATTGCGTGTGCAAATTTATACATTTTTTGTTATAATCCTTGCTTCTGGGCATTTTTTTATGCTGCGATCCGGCTGGTTATAAGGGAGGCTTGGCCGGTGGTGCCCGCAAGAGGATGCAGTGGCGGAGATTCCGTCGTGTGGATCCGGGGCAAAAAAAATCCCCCGGCGAGCCGGAGGATTTACCATGAATTTTGGGTTCAGCGCAAGGCTGATGCTCATTTTACGCCATAGTTCTCTGGAAGGCCGAGCTCCTCCTTAAGCTTCTTATTATAGGCTGCTGCATCTTTCGCAGCCTCGTCTACCCTGTAATAATGACGCTTGACATACTTGTGCTGCGGTGCATCCGCCATTTTTACCCCGGCCCATGCAACAAGGCCTGAAACAATCAGGGTTGTCCATTCCCATGCAGGAACTGCGGAAAAGTTAAGGGACTCTCCGGTGGGATTTTCATGAAGGAACGGTTTCTTAAGGCCCATGTCAATCAGTACAACGAAATAGGGAACCAGCGCCCCCAGTCCGATAATGGCACCTGTAGTCTGCGCTTTCGTCCAGGCTTTGTAATCTGCATCAAACCTGTTAACAACAGACTGATTATTAACCAGCTTGGCCAGTGACACATCGGTAATTTCCTGCACACCTCCCTTGATGATCTTGAAGTCAGATATCTGCTCGGTATTTGTGACGGAGTTTGAAAAGCCGTAGTATCCGTAGTATCCTGGGAACAGGGTGCTTGTGCCTGAAGTTGTGCTGACCGAGTTGCTGGAGTAAATAACATCAAGCTTCTTTGCGTTGAATTCTTCCCGTTCCTTTGTCTTGCCTTCGAGAATTTTCTCTGCAACCTGGCCATCATTCTTGATAAGAACCGTTGTTGTCTGGCCCGGGTTGATAGCAACCAGTTCGCCGAAGATGCCAACCCCGTCTTTAATTACTTTCAGATAATGGTTACCGGCAGGTATGCCATTGACAGTTTTTACATCCTCTCCCTGTTTGATCTCATCGATATATACCGTTGTCCCGGTAAATTCAGAGAAAATATTCAGCGTACCGGTCGCGCCTGTTGAGGCCTCCACCCCCTGCGTAACAGTCTGGGTTGCTGTGGCAGCAGCCGGCCGGGCACCTGTCGCGGCGGCCTCCACAAGGACTGTTGTCACTTCCCCTGAGGTGATAGTCACAATATTGCTGTAAACCCTTTCCCCATCCTTGTTGAGAGCCTTGACATAGTGGGTCCCGGCAGGAAGAGTAATTGAGCTGTAACTTGGGTACTGTGTCTCATCGACATATACCACAACGGGGTCTTCAGAGAAGACCTTGAGAGTGCCTGAATTCTGGGCGAATGAGGCTGAGATGCTGAAAAGCAGGAGAACAATTGTCAGTACATGAGTTTTCATAGGTGTGTTTTTGAATGGATCTAATTGGAAAAATAATTGTCCTTGAATGATTTATGGTAATCATACGCATGAATCCTGAGCTTACGTGCAGCGGCATCGGCACTCATAGGTCCGCTTGTGTAAATTGTCGCTGCGAGCGGGGCTGTAGTGTAACCCAGTCCCACCATTATATAATTCCCTGTTGCAGGATCGGTCCATTTATGAAGCAGCAGTGCCTTTTTCTTCTTCAGTGCCTCAAGGAGACGACCGTCATCATCAGTGTATCCGGCAAGAAATATCCTTTCAGCTGTTCCGGCCGGTCCGTAGACTGCAGTCACGTCATTTAACATCTGGTTGAACTCAGGGACGGGAACTTCGCCCTTGTTCAGTTTCAGCTTGGATTTATCGGTGGATGTTGACACATACCCGACTATGATCTGGAACAGCTTCTTGTCGATGAACCTGCATTCAACAATGCAGAATGAAGACCCTTTGGGAATGGCATAGACGTTGTAACCTGTATTCCTCTGAGCCTGTGCTGACTTGGGTGACATAATCTCATCCACATCACCCGTACTCATCCCGAAGGTGAGCCCGAATGCACCGCTCATATCCGCGGGGAGGATTCCGCCAGTCTGTCCTAGGTCAATTGTTTGTACCGGTGCTGCCGGAGCCTCTGTTTCAGATGGTTTAGCAGGATCCTGTTTGCTTTCCTGTGCCGGTTCTGGCTGACCGGACTGTGTGACTGATCCGGTTTGCATATAAGTCACTCCGGCCTGACCGGTGGTGTTTTGCCCTGCCGGCAACTGGCCCTGGGGGGTCTGTGCGGTGGGTTTCTGTGCGGGGGTTGTCGGCGCGGTGGTTGTCTGGGTGGTGGTTGTCGGCACGGCAGTTGTCTGAGCGGCGGCTGTCTGCGCAGCGGCTGTCTGAGTGGAAGGGTTCCCTGCCTGTGGCGCCTCTATGAGGACCGATGTGACCTCTCCGTTTTTGACGGTCACTATCTGACTGTAGACCCTCACACCATCTGCGTTTATAGCTTTCACCCAGTGGGTACCGGGGGCCAGCAGAATCTCGCCGTACTGCGGATAATGGGTCTCATCGACATAAACAACCAGCGGGTTGTCAGAGAAAATTTTAAGGGTTCCCTGGGGTGACTGCCCTTTCAGGCTAATTACAGAAAATGTAATAACCAGTAAAAATGACGAAAGTAATTTCATGGCATTCCGGATGTCGTTGTTCATAAAGCCTCGGTTTTAATGAGATGGGTCCCGAAACAGTTCAGTAAGTAAACGTAATAAATGCCCCTATGTTACATAGGTATTGACGGGTGTTTATTTTTTAACAATGAATGTCAAAGTTCTGAATACCACCGGTTCTGTTTCGACTGTGAGCATTATCAGGACAGGTGCCCGGATCAATGTCCGGCCGGGTTCTGCTGCCTGCTCAACCCCGGTCAGGATGGATGTCCGGCCGGATGTGGCATCCGGTTCGATGCCGGCCAGGCTCACCGCCCGGAGAACCTGTTGCTTCTTCTGTACCAGACAGGGCTGCACTTCAATTTTGTTGTATTTTTACAACCCAAACGGGAATGATGAACGACGATATAAAGAAGGTGCTGCTGCTGGGCTCAGGAGCCCTCAAGATAGGCGAGGCAGGAGAGTTTGACTACTCTGGTTCACAGGCACTTAAGGCGCTTCGCGAAGAAGGAATCTTCACTGTGCTTATCAATCCGAACATCGCCACGGTGCAGACCTCGGAGAAGATCGCTGACAAGATCTATTTCCTCCCGGTTACCCCGAATTTTGTCGAGAGGGTTATTGAGCGTGAGAGACCCGACGGAATACTGCTTTCGTTCGGCGGTCAGACCGCTCTCAACTGTGGCACAGCCCTCTACAGAAGCGGAGTCTTTGAAAAATACGGGGTGAAGGTGCTTGGCACACCGGTGGACGCGATAATGAACACCGAGGATCGCGAACTGTTTGTGAAGAAGCTCGATGAGATCGGCGTGAGGACTCCCAGAAGCGTGGCTGTGACAACTGTGGAAGATGCAATCGGGGCAGCACAGGGACTGGGATTCCCTATCATTATCAGGGCGGCATACACTCTAGGCGGGCAGGGGAGCGGATTCTGCTCAAACAATGAAGAGCTCCGGACCATGGCCGCAAGGGCCTTCTCCTACTCTGACCAGATACTCGTCGAGGAGTCACTGAAGGGATGGAAGGAGGTTGAATATGAAGTGGTGCGTGACAGGTACGACAACTGCATCACCGTCTGCAACATGGAAAACTTCGACCCGCTTGGGATACATACCGGCGAAAGCATCGTGGTGGCGCCGTCGCAGACACTCACAAACAGTGAATATCACAAGCTGAGGGAACTATCGATAAAAATCATCCGTCATGTCGGCATCATAGGCGAATGCAATGTCCAGTATGCACTGGATCCCAACTCCGAGGACTACCGTGTAATTGAAGTCAATGCCCGTCTTTCGCGCTCCAGCGCCCTGGCTTCGAAGGCTACAGGTTACCCCCTCGCCTTCGTGGCAGCCAAGCTGGCGCTGGGATACGGCCTGCACCAGCTCAAGAACTCAGTCACAAAAACAACAACCGCATGCTTTGAGCCGGCTCTGGACTATATCGTCTGCAAGATCCCGCGCTGGGACCTGAACAAGTTCCAGGGCGTTGCGCACGAGATAGGGAGCAGCATGAAGAGCGTGGGGGAGATCATGGCCATCGGGCGTACTTTTGAGGAGGCAATTCAGAAGGGGCTCCGGATGATCGGGCTGGGGATGCACGGCTTCGTCTCAAACAGGAACCTTAGTTTCAGTGACATAGAGAAAGAGCTGTCACAGCCTACCGACATGCGTATCTTCTCAATTGCCGAAGCTCTGGAGAATGGATTTGATGTGGACCGGATATGGGAACTGACCAAAATAGACCGGTGGTTCCTGTACAAGCTTCAGAATATCAGTAATATCAAGAAGGAGCTCGAGGGTTACAACTCTCTGGAGAGTCTGCCGGACAGGGAACTCCTTCATGCCAAGATCAACGGCTTCAGTGATTTTCAGATAGCAAGACACATTCTGAAGCCTGACAACCGGTCAAGCAATGAGGCGATGCTCACTGTGCGGCGCCACCGCAAAAGCCGGGGAATTGTGCCGTATGTCAAGCAGATAGATACCCTGGCGGCCGAGTACCCTGCCGTCACCAACTATCTCTATCTCACATACAGCGGGATGGAGCACGACATATGGTACGAGAACGACAAGCGTTCGGTAATAGTGCTGGGGTCCGGTGCCTACCGCATCGGTTCAAGCGTGGAGTTTGACTGGTGCTCGGTCAACGCGATCAACACAATCAGACGTGAAGGGCTGCGTGGCGTGATGATAAATTACAATCCCGAGACCGTCAGCACCGATTATGACATGTGCGACAGGCTCTATTTCGATGAGCTGTCATTTGAAAGGGTGATGGATGTGATCGACCTGGAGACTCCCCGCGGAGCCATCCTGGCAATGGGAGGACAGATCCCTAATAACCTCGCGATGCGCCTGCACAGGCAGGGAGTACCTATCCTGGGCACACCCCCGGAGTCTATTGACCGGGCTGAGGACCGTCATAAGTTCTCATCCATGTGTGACATGCTGGGAGTTGACCAGCCCCGGTGGAGGGAACTCCGGAGCTTCGGGGAGATAAACAGTTTCATTGAGGACATAGGTTTCCCGGTGCTGATCCGTCCCTCCTATGTGCTCTCCGGAGCCGCCATGAATGTGGTCTCCAACAGCTCAGAGCTGAGGCATTTCCTGGAGCTGGCAGCCAGCGTTTCCAAGGAACATCCAGTAGTGGTTTCAGAGTTCATTGAGTATGCAAAGGAGATCGAAATTGATGCAGTCGCCTCCGGTGGCGAGATTGTAGCCTATGCAATCAGCGAGCATGTGGAGTATGCCGGCGTGCACTCAGGCGATGCAACAATAGTTTTCCCTCCCCAGAAAATTTACTTCGAGACGGTACGGCGCATCAAGCGTATCTCACGCGAGATTGCACGTGAGCTGAATATCTCAGGCCCGTTTAACATCCAGTTCCTGGCACGTGACAACGACATTAAGGTAATCGAATGCAACCTGCGCGCCAGCCGGAGCATGCCCTTCGTTTCCAAGGTGCTGAAGATAAATCTCATAGAGCTGGCCACCAAAATCATGCTTGGAGTTCAGTGGGAGAAACCGCACAAGTCGGTCTTTGACCTGGATTATGTAGGGGTCAAGGCTTCCCAGTTCAGCTTCTCGCGTCTTGCCAAGGCCGATCCCGTGCTGGGGGTGGACATGGCATCAACGGGCGAGGTGGGCTGTATTGGCGACAGTTTCCATGAGGCTTTGCTCAAGGCGATGTACTCTGTTGGCTATCGCATGCCGGTCAAGGCTGTGCTTATATCTTCTGGGCCTGCCAAGGCGAAGGCGGACCTTCTGGAAGCTGTGAGGCTCCTTGAGAAGCTGGGTTATGAGATCTTTGCCACGAGAGGGACGCAGCAGTTTCTTTCCAATGCAGGTGTTGCGGCAAAGGTGGCTTACTGGCCCGATGAGCAGGCATCGCCGAATACGGTGGAGCTCATAAGGAAGCGGGTAGTTGACCTGGTCATAAACATACCGAAGGATCTGTCTGCGACGGAGCTGAGCAACGACTACCAGATCAGGCGCAGTGCTGTGGATTACAATATTCCGCTGATCACAAATGCAAGGCTGGCCTCTGCATTCATCAACGCCTTCTGCAGCGTTCCTGAGAGTGAGATTGAGATCAAGGCGTGGGATGAGTATTGATCTGCGATAAAAGGCAATTGGCAATAGGCAGCAGAGGTCCGAGCGCATAAAAATGACCCGGTGGGTCATTTTAGCGAAGGAGCCAGATTGCAGGGCAGGCAATAGTGCTGTCGGCAGTCTCCAGTCTTCAGTCCTCAGGCGGCAGGCGGCAGGCGGGGCAACCAGGAATTATTGAACAGACTCCACATTTTGTCCACGCAGGTTGCAGACCTGCAGGAATTGCAGACCGGGCACGCAGGATATCCACGCAGGTCGCAGACCTGCAGGAATTGTAGAACAGGATACACCAAATAAATATATTATGATAACTATCCGCAAAGCAACCCCCGATGACGCCCCGGCAATTATCTCCTTCCAGCAGGCCATGGCCATGGAGACGGAGGGGATGGAACTAAAGACAGACCTTATAACACGCGGAGTAAGAGCCGTATTCGATGACCCGACCAGGGGACATTACTATGTGGCTGAAGATCAGGGCATGGCAGTGGCCTCACTGATGATCACATTTGAGTGGAGCGACTGGCGTAATGCAAATATATGGTGGTTTCAGTCGGTCTATGTGATTCCTGATTACCGTCGAAAGGGGATATTCAGATTGATGTATGAACAGGTTAAGAAGGAAGGTCTTGAGCAGGGAATAGCTGGACTGAGACTTTATGTGGAGTCGGAGAATGTCCGCGCCCAGAAGACCTACGAGGCTATGGGGATGAACGGAAGTCACTATCGTACTTTCGAGTGGATGGTGTAAACTCTCACTGGGATGTGGTGGCTCATTCTTCCGGTAATCATTTATTCGGCAGGACTGCTTGTCCTGCATCTGATTCTTATTCGCCGGAGAAATCCGTCGGATTATCCGGTGGCCGGACTGCCAAAGGTCAGTGTGATTGTGGCTGCGAAGGATGAGGAACAGAATCTTCCGGCACTTCTGGAAAGCCTGGCGAGGCAGGATTATCCGTCATATCTTCTTGAAGTCATTGTTGTCAACGACAATTCAACTGACAGAACGCCGGTTCTGGTCAGCGAATTCATTGCAGGCCTGAATGAGACGGAGAGCCCGCGGATGAGACTAATATACAATCCTTTCTCAGGCAAGAAGAGAGCAGTAAGATACGGGATTGAGAAGTCATCTGGTGAGGTTATTATTACTACTGACGCAGACTGCAGAGTCGGGATTGCATGGGTACGCACGCATGCCACCTGGTACGCTGCTGAAGGCCCGGATATGGTTCTTGCCCCGGTGGTTCAGAAGCCGCGCGGAGGGTTCTGGCCGCAGTTCGGCGCTTATGAGTTTGCGGCATTGCAGGCTGTCACAGAGGCGGCGGCTGAGGCAGGTTGTCCGGTGATGTGCAATGCGGCAAACATGTCGTTCCGCCGGGAGGTATATCTGCGTCATGCAGGTGAGTTGCGGGAGGATTTACCGTCGGGCGATGACATGTTCCTGCTGGAGGCCGTCATGCGTGGCGGCGGGGCCGCCAGGCATGACGGCCGCAGCGCGGCGGCGGTGGAGACCGCCGGAGCGGTCACGGCTGCGGCTCTGTTGAGGCAGCGCGCACGCTGGGCATCAAAAGCCACGCACCTGCGGAGCCCGCAGACTCTCACCCTCGCCGCAGCCACGGCGGCGTGCAACGCCGCCGTCACCGCCGCCGCGGTAGCTTCATGCTTTTCAGCTGCATATGTTCCCTTGGCTGCCGCCATGTACGGGATAAAAGCCATACCCGATTACCTGCTGATCAGCGGGGAGATGAAAAAGAGAGGGAACCGCATGCGGGTGATACAATTCATTGTTTCAGAGCTCCTGTATCCCTTCTATTTTATGGTGGTATGGGTGATGAGTATGTTTCCGTCATCACGAAGGTTCGCCGGTAAATGAGGCAGGGTGCAGGGAACTGCAGGGCTGTTAGAGTTCCTGATGGCCTTCAGCCATCGTAAACCACAACGTTCTGTATCCCAATTCTTGCAGGTCTAAGACCTGCCCAGATCTGATGTGGGACTGCCCTCTGCAATTCCAGATGCTCATCGAGCATCAGAATGACTGAAGACTGCCAACTGAGGACCGGTGACTGAAGACTGAAGATTTCCGACTGCCCTAGTTCCCCTCCGCCAGCACCTGGATACGCACCAGGCGTATCTCCTCCTCCTCAAACTCACCAGCAAGCTCCTTCACCGCCTCTTCCAGAGTACCAGTCTCAGCCTCCTCCATGAAAAACGAGTATATGTCCTGCTGACGGTCTTCGTCAATAACAGTATCTATATAATAATCAATATTCAGCTTCGTACCGCTGCCAACTATGGCCTCTATCTCTGACAGCAGCTCGTCGTACTCAATTCCCTTGGCATCCGCGATGTCCTCAAGCGGCATCTTCCTGTCGATGCTCTGAATGATGTAAACCTTCAGACCTGACTTGTTGACAACTGACTTTACAACCATATCCTGGGGCCTGATGATCTCCTTGTCAGCCACATAGCTCTTGATCACCTCAATGACCTCCCTGCCGTAACGCTGCGCCTTGCCGGCACCAATCCCGGTGATGTTCTGCAGCTCCTCAAGGGTTATCGGGTACTGTATGGCCATCTCCTCCAGCGAGGGATCCTGGAAGATGTTGTATGGTGGCTGACCGGCCTGCTTCGAGATCTTCTTCCTCAGATCCTTCAGGATGCTCAGCAGCTCCTCATCGGCTGCAGCAGTACGCGCACCGAAAGAGGCCTCCTCATCCTCGGTGTCCGTATAGTCATGATCCTCATTGAGCATGAAACTTACCGGATTATCCATAAATTCATGTCCCTTCGGAGTCAGCCCGAGTAACCCGTAGTTCTCTATATCCTTGTTAAGCAGCTTGTTGATAAGCGCCTGGCGTATCACCATATTCCAGAACCGCTCGTCCTTCTCCTCGTCTATGCCGAAGGTCTCCAGCTTGTGGTGCTTGTAGGACTTGATGGCGGAATTCAGAGTCCCGGCAAGGATCTTGGCAATATGGTCAGCCTTGTGCTTCTCCTTGACGGCAAGCACCGTCTCAAGCATGTTCACAACATAGTCCTGCCCTTCGAACTGAGTCTTGGGATGCAGGCAGTTGTCGCAGGCTTCACAGTTCTCCTGCTTATATTCCTCCCCGAAGTAATGAAGCAGTATCCTGCGCCGGCAGGTTGACGACTCGGCATATGAAACGGTCTCCAGCAGAAGCTGTTTGCCAATCTCCTGTTCAGCGATAGGCTTCCCCTGCATGAATTTCTCCAGCTTGACAATGTCATCGTAGCTGTAGTAGGCGATGCATCTGCCCTCTCCCCCGTCACGTCCGGCGCGACCCGTCTCCTGGTAGTAACCCTCCAGGCTTTTTGGCATGTCATAATGGATCACGTAGCGGACATCGGGCTTGTCAATCCCCATCCCGAATGCAATCGTAGCCACGATCACATCCGTATCCTCCATCAGGAACTTGTCCTGGTTCGCTGTGCGTGTGGCAGAGTCCATCCCGGCATGATAAGCCAGCGCCTTGATGTCATTGACCTTCAGTGTCTCGGCCAGTTCCTCAACCTTCTTGCGGCTGAGGCAGTAGATGATGCCGGATTTGCCAGCGTTATTCTTTATGTACTTGATGATCTCGCGGGTGGCATCCTGCTTGGCCTTGACCTCGTAATAAAGGTTTGGCCTGTTGAATGACGATTTGAATACTTCCGCGTCAGAAATGCCGAGGTTCTTGAGGATATCATGCTGCACCTTTGGCGTCGCGGTGGCAGTCAGCGCGATTATCGGCGCCCGTGCTATCGTATCAATTATGGGTCTTATCCGGCGGTACTCCGGCCTGAAGTCGTGTCCCCACTCCGAGATACAGTGTGCCTCATCCACGGCGTAAAACGAAACCGTTATGCTCTTGAGGAATTCGATGTTCTCCTCCTTGGTGAGCGACTCCGGGGCCACGTACAGGAGCTTTGTATTTCCCTGCATCACATCCTGCCTGACCTTTGTGATGGCTGTCTTGGTCAGCGATGAATTGAGGAAATGGGCCACGTCGTCAGTTGTGTTGAAGTTGCGCATCGCGTCAACCTGGTTCTTCATCAGCGCTATCAGCGGGGAGATAACCACAGCCGTACCCTTCATCATGACGGCCGGAAGCTGGTAGCAGAGCGACTTGCCTCCACCGGTGGGCATAAGCACGAATGTGTCATTCCCATCAAGAACGCTTCTTATAATAGGTTCCTGGTTGCCCTTGAATGTGTCAAACCCGAAATACCTCTTAAGGTAGTCGTGTATGGAAGCATCAGTATACATGATGATAATTTCTCTCCCCCAATTTTTTTACGGTTATAATATCAATAACAAGTTAAGCGATCTTTGTTCAACATATTCCCCTTATTTCAAATTTAACTTAATTTAAAATACATATCAAATCTTTTTATCATCCCTGAGATAAATATTATACGGAGTCAGATTTTCGCAGGGCGATTCAAATTCGGGTGATTTTATGTAAGTTTACACCCTTCAAAGCAGACGCAGGCATGGCCCTCAGAAGCAAAGCGAAAAGAAGCAGTGAGGAAGGTGAGATGACGTTTCTCCAGCACCTGGAGGAGCTGCGATGGCATATCATCAGGGCCCTGGTTGCTGTTGTCGTGGGGGCAATAGTGGCATTCGTCTTCAAGAATATAATCTTTGACAGTATAATTCTGGCACCCAATAATCCGGATTTCATAACGAACAGACTTCTCTGCCGCCTGGCTGATCTCGTCAATGTTCCGGCGCTCTGCATAAACCAGGATCCGGTTGAGCTTATCAGCATCAAGATGTCAGGGCAGTTCACAACGCACATCAACATCTCGCTGGTTGCAGGGCTGATACTCGCCTTTCCCTATGTTTTCTGGGAGTTCTGGTCATTTTTCCGGCCGGCATTGTACGAGAAGGAGCGCAAGTATGCCCGCGGCGCTGTTCTGATGGCTTCATTGCTTTTCCTGACCGGCGTGGCATTCGGATTCTTCATCATTACTCCGCTCTCAATCAACTTCCTTGGTTCATACAGGGTAAGTGACATAGTTGCAAACCAGATAAACATCAGTTCGTACATAGGCTCCGTGACATCGGTGGCCCTCTCCGCCGGGATTACTTTTGAGCTGCCCATTGTTATCTTCTTCCTTGCCAGGATTGGCGTTGTCACTCCTGATTTCCTGCGAAAGTACCGCAGGCACGCCATTGTGCTGGTACTGGTGCTGGCCGCGGTGATCACCCCGCCTGATGTCTTCAGCCTGGTTCTTGTATCGATTCCCCTGCTCCTGCTATATGAGGTAAGTATATTCATAGCGGCCAGGGTAGTCAGGAAAAGGGCCGAGGATGACGCCGCGGAAGCCGCAGCCGCAAACTGAAAAAGAAGTGTGTATCTTTGTCTGCCGGAGCGGAAGGACAGAAACCGGGCAATATAAAGATGGTTGAGGCAGTTCCGGCAGTCAATGGAGAATTTGAAGCAACAGATAACAGATAACCGGCGCAAAAGAGCAGATATATGAAACTCCATACAACAGACCTTGTCAAAAGGTACAAGACCCGGACAGTTGTCAATGAGGTCTCCGTCGAGGTGGAGCAGGGCGAAATAGTGGGCCTTCTGGGACCCAACGGTGCCGGCAAGACTACAACCTTCTACATGATAGTGGGACTTATACGCCCCAACGGAGGACACATCTTGCTTGACAGCACCGAGATAACCGATTTCCCGATGTACCGCCGCTCACGTCTTGGGATAGGTTACCTGGCGCAGGAGGCATCGGTCTTCCGCAAGCTGAGCGTGGAGGACAACCTGATGGCGGTCATGGAGCTCTCTGACATGACGAAACAGGAGCGAAAAGAGCGGCTGGAGTCGCTCCTCGAGGAATTCGGGCTGGCGCGCATACGCAAGAGCCTGGGCATACAGCTCTCCGGTGGCGAGCGTCGCAGAACCGAGATAGCACGCGCCCTGGCCCTCAAGCCAAGCTTCATCCTGCTCGATGAGCCCTTCGCAGGGGTTGACCCCATCGCGGTGGAGGATATCCAGATGATTGTTTCTCACCTGAAAGACAAGAATATAGGCATCCTCATCACCGACCATAACGTACACGAGACTCTTACTATAACAGACAGGGCCTATCTCCTCTTCGAGGGAAAGATCCTCAAGCAGGGCACGGCCTCACAGCTTGCTGACGATGAGCAGGTAAGAAATGTCTATCTCGGTAAGAACTTCGAACTCAGGAGGTAAATTCACCGTGTCACTTTGGCCGGTTCGTAATTTTTACTAATTTTGCACCACTTTTTGCGGATGTGTCGTAATTGGTAGCCGAGCAAGACTTAGGATCTTGTGCCTCAGGGCGTGGGGGTTCGAGTCCCTTCATCCGCACCAGGTAACTGAACCGCACTGACACTCCGGCATCGCACGGAGGTCAAGGCGGTTTTTTAAACCGACAGTAAACTATTATAATATGAATGTCACCAGAGAGAACATTGACGCGCTGAACGCAACAGTCAGAATTGATATCGTTAAGGCCGACTACGAAGAGAAGGTAGAAAAAAAACTCAGGGAATACAGGAGGACAGCCAGCATTAAGGGATTCCGCCCCGGCCACGTTCCCTTTCAGATGGTAAAAAAACTCTACGGAACCACGGTTCTTGTAGACGAGATTAATAAAATAGTCTCAGACAGCCTATCAGAATATATCAGCACAGAGAAGCTGGATATTCTTGGTGATCCGCTCCCGAAGCATGACAGCCACTCATTTGAGCCCGACAAGTCGGAAGAGTTCAGTTTCACCTTCGAACTCGGCCTTGCCCCGGAGTTTGACTTCAATCTCAACAAAAAGCAGAAGCTTACACGTTACCAGATAGAGCCTGACACCAAGATGGTTGCCGATTATGTTGACAACTACGCGCGCAGGTTCGGAGAATTTGTAATCTCTGACGTGTCCCAGGAGAAGGACCTTCTCAAGGGGACCATCACTTCGGAAGACGGAACCGCTCTGAATGAGGATGCCACCCTTTCCGTGGACCTTGTCAAGGACGAAGAACTGAAAAAGGAGTTCCTTGGAAAAACTGCCGGCGACACCGTAAGTTTTGACATTCGCACGGCCTTTCCGAATGACTATGAGATAGCCGGCCTGCTCAAGAAGCAGAAGGAGGAGGTTAAGGATCTGAACGGGACATATACAATCACGGTACGCGAGGTTTCACGCTTCGCCCCTGCTGAAAACAACCAGGAACTGTGGGACAAGGTATACGGTGAGGGCACTGTCACTTCAGCCGAAGAGTTTGAGGCAAAGGTCAGGGAAGAGATCAGGGGATTCTTCGGGCGTGAGTCTGAATACAGGCTTCATACCGATGCCCGTAAACTGGCCCTGGAAAAGATGCAGTTCGAACTGCCCGAGGAGTTTCTTAAGAGGTGGCTTCTGAAAGTGAATGAGAAAACCACTGCCGAGGATATCGAAAAAGACTGGAGTCATTTCCGCGATGATCTCCGCTGGCAGCTCATCAAGAACAGGGTGGCAAAGGACAATGATGTGAAGATCACTGATGAGGAGATTCTCGCAGAAGCTAAGGATTTCACCCGTGCACAGTTCTCCCAGTACGGTCTTTATTATGCAACTGATGAACAGGTTACTTCATTTGCCAGGGATATGCTCAAGAAGGAGGATGATGCCCGCCGGATAGCAGAGAAAGTGCTTGACACACGGGTTCTCAGCATAATAATTGACCTCGTCAAGGTTGACGAAAAGCAGGTGACCCCTGAGGAATTCAACAACCTGTTCACTGAGAAGTGAAACCTCTAAGGCCATAATTTCGTATATTTGAAATTCACCAACACAAACAATCATGTCAGATAGCAAGGATTTTAAAAAATATGCTGCTGACCGTTTCGGTATCAGCAGTCTCACAATGCACCGCTATATCTCGGCAAGCAACGGATACATCTCTCCCACCATCATCGAGGAACGTCAGCTGAACGTGGCTTCGATGGACGTCTTTTCACGTCTTATGATGGACCGCATCATCTTCCTCGGTCTTCCGGTGGACGATTATGTTGCCAACATCATCCAGGCACAGTTGCTCTATCTTGATTCGTCAGATCCGGGCAAGGACATTCAGATCTATCTCAATACTCCCGGCGGAGTGGTCCATGCAGGGATGGGCATATATGACACAATGCAGTACATCTCGGCCGATGTGGCCACAATATGTACCGGCATGGCCGCATCAATGGGCGCCGTACTGCTTACCGCCGGAACGAAAGGCAAGAGGTCGGCACTGAAGCATTCACGCATCATGATACATCAGCCGATGGGTGGTGCCGAGGGTCAGGCTTCAGACATTGAGATAGCTGTCAAGGAGATCCTGAAGATCAAGAAGGAGCTTTATGAGGTCATCGCTTACCATACCGGTCAGCCGCTCGAAAAAGTGGAACGGGATGCAGACCGTGACCACTGGATGACTGCGCCTGAAGCCAAGGAATACGGCATGATCGACGAGGTCCTTACAAAAATCAAGAACTAATCATCTCCTGATGGACAAATGCTCGTTCTGCGGACGCACAAAGAAAGAGGCAACCCTTCTCATCGCCGGTCTTGAGGGCCACATATGCGATCATTGCATTGAGCAGGCTCACAATATAATGGTTGAGGAGCTGGGAGGCAAATCTTCTTTTAACATTGACAGTCTCAAGCTCCGCAAGCCGGATGAGATAAAGACATTCCTCGATCAGTACGTCATCGGGCAGGACAGGGCAAAGAAAATACTCTCTGTAGCTGTATACAACCACTACAAGAGGCTGATGCAGAAGGCTGACAGTGAAGATGTTGAGATAGAAAAATCAAACATCATCCTGGTCGGGGAGACCGGCACGGGCAAGACCCTGCTGGCCCGTACCATCGCACGGATGCTCCATGTGCCCTTCACAATCGTTGACGCCACGGTGCTTACCGAGGCGGGTTACGTGGGTGAGGATATCGAGAGTCTCCTGACGAGGCTGCTGCAGAATGCCGACTATGATGTCAAGGCTGCGGAGAAGGGTATTGTGTTCATTGACGAACTGGACAAGATTGCCCGCAAGGGTGACAATCCGTCAATAACGAGGGATGTGTCGGGCGAGGGTGTTCAGCAGGGTCTGCTGAAGCTACTCGAAGGCTCCGTTGTGAACGTGCCGCCCCAGGGGGGCAGGAAGCACCCGGAGCAGAAGATGATTCCGGTGGATACGAAGAACATACTATTCATCTGCGGCGGCGCCTTTGAGGGAATTGAAAAGAAGATTGCGCACAGGCTTAACACGACTGTCGTGGGGTACACCGCAAGCCGTTCACGCGACCGCTATGACAAGGATGATCTGCTGAAGTACATTGCCCCGCAGGATCTGAGGGCCTACGGGCTGATTCCCGAGATCATAGGCCGTCTGCCGGTGCTGACGCACCTCTCCCCGCTTGACCGTAAGGCGCTGAGAGCCATCCTCACCGAGCCGAAAAACGCAATCACAAAGCAGTATATCAAGCTTTTTGCAATGGACGGCATTGAGCTCAGCTTCACCACCGAGGCTCTTGACTATATCGTTGACAAGGCGGTGGAGTTCCGTCTCGGTGCCAGGGGCCTCCGGGCTATATGCGAAGCCATCATGATAGATGCAATGTTTGAACTTCCCTCAGGTGACACGAAGGAATTCACAGTCACGCCTGACTATGCAGCCCATAAGCTGGAAAGGGTTGACATGCAGATACTGAAGGCATCGTGATGCAATGAGATCACAAAAAGAATCCCGGTCCGCCAGAAGGCAGACCGGGATTTTTTTATCTGTTACCTGCGTCCGGTCCTTTGTGATGACCGGCATCAGGCAGAGAAAGTCACCTGTTATCCCTGTATTTCGGATGCCAGTAATGCAGGGTGATCTCCTTTGATTCATCACCGCGCGACAGAGTGGCAACATCGTCGCATTCACCGGTGCCGTAATCAAGTTCAAATGGCTCGATCCCGTCAACCTCAAACCTGATGGT
>JAEYZD010000151.1 GCA_023430725.1 Bacteroidota bacterium | reverse complement strand
AGCCTGGATTCCAGCTTCATATAATCCCCGCGTCAAAGGAGATCTACCTGCAGGCAATAAGGGAGGGACTGGTAACCGACCTGATTGAAGCAGGAGCCAATATTCTGAGCCCCAGTTGCGGACCTTGTCTGGGTACAGGACAGGGGATTCCTGCTTCAGGGCATACCGTTATTTCGACTGCCAACCGCAATTTCCTCGGCAGGATGGGAAACAAGGAGGCATCAATCTATCTTGCATCTCCTGCAACCGTTGCAGCCTCCGCAATCACAGGCGTGATAACTGACCCGAGGATTGTGAAGGGCGACGAACTTTTCCCGTTCAATCCGCCACAGAGCAGGACAAACACAATCAGTGATGGAGAAAACCGGAGAGCAGGCATTGTATGGAACTACGCCGATGTGGACAACCTGAACACTGACCAGATGTTTGCAGGCAAGCATACATACAGCGTCATGAGTTCGGATGCAGCTGCAATACTTCCATTGCTTTTCGGGGATTTCGATCCCTCGTTCAGCAGCAATGCGAAGCCGGGTGACATAATCATGGCAGGCGAAAACTTCGGCTGCGGCAGCTCTCGCGAGCATCCTTCGGTAGGGCTTGCTCACCTCGGCATAAGGGCGGTGATAATCAAATCAGTAAACCGTATCTTCTACCGTTCGTCAATCAACCAGGGATTGCCGCTCATTGTCCACAAGGAGGCAGTGGAGGCTTACAGCCAGGGTGACGCCGTTGAAATCGATTTTGACAGGGGGACTCTTCAGGTAGGATCAAGGCAGTTCACCTTTGAACCTTTGCCGCCCGAACTGAAGGCGATCATAGAGAAGAAGGGACTGGTCAACTGGATGAAGACCGCCTGATCACCGGGCCGGGTGAGAATCACTGTTGTCAAACGGAAAAATCTGTTTATATTTGCCGCGGTTTTTTGAACCGAGGCATGGTTCCGTAGCTCAGTTGGATAGAGCAACAGCCTTCTAAGCTGTGGGTCGAGCGTTCGAGTCGCTCCGGAATCACCATAACCGGGATAAGTACTCCCGGTCCTGCACATACCAGGTGGGATGAACACCATTGATTTCAGATCCGTATTTAAGATTATTGGGCTTATCCTGCTGATCTCTGCTGCCTCGTTCCTGCTTTGCCTGCCGGTTGCTCTGATTTACTCGGAACCGGTAAGCCCTTTCCTGCTCTCCTTTGTCACGGCACTCATTCCTGGTTCCCTTCTTTTCCGGATGACTGACAGCCCTCTTCAGCACAAGGTAACAACAAGGGAAGGTTACCTGAGCGTAACCCTCGGTTGGCTAGTGCTGGTCCTTTCGGGTACTCTTCCCTTCGTATACAGCGGAGTGATGCACGGTTATACAAACATGATTTTCGAAAGCGTCTCAGGTTATACAACAACCGGCGCCTCCATTCTGACAGATGTGGAGAGTCTTCCCAAATCAGTGCTCTTCTGGCGCAGCCTGACCCACTGGATTGGAGGTATTGGCATCATACTTCTTGTCATTATAATCCTGCCATCACTCAAAGTGGGCGGGTACAGCCTCTTCTCACTCGAATCATCCCTCAAGGAGAAAATTTTGCCAAGGACAAAATCGATTGCCTCAGCAGTTCTGATGATATATCTTCTTCTGACACTGGTGCTTGTTCTGCTTCTGACGGCAGGAGGGATGGATCTCTTTGACAGCATATGCCATGCCTTCGGGACGGTGGCCACCGGAGGATTCTCAACAAAGAACACGAGTATCGCAGGTTACTCACCTTATATACAGTACGTACTGGGGATTTTTATGTTCCTTTCTGCTGCCAGCTTCGTGGTGTTCTATTTCATCCTTAAAAGAAACTTTTCGAGGGTAAGGTCGAACGAAGAGCTATGGTTTTATGTCTTTTTTACGACCGCTGCGGTGGTTTCAGTAACAATGGTGCTCTATACAGGCACAGGGATGAACTTTGCGGAGTCATTCAGGCACTCATTCTTCCAGGTTGTATCAACAATTTCAACAACAGGATTTGCCACCACAGACTACACTGTATGGCCCCAGACTGCCCTGGTTCTGATATTCCTGCTGATTTTTGCAGGGGGCTCTACCGGTTCCACAACCGGTGGCATCAAGATGGCCCGTCATCTGATAACTCTCAAGAACCTTCGCAATGTCACGGTAAAGCTTCAGCATCCCAACGCAATTGTGCCCGTGAAACTGAACGGGCAGGTTGTTCCTGACAATATCAACAGCTTGATGACTGTCTTTATTCAGCTTTACCTGGTAATATTCATCTGCGGGATGCTGGTGATAACGATCACAGGCATCCCTGCGATTGAAGCTGCAGGAGCCTCTGCTACAGCACTTTCATGCGTAGGGCCTGGCATGGGTGCTTCCGGAAACATGGGCAACTTTGCACATTTCAACCCGGTAGCCAAGATGGCAATGGTGATGCTGATGATAATCGGCCGTCTCGAGATTTTTACCATAATCGCCCTGTTCACCCGTGCCTTCTGGAAGAATTAACTGAAATCTTTCGTTTTTTACCCTGATTTTTTCCGGGTGAAATCATAAATATGTCAAAAACTCGTTTACCTTTGCACCCAAATAAAAATCATCATTCATGAATAAAGGAATTGTTAAATTTTTCAATGTTTCCAAGGGCTTTGGATTCATTAAAGACGCCAACTCATCGAAAGAGTATTTTGTGCATTCAACTGGCCTGATCGACAAGATCAAGGAGAATGACGAAGTAACATTTGACCTCCAGGAGGGTAAGAAAGGATTAAATGCCGTTAATGTAAGACTTGCATAGTTAACAATATAATGTACATTTAATGACCTTTGTCCCGCCCACCCGGCGGGACTTTTTTTTATTGTTACTGTGGGTCCGATGTAAACAAATGGCTCCCGTAATGGTTATCTTCGGGGAGAGGTTTTACGGCAGACTGTTCAGCATGTGCCGGGATCCCCGGATAAGAACAAAAAAAATCAATGACCGGAAAACTGAACATAACAGAGGGGACAAGACTGTCTGAAGCGGTCTCTGAGAATCCGTTTCTGCTGCTTCTGCTTGAACATCTGGAAATAGGCCTTCCCCTTCAGGAGAAATCGCTGGAGCAGGTGGCTTCAGAATATGGCATCGATACTGAGCTCCTACTTACCCTTGTCAGACTGTATGGCGATCCCGGGCATGTCGTGGATATTCTTTTCACCGGGGCAGAGGCGCACACAATCATAAGGTACCTGAAGAACAGTCACCGTTTCTACTCGGAAGAAGTTTACCCGGGCATAACTGATGTTATCAGCCGGATGAACCGTGACAGCGAGACCGGTGAAATACTCATGATAGAGAGGTTCTTCACTGAATACCTGGCCGAAGTGAGAAATCACTTTGACTATGAGGAGCATACGGTTTTTCCCTATATCATGAACCTGCATGAACGGATTACAGGCACCGCGCAGTCTCAGGCCGGAAGTGATTACTCGGTGGCGGAGTACAGGGACCATCATGATGACATTGAAGAGAAGCTTGACGATCTCAGGAATCTGCTGATCGAATACCTGCCTCTGAGGGAGGGTCAGCAGGTTCGCAGAAGCCTGCTTTTCAGGCTGCATGAACTGGAGCATGATCTCAGAATACACTCCAGGATAGAGGAACAGATTCTTATTCCGCTTGTTGCCTGCATGGAAGACAAACTAAGGGAATCACGGTGAAGAGCGAACGCAATATTATCGTGGCAGAGCCCTCTGTGATGCTGTTCCGCGGCCTTTACGCCGTTGCTGCCAATTCCGGCCGGGGACTGGTGCTGACCCGCTCGGAGTCTGTCGATGATGTCATGAGACTTGTGACTCTCCGGGATGCGGAGGCTGTCATAATCAATCCCGCTCTGATTCAGGGAAATGTTAAGTCCATTCAGTCCTTGCGTAACGCATCGCCGGCAACCAGGCTCATAGCTCTTGTGTATGCTTTTTTTGATGACAGCATCCTTTCACAGTTCGACGATATCATTACTGTAAACGATCCGGTTGAGAAAATCGTCTCCGCGATCAGCGGGGATAACACAACGGTCCGCCGCAAACAGGAGGGTGGCCAGCCTGATGCGGGCTTGACAGACAGGGAGATAGAGGTGCTTAAGCTGCTCGCTGCCGGCATGGCAACAAAGGAGATCGCTGAAGAGCTGCACATAAGCACAAACACGGTAATAAGTCACAGGAAGAACCTCTCCGTTAAAACTGGGATCAGGTCTGTTTCCGGCCTGACAATCTATGCCGTAGTAAAAAAATACATTACTCCAGGTAGTATCACTCCCTGAATTCTTTTCTTCAGACGTCATCAATTCTGATGATGCAGAACCTCTGATTCATAATTTTTGGGGATTTCACGTCAGTTGTGGTCCAGGTATTTTTGTGCCGTCATGAGACTGATGTGATATGATGAATTTGAAATTTTCCAGACTGACGATTCTTTTGCTTGCAATTTGTACCCCGGCCTACTCCACCGGTGTGCCTGTAAAGCAGGAATCCCCTGTTCAGGCCGGTGCTTCGTGGATTGGTGACATGGCAATGTCAGTCAGTGGCGGGCTTAAACGTGGCACGGCCTACCTTGGGATGGCATCGGTGAATGCAACCCTCAGCACAGAGAAGGCTGGATTATGGAAAAACGGATCTGTTGCCTTCAGGGCTGCTCATACACACGGAGCCACACCATCGTCAGACTTATTTGGTGATACCCAGATTTCATCGAACATCGAAGCAGGCAATCACACATTTCTCATGGAGCTCTGGATCAGTCTGCAATTTGGTTCTGTTGTGCTGAAAGCGGGACTGCAGGAGCTGAATTCAGGTTTTGCCGTATCGGAATGCGGCGGGCTCTACCTCAACAGCTCATTCGGCATTAACCCGGTGATATCGGGGAACTTCCCGGCTCCCATCTTTCCCCTGACAGCGCCGGGACTGACTGTTGTCTGGCAGATAACCGGGTCCGGATCGATCGCTGCAGCTCTTTTTGACGGTCGTCCCGTCCCTTTTGAAGACAACCCTTTCAATACCCGCTGGAAGTTTGACAGGGGAGACGGAGTGCTCGCATTGCTTGAATACCGCCAGACTGCAACCATAGGAAGTCTCAGCGGGGAATACAGGCTGGGGATCTTTTCGCATAACCATATCATTGAAAGGATTTTCAATCGTGATCTTTCAGACATGCCATGCCGGCCGACGCCAGGCGGATATGTCATTGCAGACCAGCAGCTGTGGGCAACAGGAAACCGTGCAACATGGCTCTTTGTGCAGGCCGCCTACACACCCTCGGCTGACAGTTACATTGACCTGTCAGGTTCATTGGGCGTCAATATAAGGGGTCTTGTAAGGGGCAGAAACAATGACATTGCAGGGCTTGCATTAACATCGGGACGTTTCACCGGAAGTACCGGTGCTGAGACTGTAATTGAGCTGACATACAAGGCTCACATCAATGGAAATATCTTCCTGCAGCCTGATCTTCAGTACATTATAAATCCCTCAGGAACGGAAAGCATGACTC
>JAEYZD010000008.1 GCA_023430725.1 Bacteroidota bacterium | reverse complement strand
GGTTGATGGATTATGGTCACGGCTCTCGGGCTCACAGATTCATCTGATTGATTTTGACCGGGATAATGATTACGACATCTGTGCCTGGGGAGTCTACTCCACCCCGGAGGGTAATTCCAGGGAACTGGTTGTATTCAGGAACAACGACAACGGAGTCTATGACAGCATCCTTGTTATCCCTGACGGTGTCTGGATCGACACGGAAGGGCTGGTCTCCACAGCTGACATTAACAGGGACAATGTACCCGAGCTTGTGCCGGTTGCTATTGAAAACAGCACGTTGAAATTCACCCAGTTCCGGGACGGAGCTTTTACGGGGGTTCAGAAGGATTTCAACGTTGCGGGAGTGGGTCAACCCAGGATCAGTTTTGCGGATTTTGACAATGACGGATCAGAAGAGATACTAAAAGGGCTTTCGGTGTATGATCCATACAAAGACCTTTACGGTTACCTGGTGTTTGACAATGTCTATGAGGAGTGGACCCGATGGATTGACATGAACAATGATGGGATGCAGGATATCCTCAGAATCCACCGCGAACAGTATGTTGATCCCTCGTCAAGTTTTATCTATATCAATAACGGCACCGGTTTCAATGAATATTCGTTCAGTTATACTGAAAACAGGCCCTGGAATATCATCTCCGGCGACTATAACAATGACGGCCTTGAAGACATCGTGATATTCTCATTACTAACCTCAGCATCCTTTGCTGAGCTTTACAGGAATAACGACAACGGGAACTTCGAATATGTCAAGGATATTACCACTGCCTCCGGGGGGAGTTTCACCGACCTGGATAACGACGGTGACCTTGATATTGTTTTTGTAGGGCATGCTGACACAGGGGGGGTATACTATATTCAGTTTTATCTGAATAATGGCAGCGGAGATTTCACCCTGGCGCAGACTGAGCAGATCAGTACTTTGGAGACCAGATATATTTGCACCGGCGATTACGACGGTGACGGAGACAATGATGTTCTGCTCTCTGCCGCCGGAGGATCAGCAGGTATGGCTGTTCTGAAGAACATGCTTGTGGAAGATGACCCCGCAAAAGTCAATGCTGCCCCTTCTGTTCCGGCTAATCTCAGGTCCGAGGTGGATTTCAACAGGGTGAGGCTCTCGTGGGATCCATCATCTGATGCGGAAACACCGGCTGCAGCCATTTCCTACAATGTCTACATCAATAAGGACAACCAGTCTTTTTCTGCATCTCCGAATGCCGATACAATCACTGGCTTCAGATATGTTCTGCGAAACGGCAATGCCGGGTTTAAATGCTTTTATGATATCCGTTGCCTTGAGGATGGCATTTATTCATGGTCCGTACAGGCTGTCGATAACTCTGGTATGGCATCAGACTTCACGGCTTCTGGAAGTTTCGAGATCAGCGGAACCGTCCCTGAGGTTCCGGAACCGCTGGAGGCATTGCCTGTCAGTGATACGAAGGTTGAACTACGATGGCACGACAACTCCCTTTTTGAGGAGGGATTTGTTGTGGAGATGTATTGGGACAGTATTCCTTATTTCAGGCCTGCCGGGTTCTATGAGATAAAGAGAGTCGGAACTGATTCAACATCATGCATTATTGACGGCCTGAAGGCTGAAACCGAATATATTTTCCGGGTTACGGCATACAACTGCTCGGCTTCGTCGGAATATACTCCTGCTGACACCGTGAAGACCTATCCTCCTCCGTTTACGAAAAAGATGATTCTTGATTATACCCGGGGACACCAGGCGGAGTGGGCAGACTTTGACCGCGACGGTGATTTGGATGTCCTGATGGTTTATGAAAGAGATAGCGGCTACTACGATCTCAGGTACACCCGGATACTTGTAAACGAAGCCGACACACTTACAGAACTTAAGATCCCGCTGCCGAATATATATTCAGGATATCTTAATTTCGGTTCCGCAAACTGGTTTGACTATGACAATGACGGGTTACATGATATATTCCTTGTTAAATTTGATCAGCTGAAGCCCAAGATGTGGATCTATAAGAACAACGGCGATAGTACGTTCCTGAATATCCGTTGTGACAGCCTGCTGACAATTGACCCCTTCCGGCGGGCCCCCTCATTTGCAGATTATGACAACGACGGGGATACGGACATACTGATAACCGGGGAACATCAGACAACAAATGCCATCCAGGCTGTTATTCTAGAAAACTCTGACAGCGGTAAGTTCAAACCGGTATTGATTCAGAACATGACCGGTATTGTCAAGTCGAGGAAGCCCTGGGGCGACTTCAACAATGACGGTTACCTTGATTTCATGGCCAACGAACCAAAGCCGGACCACACGGCATACCTTTCAGTCTATAAAAATAACGGCGACAAAACATTTTCAAAAGTCCTGTTTGAGAATCTTGCGGGACTGAATGAGTATGATTCACATAACGGGGAGATGAGATGGGGCGACTGTAACAGTGACGGTTTTGCAGACCTGATAATTTGCGGTGGAAGCTCAGGCTCGGACGGTACGGGTATTGCCCGGGTTTACATTAACAACGGAAATGAGACATTCACTGATCTCGGTCAGGCCGGCATTTGGGCCCTGCACGGGAATGTCTCCACAGAGTGGGGCGATTTCAATAATGACGGTATGCTTGACGTACTCCATGCCGGTACCAATAATGTCAACGGAGAATCTGATAAAACAAGGATTTTCTACAACATTGGCTGGAGTTTTGTAAAAGGGGAGTATAATTCATTTCTTCCGATTGATCAGTTAAGCATCTCAACCGCTGCTGATTATGACAATGACGGAGATCTTGATGTACTCGTGCAGGGGCAGAATCCCTTTTCGCATCCGCAGATAGCACTTTATCTGAATTTCCAGCCAGTCATGAATACCGGGCCGAAGGCGCCTTCGGTATTGAGGGTGGAGGATGACGGCAATGAGGTGATTCTGCGGTGGAACAGGGCTGATGATCTTGAGACTCCGTCTGCCGGATTGTCCTACAGTGTATATTTGAACGGTGTCGCAGATACAATCATTTCACCCTCAGCTCTGGAATCAGGCAAAAGGACAGTTGTCGGCATCGGTAATGCCGGCTACAACAATTTCCTGAAGATTAAGAATCTCCCGTCAGGAACCTACACATGGAGCGTCCAAAGCATTGACAACTGTTATGAAGGCTCTGCTTTTGCCGCAGAGCAGTCATTCAGCCATATCAATACCGGGGTGGCGGATATTGAGAATCCCGATGTCTCCGGTCTGATTCTGTTCCCGAATCCGGTTTCGGACCGTATCACAATTACGACAACTGACCCCGATGTCTCAGATTGCGAGATAATTATTTCGGATATGGCAGGCAGGCAGCATCAGCGGATCAGGGATATTGAGCTGCCTTACGATCTCAATACTTCAGAATTGAAGCCGGGCATGTACATTGTCACCCTCATAAAGGACGGCATAGTCATAGAGGCAAAGTTTCTGAAGATCTGAATTGGCCGGGGGCTGTTTACCTGGTAATCTTTACTCTTTTTTCACCCCGGTAGCTTCTGAGATCAGAATGCTTTTTCAGGTAAGAGATCAGTGCATCGGCAGTTGTAAAGAAGAGCGATTGGCCGGGATCAGCGTGTCCGTAATCGTAAACCTGCGTCATGTAGCTGTTCATGGCAACGGTGTAGATTCTGCCCGGGTCAAGGAGGGCGCCATCATCTGTCATGATTAAGAATTGTGCCGGATTGCCTTCCGCATCAATCTTAACCGCGGTAGTGATTCCGGAGGGGTAGAGGGGCGAGTTGTCGTCAACCGGCCAGGCAGCGCGCATCAGCGACAGAATCTCAGCCCCGGTCAGTTTGGT
This sequence comes from Bacteroidota bacterium, assembly GCA_023430725.1. Taxonomy (GTDB): domain Bacteria; phylum Bacteroidota; class Bacteroidia; order Bacteroidales; family VadinHA17; genus SR-FBR-E99. The sequence goes on along the minus strand of JAEYZD010000008.1, from coordinate 30,425 downwards.
GACCACAAGTTCATTGCCGAACGGGTCAAGCTGGTAGACGTTTTTGATCGTCACAGGGCCTTTTGGAAGCTGGTCAATACGGACACCGCCAGGATTCATGAGAGCGATGTCTGCCCCGGCAGCCGCACGCTGTGCATCTGCCATCAGGTAACCCAGTTCTTCGTATGATGAAAAGTCATCGGCAGCCGTTGCAATCACCTCATTAAGAACGGGATTGTCATTATATCTGTCAACCATAGCCCGGATGGCAGGTTGCTCATTTTTCGAGTTCCGGATGTCAATAAGTCGCATGCTCCTGCTGACGGTTCCGTCACTGCTTACGGTAAGCATGATCAGTGTGCCGTACTTCAGTTTGTTTTCAGCCTGGGTAATCATAATCCCGTTATGTATCTGATCCTTCTCAACCCTTGTATGTGAGTGTCCTCCAATTATAAGATCGATTCCCGCCGGCATTGTTTCAGCCAGTTTAACATCCTCCTCAAACCCGATGTGGGTAAGAGCGATGAAAATGTCACTGCTGTCCTTCAGCCACATGTATTCCGGTGCAGTTTCAAAGGGAGACCGGAACGCGAAGTCCCTGACATTGTCCGGATGGCTGTCCGGGATGCCGTTCTGCCCGAGTTGCAGCAGCCCGAGAAATGCAATTCTAAGCCCGTTGGGAAGGGTGAAGATCCTGTAGGGACTCATCTTTACCGGATGTTGCCCCCCTCCTGAAACATTGGCACAGATGAAACCGAAATTCGCCTTACCGGCAAGGTTGCTGAACCCTGCCGGTCCAGTATCGAACTCATGGTTTCCCACAGCGCTGAGGTTAAAGCCGACTGAATTCATCAGGTCAATCACAGGCCATCCCTTCTCGGGATACTGGTCATTTATGGGGTTGCCTGTCTGGTTATCGCCTGCGGCTACAAGAAGCATGTCGGGGTAAACAGTTCTGAGGCTGTCAACGATCCAGGCCAGTTTTGGGAAATTGTCTATGGCGGCATGCATGTCATTCACCGCAAAGATTACTGCCTGCCGTTGAGAGGAACCGGTTATGCCGGGGAGAATATCGCCGGCATCTTTTCCTGATGCGGTGACTCTTTCTGCTCTATTTTCAGGGCCGTCAGAGGATCCGGTGTGCTTCGCGGAGCTGCAGGCAGAAAGCAGTCCGGCAGCCAGGATGACAACTATCACCCTGATGATCCGGGTTCTCTTTTTACGTCCGGACAGGATGAAGAGAGAGTTCCCCTCGGTCAGGGCACCGTCAGGGGCGACGATATTACCGAACTTGTCCTCTGCTACAGGCAGTCTTTCAGGAACTCTTCGCCCTGCGTGTCTGTAATAGCCGGCGATTGCATCCCTCACCTTTGCTCCGTTCTGGAGGTTCAGCTCGGTATTGTTTACAAGGATTTTCATCTGTCAGGAATTTGAATACGATAAGAGGGATCAAAATACAATTTTTTTCTGATCCGGTCTATCAGCTCCTCCTGAACGATCTTGTAAAAACTGTTATGAATGTAATGAGCTCAAGTCGACCGATAATCATCAGAAATGTCATTGTGATTTTGGCAACCGGGTTGAAGTGCGCATAATTTCCCATGTTACCGGATTGGCCCAGTCCGGGACCAATTCCCGCCATTGAAGTGGCAGATGCCCCGGCGGACTCAAGAATTGAAATTCCCGAAATCTGGAGTATAAGAACTCCGGCCAGGAAGGTTACTAAATAGAGTGAAATGAATACCATGGTCTGATTTACAACTCCTTCCGGCACCGCATGACCGTTTAGCTTTACCGGAATGACAGCATTGGGGTGATGCACCCTGATGAATGAATTACTTAGATTTTTGAAGAAGATCAGATGTCTGGCAATTTTTATACCGCCGGTTGTGGAGCCAGTAGAACCTCCTGAAAACATAAGCAGGAACATTATGAACCAACCCAGCGGCGGGAAGGCCATATAGTCGGTTGTTGCAAATCCGGAACATGATATTTGCGAAGCAACCTGGAAATATGCATGTCTGAATGAGAGGCTGAAATTTCTGTCGGTACCAGTAAAGAGGATTACTGTTATTGTAGTCACTGCGGCTGTTACGGTGAAAAGGTAAAACCAGAGCTCCTCATTAGCCTTTACACGACTGATTTTGCCACTGAGCAGGTGGTAATATACCACGTAACTAACGGCTGCCAGAATCATAAATGTTGCAACTACATATTGAATGTAAGGTGAATATTCAGCCAGGCTTGTGTTTCTGGTTGAGAAACCGCCAGTGGCAACAGTCCCGAATGAATGGCACAGGCTGTCGAAAAGATCCATCCCTCCAATGAGCAGAAACATGGTCTCAAGGGTGGTGATACCAAGGTAAATCAGGATAACTCGGTTGACAACCCCTTTCGTTTGGGGATGTATCTTTTCTTTCATTGATGATTCAAGGCTGAACAGCTGGTAGCCGGTCACCTTTAAAGAGGGAAGGACAAGAATCACAAGCACTATTATTCCGATACCTCCGATCCAGTGAGTCAGGCTTCTCCAGAAGAGAATGGAACGGGGCATTGATTCTACATCTGACAATATTGATGCGCCTGTTGTAGACAGCCCGGATGCGGCTTCGAAGAACGCATCAACGAATGATGGTATTGTCTTTCCAATCAGGTAAGGAAGTGCCCCGGCCAGGGATATCAGTATCCAGGCTGATGTAACTATCAGGTAAGTATCCCTTGTGGTGATCTGGCTGGTATCTGTTTTTCGTGTCAGCAGCCACATGAATCCTCCGATGAAACTGCAGATTGCCGATGACAGGATAATCGGGCCAGCAGGCTCTTTGTAAATTATGGAGACCGGAAGACATAAAAGTATGGCAGCTGCCTCTATCAGCAGGATAGAGCTAAGAACCCTTGCAATATGGACCGGATTTATGAGCCTCATCAAATGTCACAATAAATGCGGCCCAAAGTTCCGGCCTTAATCATAAGAATATAATTAAGAATCGGATGGAGACTATAAAGATTTCATAAAGAGAGGGGACCTCCGGGTATGTCCCGTAACAACGTTTTTACAGGAGGTGATTAATCTTGTTCTTTCTCAGTTACCGAACCTGTACCCGATTCCTGATTCGGTTATGAGCAACACCGGGCTTGCCGGGTCATCTTCTATTTTTTTTCTTAGCTGAGCCACGAAGACCCTCAGGTACTGTGTCTGTTCGAGGTATCCGTAGCCCCAGATATCCTTAAGGATGAACTGATGCGTCAGCACCCTGCCGCAGTTCCTCGCAAGAAGTGTAAGCAATGAATATTCGGTGGAGGTCAGTTTTATTATCTCTCCGTTTTTGCGTACCACATGGTTAAGCATATCTATTGTCAGAGATCCGAACTCCATAAGCGGGGTGTCCTTTTTTTCCTCGCCGAGCCTTATCGCAGCCCTGATTCTTGCAACGAGCTCGCCGCTCCTGAAAGGTTTAGTCAGGTAATCATTTGCTCCGCTGTCCAGCGCATTGATAATATCTTCTTCAGAACTGCGTACGGAGAGGACAATCACCGGTTTTGTGTACCATTCCCTCAGTTTCTGCAACAGTTTCATGCCATCGATATCAGGCAGGCCCAGGTCGAGTATAATGAGAGCGGGACTGTGGGTTGCGGCTGCCACAAGACCCTCTTTCCCGTTTGTGGCGAAAACGGTGTTGTAGCCGTATGTGGAGAGGGAGATCTCCAGCAGCCTGCGGATCTGAACCTCATCGTCAACTATAAGTATGGTTCTTGTTTCATTCATTCTGTGAGGTTTAACTGATTCATTTCAGGTAGCCTGGATGGTATTGTGATTGTGAACCGTGCGCCGCCGCTGTCATTGTTCCCTGCTGCAACAGTTCCCTTATGCACATCGACGAGGCCTTTTACTATTGAGAGTCCCAGTCCGAGACCTCCTGCAGGAGAGCCTTCAACACGGTAGAATTTGTCAAAAAGTCGTGGCAGCGCTTCTGGCGGGAACCCCGGTCCGTTGTCGGAGATTCTGATAATCAGGTTATTTCTTCTGTATGAAGCTTCCAGGTTCAGTGTCGTACCAGGCCGGGAGTGTTGGGTGGAGTTGAGCAGCAGATTGATGAGCACATGCTCCATGAGTGCAAAGTCGATCCTGACCAGTGGCATGTCATCAGGAACAGCAATGACCAGGCGGAATGGCTCCAGTTCCTGTTTCAGGCTCCGGGTGGCCCTGTGAAAAAGGTCATTCACATCATGCCAGTCGAGACGGAGTGAGATCCTTCCGCTCTCGATACGGGACATATTGAGAAGGTTTTCCGTAAGATGGTTAAGTCTTGCGGATGCCTTGAAGATTTCACCGTAAAGCTCCTCCCTGTTGCTCTCAGATGTCTGGGCAAGCATCAGGGTATCTGAGGCTCCCATGATTGCAGCAATCGGGATCCTGAACTCATGGGAAATCAGGTTGAAGAGCGTGCCGTAGAACCTGTCAGACTCATCAAGTACCCTTGCCTTGATTGCCATCTCCCCAAGGAACTCCCGTTCAAGGGCGTTTGAGATATGCGTACAGTAGGTATCCCAGAATATATCCTTGTTTCTGAACCTGTGTTCATCAATTTTGAATGCAACGACGCCGGGACTGATTCTTGCGCCTGTCAGCGGGTAATATGTAAGGATTGCATCATTCATTGTGTCAGTATATCTTCCGGCTTTCTTCCGGTTGCTGAAAACCCATCCTGAAATTTCAGGATCTGGCTGATCTGCACCTGAATTTTCTTCATCAGCAGCAGGAGGCAGCAGGTTATTATTTCCGTCCTGTATGATGAACCATGTTTCAGCCCCGAAGCGTTTCCTGAAATCGTCCCCTGCAACCTTCATGACTCCGTCAGTGCCTCGCGTTTTAGACAATTCCCCGGTAAGCTGAAACAGAGCATTGGTCTCATCTTCCCTGGACCGTACCAGCCTTTCCTGCCTCCTTATGCGGTTTGTGAGGATTCCGTTCAGAAGTGCTATTATGAAGAAAGAGATGAACATCAGCCTGTCCTCGGTATTTGCTATATGGAAGGTATGGAAGGGAGGAATAAAGAAATAGTTCCAGGCGACGGCACTCATTGTTGAAGCCAGCAGCACGGGACCTATACCCAGAAATACTGCCAGAATTGCCACCACAAACAACAGGATGAAGGAAACTATATGATAGCTCTGGGGATTTGACAGTGGTATGCATGCCAGGGTTGTCAGACCAATTATCAGTATGACAAGCAGGTAAGGGTAAATATGCCGGAATATGCCCTTCGGCAACTGTGTTTCTTTACCAGTCATTTGGAGTTATGATATCATTCTCACAAAGTTAAATCCAATGTCATCAATATACTTATTAATTCACGCAACTAATTTGGGTCTATGTTTATAAAGACATTATCAATATTCCATCCCTGACTGAAAAGATTTTATAAATATCCGGGGAGAATGTAACCCTGAAGCCTCAGGGGCCGTTTAACAATTTGCATTACACACCGGCGAGGGTATGTAGTCAAAAGGTTCATGAAGAGATGGATCCTCTATATAATTTCACTGTTATTGTCGTTGCAGGTCTTCGGGCAGAACTGTTCAATTCTCTCAAAGGCTAACAACATCACTCCGGATAAGCTGTGTTCACCGGTGACCGCCACCTGGACCGTCAGCTATACGGGTGTCAATGATGACGGTTATCCGGTCAGCATCAGGTTTGACTGGAACAACGGCAATGTTGTTACAGTTCCGGCTGTTGAAACGTCTCCCGGGGTCTTCGAAGCCACTTCAATCAACACATACACATCAGCCGGAAACATCTGCAACTATCATCCCCAGGCAACTCTCGTGGTCAACGGCGTACTCTGCACCTCATCATCGCAGGAACAGATTGTCACAGTCTGGGATGACGACGATCACAACGGCGGACACATGCATATAAACCCGGTTGTATATCCTATCTGTTTTGGCAACAGTGCGAACGTCCGCTTTCAGGACCTGACGCAGTTCAACTGCGTGCCGCCGCAGGAGGTGGATAACCCGAACGTGAACACCAGGTGGATTCAGTGGATTTACGGTACGGATATCACAATGACAGGCATTCCGGTCACAATTGACGGGCATAACAGGGCCTTTCCATACATTGACAATGTAATCACCCTTCACGGACCCGTAACCGGATCGGGAGTCTGGTCTGACGTAATGTTTGTTGCCAATGACAAACTGGTAGGACAGTATTTTGAGGTAACCCTGCGTAACTGGAACTACTGCAATCCCTATGATGATCCCAACATCCCGGGACCTCCGCATGACCGTGACAACGGTGACCATCCGCCTGTTGTAACCACTGCCAGGATACTGATAGTTCCGTACCCCGATGCAACCATTACACCTGTTGATCCGATGTGTGCCAATGCGCCGCCTGTTACACTTACGGCACACGATGCAGGCGGAACATGGTCAGGAGCCGGTGTCAGCGGAAATATCTTTGACCCTTCCCTGGCGGGTCCTGGCAACCATACTGTCAGGTACAGTGTAACCAACGGTGACGGTTGCAGCGACAATGACCAGACTGTAATCACAGTATATCCAATACCTGATGCCACGATAATTACCACCGGCATTGCGTGTGCCACAGACCCGGTGATAGTCCTGCATGCCAGTGACCCGGGGGGTGTTTGGTCAGGTACGGGCGTTTCAGGCAATATTTTTTATCCTGCTGTTGCCGGGTCGGGCAATCACCGGATAACCTATTCAATCACTGATGCAAACGGCTGTACGGATCTTGATTCGGCTATGCTGACCGTTGCGACACCGGATGCCACTATCACCCCTGTTGATACCCTCTGTGAGGACAGTCCGGCAGTAACTCTTACCGCCCATGACCTGGGAGGAGTCTGGTCCGGCCCCGGAGTCGTGGGTGACCGCTTCATCCCGGCGCTGGCAGGTGTGGGTAATCACATAATCAGCTATGCAATACTGAACACAGACTGTTCGGATGCAGACACGGCCTTGATAACAGTAATGCCTCTGCCTTCGGTAATAATCGATGACCCCGGAACAGTATTCCTTAACAGCGCTCCGATGACGCTGACTGCCTATCCCACAGGTGGCAACTGGTCAGGTCCCGGTATTACCGGTAACATTTTCGATCCTGCCGTTGCAGGCCTGGGCACGCACACGCTGACTTACTCAGTCCCCCCGGAAAGCTGGGGCTGTGATGCACAGCAGAGCGTTCAGATACATGTCACAATGCCTCCTTTGCCCGTCGCAGACTTCGGGGGAGCGGCTCCTGGCTGTGCACCGCTTACCGTGCAGTTTGTCAACAAAAGCATTCACGGGGAGAGCTATACATGGGATTTTGGCGACAAACAGTATTCATCCGATGAAAATCCCGCACACACATATTATGTTCCGGGCAGTTACATAGTGAAACTGACTGTGCACAATATTGCCGGCGAGTCCGTACACAACGGTGTGGTCACCGTATACCAGAATCCTTCTGCGATAATTGATGCCTATCCGACACATGTTGTGAACAATGAACAGATAGTGATCTTCTACAGCTATTCATACTTTGCCGAATCATGGCTATGGCGGTTTGGTGACGGGGAGACCTCCGCTGAGGAGAATCCTTATCACAAGTATGAATCACCCGGATCATATACTGTCTCGCTGGTGGTCTCCACTCATGAAGGCTGCATTGATTCTGCGGCCATGGTGACACCTGTGGTGGTTGAGTGGAAGACCGGCACAATAAAGTACCCGAATGCCTTTAAATGGAACGGGACGGGTCCTACGGGAGGAGAATGGACTGAGGGTGTACACCCGTCCATGGACAATGTTTTCAGGCCGTTTTTTGAAAATGTCATTGAATACAGGCTCCAGGTCTTCAACAGGTGGGGAGTGCTTATCTATGAAAGTTATGATCTGAAGAAGGGGTGGGACGGTTATTTCGGCGACGGCAACCTGGCGCCGCAGGGTGTATATGTCTGGAAGGCCACCGGCAGGTTTGCTGACGGAGAGTATTTTGACAAGGTAGGGGATGTGACGTTTCTGCATTAATCAACTGCTCCGCAGTTCCGAAGAAGGTTCCGAATGACTATAAAAAAAAGTGCCCGGCCTGAAGCCGGGCACTTTATGATTAAGTCTCACGTGATACTGTTCACGGTGCGGGCTTGAATTTCCACACCCAGCCGGTCCCATGTCCGCTGGCAGATACAAACAGGGTCAGGCGGTCAGCGGTAAATTCCTTGATTTCGAATACCTTGCCGTCGCCATCTGTATACCCCAGGATGTTAGCGTCTCCGGTCAGGATAATCTTGTTAAAATCTTTGCTGAATGACCATTTGGTTCCGGTAACTGCTGCGGCAGTAGGTGAGGCATAATATGTATAGTTTGCGCCTCCGTTAAGGTCAAACTTTATTTTTCCTGCTGCGTCAGCTGGAGGGCAGCATGTTCCTGCTGCATTCCACCACACGGCTCCCCAGTTGCCCGGATCCGTCATGTACCACCATAGTCCGTTGTCACCGCCTACGCCGTCAAAAACCCAGGTTTTTCCTTCGAGGTTTGCTCCCACGAGCTTATAATATGCATCCGGCAGCGGATGGTCTATCTGGTTGACCGTCACATCAACAGTCTTTGCAATGAAGCTGGCATTGTCTATATTATTATTTTCCAGGTAGGGCGTGGTTATATAGTATGTAATTGTGCTTGTGCCCTTAATTGGGAAGATAATATTTTCTATCCTGTCCGTAAATCCTCTGTCAATCAGATAGTCCCAGTAACCTGTCACTCCCGGGGTATTCATCCGAAGTGAAAACTCGTTTCCTCCGGGTGTTGACTGAATGACTTCGAGCTGGATCTCATCAGGATCAAAGCTGTTCGCAAGAACATCCCTGTTCTCTATCGGTTCGCAGGCTGCAAATAAGATTGTCAGCACACCGAACATCAGACCTATTGTTTTATTCATTTTCATATCTGTATGAATTTCATGTTATTAATACACCTTCTACCAGCCCGGGTTCTGAGTATAGACACCGTTGGAGAGGCGGATTTCGGATTCAGGTATCGGAACCAGTCCCTTTATTTCGGGCCGGTAGTTATTCGTGTAGACTGCAGCAACTCCTGAGTTCATTACATTACAGGGAGTTGAGAAGTAATTCTTGGCAGGATCATCAACATCGCCCCACCTGACCAGGTCAAACCATCTGAGCCCTTCGAATGCAAGTTCATATAGTCTCTCCTTCTTGAGGTTATCAAGTGAATAAGTCACCGGATCGAGGCCGACTCTTGCCCTGACGGCGTTCATTCCTGTTGCAGTTTCGGTAAGTTCGGAGTGCATCAGGAGCACATCGGCATATCTTAGATAGAAGAAGTCCTGAGCTGTTTCAAGCTGCATTGGGTCACCGTTGTTCCACTTGTAGATATAGTAGAACATGCCTTTTGTACCGTCAGCGCCACCGTGCTGCAGGTGTGAGTATTTCTTGTTATACAGGCCGGTTTCATGGTCACCCTTGTTAGCCTGGTATCCGCCTGTGCCCTGTTCTGCCTTGCCCATTTCGAGAACTGATGCAAGTTTCCTGGGATCGTCGTTTGACCATGCATTGAAGAATACGGAATGGATCGGGCCCCAGCCCCAGCCTTCTGCGAAGGGAACCATTGAATTACCCCTTATGCCGAAGAAGAGGGGTATACGGTTGTTGTACTTCTGTCCTTCAGTCCATCCCCAGTTGCCGAATGCATACCTGAGAGCAAACATTACCTCTTTGTTTCCCGTACCTATCGTGGAGCTCGGACCATCCTGACCGACCCATGCGAGGTTTTCGGTTACTGCCCATGGCAGTACTGTGGATCCTGCACTTGTGTTTGCATAGGAATAAGGCCACAGGTTGGCAAATTTTGGCGTCAGTTCATACTTGCTTTTGGTGATTACATCATCAAGATGTGCAACAACCTGGGCATTTGTAAGTGATCCCCCTTCCGGAAGAGGAAGTTCGGTGGTAGCCTGGCCTTCAATGTTTGTCATATAGCCTGTATAGAACAGGAAAGCGCGCGCGATATATGCCTTGGCAACCCAGACGTTGGCATGGCCGTACTCTGAAAGCGGAGTTGTCAGGGGGTTGATTTCAGGCATCGTCTCGGCTGCCTTGATGAAGTCAGCTGCAATCTGGCCAAAAGTCTCGGTAAATGTTGACCGGGGCACGTCACGGGGAGAGTCTGTTTTTGGTATGATTGGCATTCCTCCGAAGAACCTTGCGGCCCTGTACATAAAGAATCCTCTCATGAAATAAGCCTCACCCAGGGCAGTATTTATAAAGTTGGTTGCTTCTGCCTCGGTATTGAAGTAGCTTGAGTAATCAGCGTCGGTGACAGCTTCAATGATTGCATTGGTTCTGTAGACACCGTTGTAGGTCTGTTTCCAGAGATCAGCGTAGGTATCTTCGGTCGGGTCGATGAAGTTATCGCAGTTCTTTGCGGTGATATCATCAGGACCGCCGCCACCGAGCATGTAGTCTGCCATCAGGTTTGCAGAGAGGTGTTCCTCGCTGAAAACTCCTCCGACATAGAGTGCGTTGTATACGCCGCCCATTGCTTCGGTAATATCGGTCGGCGTTTTATAGAAGTTCGTCAGGTCTTTCTGATACAGGTTGCGTGTATCGAGAAAATCTTCGCAGCCGCTTACCAGCAGGGCCGTCAGGGCAACTATAATCAAGGTTATCTTTTTCATTGTCGTGCTTTTTTTAGAATGTTATACTTGCACCAAACATAACCGTTCTCGGTAACGGGTAGAGGCCCAGGTCAACACCTGAAGCCCAGCTGTCAGGAGCGTAACCCACATCAGGATCCATTCCGTCATACTTTGTGAAAGTATAGAGGTTATTTACAGAGGCATATACTGATGCAGCCTTCATCCATTTGACGTTTTTAATGAGATTGTTGAACCTGTAACCCAGAACAACGTTGCTGATTCTTAAGAAATCGGCATCATGCATAAAAATGTCTGAGATCAGGTTTGTGTTGCGGGTGGAGGCATAGCCCAGCCTTGGGATTTTGTTTGAGGTGCCTTCACCGTGCCAGCGTCCGAAGATCTGAGTGGTGTAGTTCTGGGTGAAGTTGTCTGCAAATGATCTGTATGACTGCATTACTTCCATTCCGAATTTTCCTACCAGTGTAATGTTGGTGTAGATTCCCTTGTACTCTGCATTCAGCTGCATACCCATTTCAAAATCAGGCAGCGGGCTGCCGAGCATTACCTTGTCGTCGTCATTGATAAGCCCGTCGAGGTTCTGGTCAACAAATCTGACATCGCCGGGGCGCTGATCTTCAAAATAGAGATTACCATCAGGTGTCACGTATGCTTCCACTTCATCCTGGTTCTGCAGGAGGCCGTTTGTCTCGAGACCGTAGAAGAAGCCGATGGGGAATCCCACTTCAACCCTTGATATGGAGGCGGTTCCCTGTGAAAGCACGTGAGCCGAGCCGTTTATGATACCTTCAGCGTTGGCAAGGCGTGTCACGGTGTTTTTGTTCTTGGTTCCGCTTAATGAAGCACCGTAGATGAAGTCAGAAATTTCGCCCTTCCAGTTAATTGTGAACTCGATACCGGTGTTTTTGATATCACCGCCGTTTATCCACGGTGCACCGGCACCTGCTGTACCCAGTATGGGGGCAAGTACGAGCCAGTCCTTTGTCATCTTGTTATACCAGTCAACAGACAACCCGAGATTTGAATTGAAGAAACGGGCATCAAGACCAATGTTAAGCTGCTCAGAGGTCTCCCATGTCACATCCGGATTTGGTACGTTTGCCGGGATGGCAGTAGGTGATGTTACAAGCTTGTCAGGACCGAAATAGTATCCCTGGTCAAGATATGCGATGTTTGAGCTGTAGATGAAGTTGTCAATACTCTGGTTTCCGTTCTGTCCCCAGCTTGCACGGAGTTTTCCGAAGCTGATCCAGTCGTTGCCCTTCAGGAAGTCTTCCTCGGTGAAGATCCAGCCAATCGATGCTGACGGGAAATAACCCCAGCGTTTGCCTCTTGCAAAGTTCGATGAGCCGTCAGCACGGAAGGTGGCATCAAAGATGTACTTCTCCAGGAAGTTGTATGATACACGACCGTAGTACGAAAGCAGTCCGCCGCCCTGGGCAGCCCAGTCAGCTCCCCATGTGTTTATATCACTTATCTGGCCTGCAACCACGTTGTCAAGGTATGCATAGTCGGGGTTTCCGAAGATCGAATTTGCTTTCCATCCGCCGATGTTTGCATTCAGGACATTGGCAAGGATTTCGTTTCCGGCAAGAAGGCTGATCTTATGGTCAGACACCTTGAATTCATATGCGACTGTGTTTGTAAGGGTGAAATTGATACCCTGATACATCTCCTGCTGCACGGCATCATTGGCGTTATTGTACTGTGTAGCCAGCTTATAGGTGGGAGACCACGATCTGTTATTCCCAAACCATGAGTTTATCCCGAATGATGATCTGATTTTCAGATTCTTGATTGGCTCAATGTTTATGTAGGCATTACCGGTGATTGTATTGTTCTTTGGCCACTGGAAGTTGGAACGGTTGTAGAAGAGAATTGCCAGGGGGTTATGCTGTCCGAGAGAAATACCCTCAAGCGTGGGAGTAAAGCCGTTCGGGTCCGGAGACTTGTCCCAGTATGCGGGTAGGAGCGGGTTGGTCACCAGGGCATTGTGGAGATCATTCCAGTAAATGTTCCCAGTTCCCACACCTTTGTTTTGTGAATTTGTGAGCGTGAAATTTTCGCCGATTGTAATAATGTCGCGTGTGGCACTCTTAACAAGCACCATCTCGGTGTTCAGACGTACTGTAAGTCTTTTGTATCCGGCGTTGATAAGGTCACCGCCCAGGATACCTGCCTGATCAAAGTAAGATACCCCAAGTGCGTAGGTCACATCTTTTGCTGAACCTGTAATATTCAGGGAGTGATTCTGAACCGGTGCGTTTTTCATTGACATCTCCTCAACCCAGTCAGTACCTTCCCAGCCGTTCTGCAGGCGGGTCCAGGTCTCCTCGCCAAGCTGTGTTCCGAGGTTTCCGGGGAAGTTGGCGTTGACATAGGAGTTGTTCTTAAGCATGGTTGCCCAGTCATTGGGCGCAAGTCCGTCGTTTGCACGGCCTTCATCCATTATTAGCATGTACTCCTGTGCATTGAGGGCAGGAAGCTTTTTGTAGATGTTCTGCACACCGTAGTAGAAATCATAGGAAATCACGGGAGCAGCTCCCCTGGTTCCTTTTTTGGTAGTAACGAGGATAACCCCGTTGGCAGCTCTTGATCCGTAGATTGCGGAGGAGGCTGCGTCTTTCAGGACGTCAATTGACTCAATGTCTGATGAGTTCAGGTAGTCAATGTTTCCAACGGAGACTCCGTCAACAATGTAGAGAGGAGCCGAGTTACCGATTGTGCCAAGACCCCTGATGGTGGCCTTTGTGCCTGCACCTGGTGCGCCGCTGTTCCTGGTAACGCTGATACCTGTTGCGATACCCTGGAGGGCTTCCATCGCAGTGGAGGTATTGAGTTCGGCGATCTGTTCACCTTTTACGTTCAGGTTGGCACCTGTTACAAGTGCCTTTTTCTGAACACCGTAACCGATGACAACCACCTCGTCGAGGTCTGTTGGTTCATCAGCCATTGTAACGTTGACTGTTGAGGATGTTACTGTCACCTCAACCGGGGTCATCCCGATGAAGGAGAACCTCAGTGTTGACCCCATTCTTGCAGGAATGGAGAAGGTGCCGTCAACACCGGAGAGAACCCCGGTATTTGTTCCGGTCACCATAATGGTTACCCCGGGGAGCGGACTCCCGTCTGCCTGGTAGGTTACGCGTCCCTGTACCGTAACCTCTTGTGCAACCAGGACCTGGGCAAGCACTGCAAGGACAAATAGCATTACAGCTTTTTTCATAGAATCAGGTTTTTAGGTTTGAAGAGCACTAATATAATAAAAAAGTAGATCCTGTAACGGATTCACTGATTAAGATCATAAGAAAATCTGCGTAAGGTTCAGGCCTGAATTTCTTTCTGGTAAATCCTGAACTTTTTGACCACCTTGCAGCCGATCCGTTCATATTCACCTCTCATCTTGAGGTTGTCTTCCAGTACCAGGTGACTGTCAAGTGTCTCCATCCTGCTGTTTATCGCGTCACGCAGAATCTTCACTCCCATAAGCACATCGATGCCCTTTCCACGGTGCTCCTTCCTGACTCCGCCGAGCATCATTATAAGCTTCCTGCTTCGCTTTGATTCCCTCAGCACCTTCAGGAATCCGAACGGCAGCAGTCTTCCCCGGCAGGCTTTGATCCCCTTGCTGAGGTCAGGCATCCCGATTGCAAAACCGATCGGCTCCCCGTCCTTCTGCACCGCCTTGATAAATTTAGGATCAAGGATTGGCAGGTAACGGGCTGCGAAGTCAGACTTCTCCTTATCATTCAGCGGGACAAATCCGTAGATCTCTGCGAAAGTGTCATTCATCAGCCCCAGGATCGGAATAATCCAGGGCTTCAGCTGCTTTTTGGTCTGAAATTCTATTATTTCAAATTCTTTGCTTCTGGTAATCTTGTCAAGAACCCGCTCATAAACCTGAGGGAATTCTTTCGGGATATCACCCAGATAGTTGACAAGATCAATTTTTTTGGAATAACCCTCGTTTTCAATGAGAGTCATCATATAGGGAGAGTTATTGGCGCTTGTGATGAACTGGGGATACTCAAATCCCTCAATCTGAAATCCCTGCGGATCCTTGTCGGAGAAGCCCAGCGGCCCCACCAGCCTTGACATGCCGTTTTGCCGGGCCCATTCCTCAATTCTGCTGATAAGTGCATGAAACACTTCCTGATCATTGTAGCATTCCATGAAGCAGAACCTGCCGTGGTTCTCATGATTGATCTCGTTGTATCTCCTGTTTATGAGGCCCATTATCCGTCCGGCAGGCTTCCCGTCCCTGTATGCCAGCAGCAGCAGGCCGTCAGCATAACCGAACGACTTGTTCTTCCTTTTGTCATAGAGCTCCCATTCATCCATATACAGGGGAGGCAGCCAGTCAGGTTCGTTTTTATGTACCTTTTCAGGCAGATAGATAAAATCACGGAGGTCCCTGTGGGTTGTCACCTCCTTAAGCATAATTTCTCCCATTTCAGTCAGGTTGAGTGGTTTTAAAGATAGTCAAGTTTTCTCTTGTCGTTCCTTCCTGTCAATTTCATCAGCCACGCGCAGCAGGCGTCTGGTGTCGGTGACATTGACAAAAAAGAGTACAACAACCACAAAGCAAGCTGAATAGTTGAGTGATCCGGGCAGCAGAACTTCGGCAATCATAATTAGGCCGACAGCGATTCTTACCTCCGTAGGACCCAGTTTTCCGGAGTCAATTGAATATTTGCCGGTAAGTTTATAGCGGATAAGAGCAATTATCATCTCCCAGCCGTACAGCACGACGAAGCCGTAACCCGGCAGAATCCACGCTCCTTCTGCATAGAACATATAACCGACACCGATGAGGATGATGCTCATCCAGTCAATTGTAATATCAAGGGTGAATCCGTAATTCTTCCTCGGCATGTTTCTGAAGTACGCAAGCCTGCCGTCAAGTGAGTCGCCGAACCAGCTTATCGCGAACCCTATCAGGCCCAGCAGAAGGAAGAGTCTGCTGAAGTATGCCGCAAGGATAAAACTGCCTGCCACTATCACGTTGCCAAAGAATCCGATGCCGGTAAGCATATTGGATGTAATGAACGGAGGGATTCGTTTTACCAGCCATGTGATGGCCATCTGTTCCTGCTTCTTGAGCAGATTGGTCCTTGCCCTGTCAGCGAAAACATTCTTCAGTACTTCACCGCTGAACAGTGATTTCAGGTTATTCCCGTGACTCTTCTTTTCCGGCATGGAGAGAATTTGGAACGAAGTTAAACTAAATTACCATGAACAAACTCTTCAGGCAAAGGCATTCCGTATACTTTTTTCCTCAGGTAATCACCCAGCGATGACAGGTCAGGGAAGTGCGACAATTCACCGGGGCTGATCAATTCACCGATACCAATCCGCTGGATCCTGTCACGCTTGTTGAATACTTCGGAAGGAAGTCTCAGCAACCGTATCCTCCAGTTGATCAGACCCAGGAGATAGAAGAAAGGGGAGTTTTTGTCGAAGAACCGTATCGGCAGCACCGGTACCCTGGCCTGGCTGATCAGGTGGATTATGCTATCCTGCCATCGGCGGTCTCTCACCTTCATTTCTCTGAGGGTTAAATCGGAGACGGCTCCAGAGGGAAAGAATCCAAGCGGATGCCCGGCCCGTAGATGCTCAAGCGCCTCACGTATCCCCTTTATGCTGGCTGCCTTTATGCCAGTTTTCTTATTCCCGGCGGGGACCACGGAGATAAAGTTACCTTCCAGGGTTCTGACAAGTGAGAGTATCCTGTTGACAATGAACTTGTAATCAGGCCTGAGGCGTGCCATGAGATCAATCGTCATGATTCCGTCCAGACCGCCGTAAGGGTGATTTGAGATAGTGATGAAGGCTCCGTCAGGCAATTTCTTAAGCATATCGGCATTGCCCACTTCATAACTGACACCTATGTCATCAAGCAGTCTCGATGTGAAATCTGCTCCGGTCCATGCTCCCGAATTGTCATATACCCTGTTGATCTTATCAATAGCCAGAATGCGTATCACACGTTCAGCACGGCGATGGCCATTTCTGCCTCTGAACAGGAATGACATCGTTTCCAGGTCTTTGGGCTCAATAACCTTCATAACAGTAAAGACAAATTTACAAATAAAATGAGATCGAACCCTACAGGAGAATCAGACCTGGTATTCGGGCAAACGATGACCAAAACCTTATAATTTAGTGATTCAAAAAACATATATTTGAAACCAATCAGATTCAGTTCCGAAACAGAAATAAACAGAAACCCAATGAAAATGCAATTTACAGTTATGGCTGCCATGGCATCGATTCTTCTGAGCAGCTGCACAGGCAGCTCCCCTGAGCCGACAGATATTGCAAAAAACAGTATCATCCCGAAACCGGTATCAGTCACTGCAACCGGTGAGTCATTCACCCTGACACAGAAGAGTGACATCTTCGTAATGACTGACGCTCCTGCTGAACTTGCATTCATTGGAAATTACCTTGCAGAAAAGCTTAATCCCTCCACAGGTCTTGATCTCAAGGTCATCACAGAGGGTGGCAAGCCAGGCAAGGGGGACATTATTCTCAATCTTAAGGAGGGTGATACCGAGCTCGGAGATGAAGGTTATGAGCTTGTCATCACTAATAAAACACTCACTGTCAGTGCAAACAAACCGGCAGGGGTCTTCCACGGCATCCAGAGTGTAAGGCTGCTGCTGCCTCATGAGGTGGAGGCTGACACCCTGCAGGCAGGGCCGTGGACCGTTCCAACGGGAACGATACGTGATTATCCGGCCTACAGCTATCGCGGGGTCATGCGTGATGTGGCGCGCCATTTCTTCGGTCCGGCGGATATCAAGGGATATATTGACCAGCTGGCTCTGTACAAGATAAATGTACTTCACCTGCACCTCTCCGATGACCAGGGATGGAGGATAGAGATCAAATCGTGGCCCAACCTAACCGCACATGGCGGCAAGACAGAGGTAGGCGGCGGCGAGGGTGGCTTCTATACACAGGAAGAGTATTCTGATATCGTGAAGTATGCAGCTGACAGGTTTATCACAATAATTCCCGAGATTGACATGCCGGGTCACACGAACGCAGCCCTCTCATCATACGCGGAGCTCAACAGGGACGGAAAAGCAACTGAGCCTTATACCGGCACGAATGTAGGAATGAGTACGCTTGACACCCGTTCAGAGATCACCTACAAATTCGTGGATGATGTAGTGCGTGAGATTGCCGCTCTGACACCCGGGGAATATTTTCATATTGGCGGAGACGAATCACACTCAACCAAAATTGATGACTACATCTATTTTGTAAACAAGGTTCAGGATATTGTAGAGTCTCACGGGAAGAAAGTCATAGGCTGGGATGAGATAGCCCATTCAACCCTGAAGCCGGGCGCTGTTGTCCAGTACTGGGCCCGGGCTGAGAACGCGATAAAGGGGATCAACCAGGGGGCAAAGGTGCTGATGTCACCGAGCAAGTACGCCTATTCCGACATGCAGTATGACACTGCCAGCATTTTCGGACTGCACTGGGCGGCCTATATCGAAGTGGATGACGCATACAACTGGGATCCGGCCACGCTGGTTCCGGAGATCACAAGGGAAAATATTGTAGGGGTAGAGGCACCTCTTTGGGCGGAGACAATTTCCACCGAAAAGGAGGCTCAATATCTTATCTATCCCAGGCTTCCGGGGTATGCGGAGGTAGGATGGACCCAGGCCTGGATGCGCAGTTGGGACGAATACAGAACCAGGCTCGCCTCTCACGGCAGGAGGCTGGAGATCATGGACATCAACTTCTACCGGTCAAGACTGGTGGACTGGGAGTCGGAAGGTGAATGATGTCTGCCTGAAGTGGCAGAATATTTAAAACTAATCAGATATTATATCCGGAAATGGAATTTCTGTATGAAGGGTTGATCAGCATCACCTGGCAGCAGGTAGTGATGTGGGTCATAGGGGGATTGCTGGTTTACCTGGCCATTGCAAAAAAGCTGGAGCCGCCACTGCTTCTTCCCATGGGATTCGGAGCCATACTGGTCAACCTTCCGTTGTCGGGCGTACTGAATCAGACCCTTCCGGGGATTGGAGAGGTGACCGGAATTATCGACTGGCTCTTCAGGGTGGGGATCGAGACATCCGAAGCAATGCCTCTGCTGCTGTTCATCGGGATAGGGGCGATGATCGACTTCGGCCCACTGCTCTCCAACCCCAGGCTGTTGCTCTTCGGCGCAGCCGCACAGTTTGGGATCTTTGCCACGGTGACAGCTGCAGTGCTTCTGGGATTTGACCTCAGGGATGCTGCCGCCATCGGGATTATCGGAGGGGCTGACGGGCCAACATCCATACTGGTATCTCAGGTTCTGAAGAGCGACTATATCGGACCTATTGCCATAGCCGCATATTCGTACATGGCACTGGTGCCCATTATACAGCCATTTGCCATCAAGATGTGCACAACGGAGAAGGAGAGGAAGATACGAATGAGCTACAATCCGAAAAGTGTGTCAAGGCTCACCCGGATACTCTTCCCGATAGCGGTCACAATCATTGCCGGGCTTGTGGCTCCCGCCTCCATAGCCCTTGTGGGGTTCCTGATGTTCGGAAACCTCATCAGGGAGTGCGGTGTGCTCAAATCGCTGTCAGACAGTGCACAGAAGGAGCTTGTAAATCTGATAACGCTTCTGCTGGGAATAACGATTGCGGCAAGCATGCAGGCAGATAAGTTTGTGGCGCTTGATACTGTCAAGATCATGGGACTGGGGCTTCTTGCATTCATCTTTGACACAATTGCCGGGGCCTCATTTGCCAAGTTTCTCAATTTTTTCCTGAAGGAGAAGATAAACCCGATGGTTGGTGCAGCCGGAATATCAGCCTTTCCCATGTCTTCAAGGGTGATTCAGCGGATGGGTCTCGAGGCTGATCCCACGAACCACCTGCTGATGCATGCTGCAGGGGCAAACGTCTCAGGTCAGATTGCCAGCGTGATAGCCGGGGGTGTCATAATCGGGCTGGTACCCGGATTACTTTAAAGGAGGTGAGTGATGAATGCAGATTTCTTTAAGTCGCTTGATCTGATGGGTAAGGGCATGACTGCAATCTTCGTAGTCATAATTGTGATTTACCTCGCGGTACACCTGATACTTAAGCTTTCGGGAGGCAGGAAAAAGGAGCCCTCTGAACCGAACCCCGGTGAGGTTTAGAAATCGCCTTCGGCATTGCCGAAAATCCTGAAGTTGTAAGTCAGCATGAAGATTGGCTTCGCAAAGATTGTCATCTGGTATCCCTTGATTAAGCCGCTCTCATTCTTGAAGAATATCGAATAGGGATTTTTCCTTCCGAGTACATTGTATACTGTGGCAGTAAAGGAGGAGTGGTTAAGCTTTTTTGCCTGGAGGTTTCCGTTTATGGTGGCGGCCAGGTCGAGCCTCATGTAATACGGGATCCGGTAGTCATTCCTGTTTGAGTAGTAAACATTGGTTGAGTTGTAGAACTGGTAGAATGCAACAGGGTAGGTGATTGGTCTGCCGGAGCTGTAAACAAAGTTGGATGTCAGGTTGAACCGGCGCGAGGCCTTCGCATTGAGTACCAGCTTCAGGTCATGGGGTTTGTCGTAGTTGGCAGGAAAGTATCTGCCCCCGTTGACCTTTTCTTCCTCATACTGCCCGTCTACCTTCATAAAGACTCTTGACCACGTATAGCTGACCCAGCCGGTGAGGCTGCCGGACTGTTTTTTCAGCATCACTTCCACCCCGTATGCCTTGCCGTCACCGTTTATTATATCAGCTTCGAGGGCGGGATTCATGAGAAGTTCAGCGCCTCCCTTGTAGTCCAGGGTGTTTGTGAGCCATTTGTAGTATCCCTCCACGGAGGTCTCAATGGCACGCTTGTCAAAGTTGAAATATAATCCGGCTGATGCCTGGTCACCTCGCTGGGGTCTGATGTAGGAGTCACTAAGTTTCCAGATATCGACGGGGGACATCGAAGTGGTGTTTGAGATCATGTGCAGGTACTGGTATGCTCTCTGCGCTCCGATCTTCAGTGAAGCGCTGGGACCCATCATGAAACGGGAGGAGAACCTGAAATCGATGCCGGGATATTTGTTTATGATGTCTTTCTTCCCGTAAGTCACGGTATCTGTTATTGAAGCTGTGCTTCTGGGAAGCCCGTCGGCGTAGATGAATTCGCTGCGCGGGCCGAAGCTTGTATAGAGTGTTCCCCTTACGCCGGCTGACACCGAGAGCCAGGGAGTTATCTCAATTTCGTCGCTGAGGTAGAGAGAGGGCTCGAGTGCCTTTTCGCTCTGCAGCTCAAGCGGTATTGCCTCAGACAGGTCTCCCAGCGGTTCGCGCCTGCCCGGTTCAAGTGAATAGAGTGTGGCGTCAACGCCGAACTCCATCCTGTTTTTTGTTGAGCTGAGGAATGTAAAATCGGCTCTGCCGATCTTCTGGTCGAGCCTGTAATATGTATTGTTTGCCTGAACTGAATCCGGAGACGATGTAAGCCGGTAGCTGTAGTTGCTCATGATGGCGAAGTACTGGCCTGTAAGTCTTTTCCCGAAGGAGTGTTTCCATTTGAGGGTAGCTGCAGTGTTGCCGTATCTGAAGCCGCTCTCCATGAAGTAATCGAACCTGTCATCACTGTAATAGCCTGACAGCGAGACTGAGTTCTTTTCGTTCAGGTCAGCGGTGAGGCTTCCCTGGAGGTCATAGAATCCGGCTGAGCTCTTTTTCAGCCTTTCGTCGTTGAGCATCCCGAGGAGCCAGTCGGAGTAGGTGGAGCGTCCGCCGAGTATGAATGAGACCTTATCGCTGAAAAGCGGGCCCTCAATCATCAGCCTGCCGGTAACCGGGCTGATGCCTCCGCTTACCTTTACCTTGTCACGGTTGCCTTCTGCGGGGATTATTTCCATTACAGAGGAGAGTCTTCCGCCGTATTTTGCAGGCATCCCGCTCTTGAAGAGGGTAACGTCGGTGATCATGTCAGAGTTGAAGGCCGAAAAGAAGCCGAAGAAGTGCGATGCATTTATTATGGGGGCATAGTTGAGCAGGACGAGGTTCTGGTCGGTGCTTCCGCCACGGACGTTGAAGCCGGCCGATGCTTCACCCACAGTCTGGATGCCGGGGAGCATAAGGGTGCTCTTAAGCAGGTCCGCCTCTCCGAGGCCAAGGGGTATCTGTTTGAGCATCTTCACGTTGATCTTTTCAGTTCCCATCCGGGTGTTTCTGACGTTGTTTTCGCGGTTGGCCGAGATGAATACCGCGTCAATTTCACTCGGGCTCTCCGTCAGCGAGACATCGAGCGTACCGTCAGAATATATCAGCACATTCCGGATGGCTGATTTCATTCCCATCATCCTGTATTCGATCCTGTACTGTCCGGGAGGCAGGGAGAGTGAGTAGAATCCGGTGCTGTTTGTCATTGCACCTGACCGCAGCTTCTCAACATAAACAACCACACTCTGCATTCCCGTTCCGTCAAAGGCATCCCTGACCACCCCTGTGAGGGTGACTCTCTCAGGCATCCCTTCTGAAGAGGGTCTGCCTATCCTGAAGAGCCGGTAATCATCGCTTACAACAGACTCCTCATCCTGAACGGCAGGCCTGAGGAATTCAGCCGAGGCTGCCTCTGCATACCTTTCTTTTATATAGGTTTCATACTCCCTGGCAAAGTTAGTCTTGATTGCATAGCCTTTTGACAGGATTATCCTGTTGTCAGGAGTGATCATAAACAGCAGGCCGTCACGCCGGAGGTTGTTGTCAAGCACACCTTCGAGAGTTGCATTTTCTGCAGAGACATTGAGGTAGAGTGAATCTGTCCACCTGGGTGAATAATAAACTCTAACAGGTACTTTTCTTTCGAGTGTGTCAACGAAGTCGTCAAAGAGTATCCTGTTGAACTGAAAGGTAAGGTTGTTGACCTGTCCGGATGTGAACAGGGAGACTCCAAGCAAAACCGTTATCAGGAGGTTCTTCTTCATAATTCCCGGGCGGTCCCGCGTTGATTGTCAAAAGATTGCAAGATATTAACTATCTGTCTTTTATTCGCCTTGCGAAGCTTTGTCCTGCGCTGATCAATTATTTTTTTCATCAATTCTGATTCAGGGCCGAACTGCTTCGCCAGTTTACCGCCGGATGTTACCCTGGTGTATCCCGACGGGGTTTTGATATAGCCTATGGGAGAGTAGTAATATTCGTCGATTCCGTTGCGTTGATGCACAACTGCCCGGTGTCTGATTATGTATCTTGTCGGCCCTTCATAGGCCATTTCGTAGAATCCGGCAGGAATCTCACCGCTGGTTTCGTTATCATTTAGGTACCTGAATCTCATGGTGTCAGTCCTGAAGAACAGGGTGAAGCCGCCGATGAAGTCACGGGTGATTGAAATATTATAGCGGTTCTGACCGAAATTGTTGTCCACCTCTGAAAAGATAACCTCATCGGTGAAGGTGTCATACTGAAGGACGAGGCCATCGTATCTTCTTCCGTTGACGATTATTTCAGATGTGCGATCCGTGCCGTAGAAAAGGAGTGGTTTGTTTTTAGCCCGGTAGTGATAGGGGTAGTATTCTGTGCCGTTGATGAAGGCGTGGGTTGTACCGGTACGGACTGCATAGATACTGTCAAGCAATTCTCTCCTGGCAGTTTCTGCAGTTGCAAACGGGCCCGGCCTCCTGTTTTCAGTGACGGTGGTTCCCTGTTGCGGATACCCATGTAAAGTAAGGCTTAAGAGAAGTACCAGCAGGTATGTTTTTTTCATTTCAGATCAGGAGGCTAAAAGCAATGCCGAAATAACAAATATTATTTCTATTTGCAGGGCAGTTAACATATTTTAATGTTTGCATCGCCTTATTTTTCTGAGAATCGTGATACCGGGGAGCGATTAAGTTCTATTTTTGTCAATTCTTCAGAATCTAACTACAACCGGACTGACAATACTGCGAAGGACCATGATTAAAAGATGGCACAGGATCATTTTTGCGTTAGTCATATCCTTTTCGACGGTGACATGCATTGATCCCTATACGCCGCAGCTGAAGGCCTTTGAATCACGTCTTGTTGTTGACGCGCTTTTAACTGATGAGATAACCTCAAGCTATGTGCGTCTGACACGCACCACGCTTTATCCTGACAGTGATCCGCAAATGGTCTCCGGGGCAACCGTTACGATCACCGACGATCTTGGTACTATTGCACTGCTTGCGGAGAGAAGTCCGGGCAACTACCATACTGACACTATCACATTCAGGGCGGAGGTTGGCAGGACCTATCAGCTTGCCATTGAGACCATGGACGGTAAAACGTATGAATCAAGTCCGTGCCTGATGCGTCCCGTGCCGGATATTGACAGCTTATACTACAGTGTTGACCAGGTTTTTTCTGAGCAGACGGGTCAGTTCCGTGAGGGCATTTCCTTTTACATTGATACGAAGGATGAAGAGCCGGGAAGCTACTATCGCTGGTCATATGAGGAGTGGTGGAAGTTCTCGGTTCCCGATCCGGCAATTTTCAGGTATTTCAATGATTCAACCATTGTACCGCTGCAAACGATCAACCGTACCTGCTATGCCCATACCCGCTCTGATATCATTGACATTGAGAACACTGTTTCCGGACACATCGGGGATTTCATCATGAAGCCGGTGCTCTTCTTAGCGTCGGATGAAAGTGACAGGCTTATGATTCAGTATTGCCTGGATGTGAAACAGATGTCGCTGTCTCCTGAGGAGTATGAATTCTGGCATCTGATGACTGAGATCAACGAGGCCGGCGGGGATATTTTTGACAAGCAGCCGTTCCAGGTTTTCAGCAATATAAGGAATATCTCTGATCCGGATGACCTGGTGATAGGGTACTTCCAGGTTTCAGGGGTGAAGCACAAGCGTACCTACGTCACCCTCGGTGAAGCGGCAGCCCTTGATATTCCTTTGTACCGCTATGAATGTGACAGGCAGGAGAAGGGAGAGATTGACTATCCCTCGACCTCTCCCGGGGAAGGATTTACATTCAATGAGATTTATGCTGCATTCCTGAATTCAGGCTATGCTTTTGTGGCGCCGATCTATGATAACAACAATGCACTGTTCCGGCTGATCTTTGTAAAGCCTTACTGTGCTGACTGCACATTGAGAGGCAGCCTTGACAAGCCATGGTTCTGGGAGGACCTCGATTAAGACAAGAAACGGATGACACTGCCCGGTTTAAATAATAGCATTTCCCGACTTCTGAAGAAATCGCTGTACCTGATTATGGCAACGGTTATGCTGCCGGTTTCGCTTTGCGGACAGGGATCTGTGGCGGAAGGAAGAGTATCGGGGAATGTTCTGATGAATCCGGAGGAGATTCGCCTGGTGACTGACAGGGACATCTATGTTGCCGGGGAGGAGGTTTTGTTCAGTGTAACGCAGGTTGGGCGCCTTACCCACACACCGGGCACATTCAGCAGGGTTGTTTACGTTGACCTTCTTGACAGCTACAAGACAGCGGTTGTGCAGGTCAGGGCCGGCACTGACGGTTTCACGGGGGCAGGGTCATTCAGGATACCTGATACCCTTCGCACGGGGAACTATTTCATAAGGTCTTTCACAAGCCTCATGAAGAACTATCCGCAAGCCCTGTTTGCCTACCGGATGATTACAGTCATAAACCCTTTCAGGAGCCTGGCCTCTATAAAGATACCCCCGTCTGACCACCAGGCTGACAGCGTGGTGTTTTATCCTGAGACAGGTTCCCTGGTTGCAGGGCTTGAGTGCCGGACAGGAGTCAGGTGCTTCAATGAAACCGGCGATCCGGTTGTTACGCGGGGCACGGTTCTGACGGCATCGGGTGATACGGCAGCGGTTTTCACCACTGACAGGCACGGGGCCGCAGTTTTCACCCTTACACCTCCTGATGGGGGTCCGCTAAGCCTGATCACCACTGACAGGACGGGAGCGGGAAGACGCTTTGAGATGCCGCGGGTGCAGGTTGCAGGACTGACATTTCATCCGGGACCGCAGGGGAGTAACGGCGGAGTGGTACTTCGCCTTGTGGCCAGTGCAGGCTTCACACCTGGTATGGTGAAAGTGGTCTATGCACCTGTAAGTTATTCACCTACAGTGAAGGAGGCCTATGCTGCCGGGAGTCTGGAGGTGACATTTGAAGGAGGAAGCCTGCCGGAGGGGCTGGCAAGGATCACAGTGTCCGATATGCAGGGACGTGAGCTTGCCTCCAGATGGTATTATCATTCGTCTGTTGCGGGGCTTCTAATGGATGTCAGCATGAGCTCTGCCGCACCCGGCGTGCGTAGTAAGACAGGGGTCACTCTGAAGATTACCGATGGTAACGGAAACCCGTTACCGGGAGTCATTTCAGTATCAGTAGTGAAACCGGTGCTTGTAAATGAGGGCCGTTTCAACGAACTCGCACGTAACCTGCAGTATCCGTCGGTCCAGGCTTTCAAAACGGAGATGGATCTGCCGGACATCAATGATTACCTGATCTTCAGCGAAGAGAACGGAGATCTTCGCGGTCCATCAGCCGCACAGGGGGAAATGGTATATCTTCCCGAACCTGAGGGGCATCTTATCTCGGGTGTTGTCAGGGACAGTGAAACGGATGAGCCGCTTGCAGGAGAGGACCTTACACTGTCAATTGTTGGCAGGTCAGCCAGGGTCACCTTTACAAGGAGTGACAGCAAGGGGCGTTTCAGTTTCCCTGTAATGGAATACGGCAGGAAGGAGATCGTTATTCAAAGGCTTAAGCCGGGGGAAAGAGGTTATTACATCGATCTGAATGACCCGTTCCTTTTTGAGATGAGACTCAGGCAGGTACCCGGTCCGTACTATCCTGATACGACAAGACTGAAGGAGCTGAATGATGCCATAGTAAGCATGCAGGTCAGTAACATATATGATCCTTTCCTCCGGAAGCGGAGCGTAAGGCTGTTCAGCGGAACCTTTCCGGGATTCTTCGGCAAGCCAGACAGGACTGTAATACTTTCAGAATTTATACAGCTCTCCACCCTGAGGGAGGTGTTCAAGGAGCTTGTACCTGGTCTTACGTCAAGCGGAAGAGAAGAGAATCTTTCCCTCTCCCTGACAAACCGTTATCCCGGCATGACATTCAGTTCACCGCCTCTTGTAATACTTGACGGGGTGCCGGTTTATAACCTCGATAAGCTGCTTGACATCCCTTCATCCCTCATTGAGAAGGTTGAGGTACTGAGCGTAAGGTATTTCACGGGCGACATCGTGACAGACGGAATAATCAACATTGTATCGCACAAGGGAGATCTGAGCTCAATGGAGTTTGACCGGTCGGTTTTAAGACAGGAATACGATATGCTGCTTGACAGCTACGATATCTATGCGCCTGATTATTCAACTGATTCACTCAGGCTCAGCAGGATACCGGATTACCGCAACACCCTTTACTGGAATCCTTCTGTCAGGACAGGGTCAGGAGGGGAGGCAGCCGTGGAGTTCTGGACTTCAGATGAGGCCGGGGAGTATTTCGTGATCGCGGAATGCACAACCACTGACGGCAGGCGCGGAAGAAAAGTTATCCCCTTCAGGGTCACAAAAAATTAGTAACTTTATCAGGCCGTTCTCTCCCCGGGGGAGATCCGTGCAAATGTCGGACTAACCGGTAAACAGATGAAAAGAGCACTGTTACTGATGCTTGTAGCCTTTGTGGCATCCTGCAGCCCTCTGAGGAAGAGTTCTTCCGCAGTTACGGAGGATAACCTGATAGTGACCAGGAAGTATGTGGGCGATTTCATAGAGTACCGTCAAACGGGACCGGAGAACTACGAGGGTCCGAATATAATCTGGATCAAGACCACACTTGAGAACCAGTTCGGAAAGATTTCAGCATACGGGAAAAAATGTGATTTTGAAGCCGGAGACAGGCTATATCTCCGTAGGGTGTTTTACAGCCCCGGAATTGTTTCAGGTTACTGGGTTTATATTCTTGAGAATGATTCAGCTGTAACATACAGGGCAACTGATCTGCAGCATGACCGCGAAGTGTTTATAAAGACGTGGTTTGAGTAGCCTGGCAGGAAATCTTGATAAATGAAAAGCCTCATCTTAACAGCATTTCAGAAGTTTGACCGGTCACAGAGCCTTGGAGGCATCCTGTTATTCGGTGCTACCATTGTTGCACTGATATTTGCCAACACTCAATTGGGCGATTTCTATGAGAGGCTAAGGGAGACCAGTTTTGGGTTCGAGGCAGGGACCTTCAGTCTTGTAAAACCTTTGCTGCTCTGGGTCAATGACGGGTTGATGGCGATCTTCTTCTTCATGATCGGTCTTGAGATAAAGAGGGAGCTAATGATCGGGGAGCTTAACTCCCCCTCGAAGGCTGCCCTGCCGCTTGTTGCGGCGCTTGGAGGGATGCTTGTTCCGGTGATTTTCTACCTGGTTCTTAACAGAGACCCGGCAGCATCACACGGATGGGGCATACCGATGGCGACTGACATAGCCTTTTCTCTGGCGATACTGAAGCTGCTTGGCAAAAGGGTGCCTGTAGGTCTCAAGGTATTTCTTGCAGCGTTTGCGATAATTGATGATATTGGAGCAGTACTAGTTATCGCACTTTTCTACAGTTCATCCATTGACTGGATGATGCTTCTCTGGGCAGTGATACCTTTCGCGCTGCTGGTGGCTCTGAACCTGCAGAATCTGTTTCCCAAGTACCTTCACCTGGCCTGCGGAATAATTATCTGGTACCTGTTTCTCAAGTCCGGCATACACCCTACTATTGCGGGTGTTCTGCTGGCATTTACCGTACCGCTCAGACAGAAGACAGATGCACACACGTTTACCGTGGAGATGTGCAGGATTGCCGATGAATTCCGGGAGCATGATTCTGACCGGACTCCCTTACTGACCCCTGAACAGATTGAGAGGATAGATGATATTGAGCAGTGGACGGAAAAGGTTCAGTCGCCCCTGCAGCATATAGAGCATGTGTTGCATGGCTGGGTGGCTTACTTCATCATGCCTGTCTTTGCCTTTTTCAATGCAGGGGTTGTCTTCAGCGCCGGCATGAATCCTGATATTCCGCTTATCACCAGCCTTGCGGTCAGCCTGTTCATTGGAAAGACAGTCGGGGTGGCCCTCTTCTCATTTGCAGGGCTGAAGTTCAGGATAGCCAGCCTGCCGGCAGGAGTCGATTTCGGACAGATCTTCGGAACGGCCATGCTTGCAGGGGTTGGGTTCACCATGTCAATGTTCATTGCCAACCTGGCGTTTACTGACGCTGCCGTACTGATGGATTCGGCGAAGATCGGCATAATGGCCGGGTCACTGGTGTCCGGCATTGCGGGATACCTGATACTCAGGTTCTTCTGGCAGAGAAACGGGGAGGGCATTACCAGCTGAGACCCATGCATGATCATGATGCCAATCTCTACTTCATAGCCCTGGTTCCCGGCGAGGAACTCAGGAAGAGGGTGCGCATGATCAAGGAGAGGTTCAGGGCAGAATATAATGCAGGCCATGCATTGAAATCGCCTGCACACATTACTTTGCAGATGCCCTTCAAGAGGTCCCGGACCGATGAACAGGCCATTATTGACGAACTCAGCCTGTTTGCAGCCGGTGAAACGGCATTTGATGTGCACCTCGAAGGTTTTGGGTGCTTTGCTCCCAGGGTCATCTTCATCAGGCTTGTCAATCCGGAGCCTGTAATTGGACTCCACAGGCGGCTGAGGCCGGTTCTTTTGGGAAGTCTTGGTTTTGCCGAAAGCGAAATAATGAAGAGCGTCCAGCCACATATGACTGTCGCCACCAGGGATCTTACGAAGCAGGCCTTTGCGGAGGCCTGGCCTGATTATCAGGATAAGGAATTCACCGGTTCATTCAGTGTGAGCAGTCTCTTTCTCATGAAGCATAACGGAAGACACTGGGACCTATTCAGGGAGTTTGCATTCCGGGCAGATGGATAGGAGGAGGTTCATATCGGGAAGCACTCTTGCCGCGGCGTGGTGGATGATGCCCGGCCGGATGACGTTGCTTGCCTCCCCGCCTTCGGAACCGGGATTGACTTCTTCCGGCAGCGGCTTGTATGAGCTGTTCCGTGATCCTTCCTCCGGGTACCGGCCATTCGTAAGGTGGTGGTGGAACGGCAACAAGGTTGAGCCCGGAGAGCTTGTAAGGGAACTCCGGTTGCTGAAGAGCGCCGGAATAGGGGGCGTTGAGATCAATCCGGTGGCTTTCCCGTCACGTTTTCAGGGAGATGATCTGGGAAGGCCTTCCCTCAGGTGGCTCAGCAGTGAGTGGAGCGCTATGCTCCTGGTGGCCTTTGAGGAGACGAAAAGGCTCGGTATGGCCTGTGATCTCATTGTCGGATCAGGGTGGCCCTTTGGCTCGGAAGAGCTCTCCGAGAAAGAGTGGTCTCAGATTGTTGTGACAGCTGTCAAAAAGCTGACCGGTCCTGTCAGTCATTCGGTTTCGCACGATGAGATCTTTCTGGAAGCAGGACCTGCAGTAAGTTCGCCGTGGACAGGGAGGAAATATACTCTGCTCTCACTGATGCTTGTTCCTGATCCGCTCTCTTCATCTGATGAGATTATTGATCTTTCAGACAGGATCGGGGAGGAGTATTTCGAGCTTTTCGTGCCGGAAGGGAACCACTCACTCTATGCGCTGGTGCAGGTAAGCGGCTTCATGGAGGTAATAAACGGAGCTCCCGGTGCCAGCGGTCCGGTTCTTGATCATTACAATGAGGCGGCTGTCAGGAGATACCTTGGCAAAATGTCCGGAGCCATTGAACCTGTGACAGGCCCTCTCTCATCGCACC
>JAEYZD010000034.1 GCA_023430725.1 Bacteroidota bacterium | reverse complement strand
GGGATCAGTTACGGTAATCAGCAACGAGGCTGGCGCCGGCTATGAACCTTCGGCCACTGCTGACGGAAAGAAGATCTTCTACCGCAATGACTTTTTCAGTGATAACAGGAAGTATTCTTCCGTCTGGTGCTATGACATACCTACCGGAGACAGGGAGGTCCTGATTGAAAAAGGCAGGGACGTTAATCCACCCGCAGTGGCTGGCAACTCAGTGCTGCTCGTATCAGAATCCGAATCGAGAATCGAGCAGAAAGGGGTCGCACTTAAGTCCGGAAATGATCTTTCCTTCGTTGTGGTTGAGGAGATGATGCCGGTGCTATATCGCGGAGGCGAAAAAAAGAGCCTTATGCCTAACGGCGAGGGATTCTATATCTGGGCATCCCTTTCTCCTGACGGCACGAAAATATTGTATAATTATCAGGGAAGAGGCAGCTTTATCTGTGACACCGAAGGAAGGATATTGCATGACCTTGGGAGGATTAATGCGCCGAAGTGGTTCAATGACAGGCTGGTGATCGGAATGGACGATAAGGATGACGGCCACATGATCACCTCCTCGGAACTGGTTGTCTATTCGCTGGGTCAAAAAAACAGCAAGCCCCTGACGGCCACATCTGACAGATCGGAGATGTTCCCGTTCGCCGCAGGCAACAGGAAAATTGCCTTCTGCACTGACAAGGGCGAAATCTATATCATGAAGGTCAGAGTCAGATGAGACGTATTATCAGTGCATTGATGCTGGCAGCTCAGGCGCTTCTGCCGGTAACCGTCTCCGGCCAGAAGGCTGACTTCAGCGGTATAAAAATATTTGTTAATCCGGGCCACGGGGGACATGACGGGGATGACAGGCATATGATTGCCACCGATTTCTGGGAGTCGGAAGGAAACCTTGAAAAGGGCTTGTTCCTCAGACAGTTGCTTGAGGCCCGGAATGCCACGGTCTATATGTCGCGCTCAACAAACTTCACCTCTGATGACCTGGCGCTCTCATCAATTGCAACGATGGCCAATACAGCTAATGCTGACATCTTTCTTTCCATTCACAGCAACGGCTTTGACGGTACGCGCAACCAGCCTCTTATGCTCTTCAGGGGATGGGACAATGATCCTGTTTACCCTGCTGCAAAAACCTTTGCGCATATCCTTTGGGAGAAGATATATGAAAAGAGCAACTGCTGGACCCATTCAGCCGAGTGGGTGAAGGGCGACTGGACCTTCTACCCTGAGTGGGGGAGCCAGGTGGGGCTGGGCGTTCTCCGTACGCTTAACATGCCCGGAGTGCTCTCGGAAGGTTCATATCATGATTATATTCCAGAGGGATGGCGACTGCGCAATGCGAACCACCTGCACCACGAGGCATGGGCCATGCTCAGAGCCCTGCAGCAGCATTTCAGCGTGGTACCTGAACCGTCGGGAATCATTGCCGGTACCGTCCGCGATGAACTGACCTCGCCAAATTATTATTTCAGCCCTGGAACAAGAGACCGCCATGCACCGATAAACGGTGCAACGGTGACACTGAAAACGCCTGGCAGGTCAGTCACCCTTGATAACCTGAATAACGGCTTTTTTATGTTTGATTCGCTGCCTCCCGGCAACTATGAACTGATAGTCAGCGGGATGACGGATTTCTACAATGATACATTAATGACGACAGTTGTTGCGGGTAAAACAGCGCTGGCAGACTTCCTTCCGTCGTTTGACACTGCAAGGGTGCCGGTGGTTGTTGAACACCTGCCGGCTGTGACTGACAGCCTGCCGTTCAACCAGGTCTTCACATTCAGCTTCAATGTTCCGATGGACCGCGAGGCAGTGCAGTCTGGCCTGGTCTTTGAACCGGCGGCAAATGTCATACATGAATGGGATGAAAAAAGCAAGGTCCTGACTGTAAGGCCACAAACCGGGTTTGCAGCGAGGACCCCGTACCTGATCAGGCTGACTCCCGCAGCTGCTTCCAGATGGGGTGTCCACATCGGAGAGGAGTACCAGGTCAGCTTCGTCACAAAGTCACGTCCGAAACTTGTCACAGAGAAGATATGGCCTTCGGACGGTGCCACCGGAGTGACGCTCTACCCAAGGATAACACTGAGGTTTGATGCTCCCCTGGACCAGGCTGCCGCATCTGCCGGCATCAGACTTCTTGACAGTCAGCAGGCACCCTTGACAAAACTGCGCGAGACCTTCACATCTGACGGCGGCAAGGGCACTTACAGCTTTGAACTTGCATCACCACTGCAGCGAAACAGCATCTACAGGATCGAGATAGATGCCTCTGTGAAGGATGTCGCAGGTGTAACTGCCGGGACCCCGGCAAACGCATCCTTTACGACGCGTGCAGCCGGATACCAGTCCGGCAACGTGGTGGAGTCATTTGACAATATCGGTGCATTCTGGGATCCTGAAGCCAGCGGCAGCACGGTCGGAACGGATAATCCTTTAACAACATTCACAGCCTCCAGCGATATTTATAAGGTCAATGCTCCCTCTGGCAGGCTCGATTATGTCTTCACATCAGATGACGGAGGTGTATGCAGGGTGTTTGACACAGGCAAACCTTCAATAGGCAGCAATACCAGCCAGGTTTTTGCAATGTGGGTTTACGGCGATCTCAGCAATAACTATCTTGAGTACTGGTTTTACTCACCCGGCTCCGTAAATCAGATAGTGGATGCTGCAACAGTCAACTGGGCAGGGTGGGATCTTGTTGCAGTTCCGATAAGCAGCATCGGGGGCAACGGAGAGTGGCAGTATCACAGTGTTGTTGTGAGGCAGGCCAGTACGGGACTGAAGTCAGGTACGATCTATTGCGACGATGCCATGGTAATTACTCCCACAGGCATTGATGACACGGATGATGATGCGACTGACCTCTCGGTTTTCCCCAATCCTGTTACATCGGAAGGGAGGATCACCTTCTTCCTGCCTGCTGCCGGAGAGGTTGTCCTGGAGCTTTTTGCCTCCGATGGCAGCATTGCTGCGGGCATTTTCAGCGGATCGATGGATGCAGGTGCGCATTCACTTCCATGGTCTCCGTCGCCGGCCATCACTCCCGGGGTATACACGCTCCGCCTGAGCCACCGTGCCGGCCGCGAGGCAGCATGGAGGAATGCTGCCCGGAGGTGGGTTATAATGAGGTAGGATGGAGGCTACAATTCTGGATGGTCTACGACCATCTTTTATCCATTCAATCATCTGTTCTACAATTCTATATGCCCTACAGGCATTGATTGTCAACACTATTGCCGCCCTGCAAGCTGGCTCCTTCTCCGCCAGCTGGCGGATCGGCCCTCTATTGCCTATTGCCTATTGCCTGAAATGAAAAAGGAGGCTCCAAACAAACCTCCTTTTCCTTATTATCATGAGAGAATCTACTTCTTCGATGCCCTTATGGCTGCCTGTGCTGCGGCAAGCCTTGCGATGGGAACCCTGAATGGTGAGCAGCTGACATAGGTGAGACCGTTCCTGAAACAGAACTCAACTGATGCCGGGTCACCACCCTGTTCGCCGCAGATACCTACCTTGAGGTTCGGGCGGGTTGCGCGTCCCTTCTCACAAGCCATCGTGATCAGCTGGCCCACACCGTCCTGGTCAATTGTCTGGAACGGGTCGGCTGCAAGCATCTTGTTGTCAAGATAGTCATGCAGGAAGCCACCTATGTCATCACGGCTGAAGCCGAATGTCATCTGTGTAAGGTCATTCGTGCCGAATGAGAAGAACTCCGCGGTTTTTGCCATGCGGTCTGCAAGCAGAGTGGCGCGCGGGATCTCTATCATTGTGCCGTACTTGTTGTCGATCTTGCTGATTCCGAACTTCTTGCACACTTCGTCATGAACCCTGTCATAGATCTTTTTGGTGACATCAAGTTCAGATACATCGCAGGTAACGGGAACCATAAGCTCAGGTACCGGCTTCTTGCCTTCCTTCAGCAGTTCGGCAGCTGCCTCGAACATTGCCCTGATCTGCATCTCTGACACTTCCGGATAGGTGATGCCGAGGCGGACGCCGCGGTGTCCCATCATCGGGTTCGATTCATGAAGGGCTTCACCTCTCTTGGCGATGGCTTCGATGGAAATACCGAGTGCCTTGGCCAGTTCGGCCTGCTTCTCTGCGCCCTGCGGAACGAACTCATGCAGCGGCGGGTCAAGCAGACGGAATGTAACGGGCAGTCCGTCCATTGCTGCCAGTGTGCCTTTCATATCCTTCTTTACGTAGGGGAACAGCTCATTGAGGGCGCTGATGCGCTCCTCAACAGTGTTGCTGAGGATCATCTTGCGGAGGATGAACAGGGGCTGCTCTGAGCCCTTGCCGTAGAACATGTGCTCTGTACGGAAGAGTCCGATACCCTCTGCACCGAATTCGCGTGCCATCTTTGCATCATCGGGGTTGTCGCAGTTTGTGCGGACACCCATTGTGCGGTTCTTGTCGACAATCTTCATGAAGGTCTGGAACCTTGGGTTCTCGGTTGCATCCATCAGTGCAATGGCACCGTTGTATACGTGTCCCCTTGTACCGTTAAGGGTGATAACATCACCTTCCTTAAGTACGAGGTCTGAACCTGCCAGCTTGATTTTCTTTCCTGCAAGGTCAACGTGCATTCCGCCTGCGCCAACGATGCAGCACTTGCCCCAGCCGCGTGCCACGAGGGCAGCGTGTGAGGTCATGCCGCCGCGTGCAGTCAGGATACCTTCTGCAGCGCGCATCCCTTCAACATCCTCGGGGTTGGTCTCCTCGCGGACGAGGATTACCTTTTCGCCCTTGCGGTTCCATGCAACTGCGTCTTCAGCGGTGAAAACGATCTTACCGACTGCGGCGCCGGGGCCTGCTGGCAGACCCTTGACCAGCGGGGTTACCTTCTTCTCTGCTGCCGGGTCACATATCGGGTGGAGAAGCTCGTCAAGCTGTGCGGGATCAACACGCATTACTGCTGTCCTTTCGTCAATCAGACCCTCCTGGAGCATATCCATGGCCATATTCAGGGCAGCGGTACCGGTACGCTTGCCGGCACGGCACTGAAGCATGAAGAGCTTGCCTTCCTGGATTGTGAACTCTATGTCAAGCATGTCATGGAACGACTTCTCAAGTATATTCCTGATATCAACCAGTTCCTTGTAGGTTCCGGGCATCGACTCCTGCATGCTGTGCAGATGCTTGTTCTGTTCGTTTTTCGTGTCATCGTTTAGGGGGTTCGGGGTGCGTATACCTGCAACCACGTCTTCGCCCTGCGCATTTACAAGCCATTCTCCGTAGAAGAGGTTGTCGCCGGTAGCCGGGTTACGGGTGAATGCAACACCTGTTGCAGATGAATCACCCATGTTGCCGAAGACCATAGCCTGTACGTTTACAGCTGTTCCCCATGCATCAGGAATTCCCTCAATGCGGCGGTATGAAACGGCTTTCTTGCCGTTCCAGCTCTTGAAGACAGCCTTTATGCCGCCTTCCAGCTGCTCGCGAGCATCATCCGGAAACTCTTTGCCGAGTGACTGCTTGATTCTTTTCTTGAACTCCTCTGCAAGATTCTTCAGCTCTTCAGCTGTAAGGTCGGTGTCAGACTTGTAGCCTCTTGCGTGCTTGAACTCGTCAAGCATCTCATCAAGCTGCTTGCGGATGCCCTTGCCGTCAGCAGGCTCAAGACCTTCTGCCTTTTCCATCACAACGTCAGCATACATCATCACCAGTCGGCGGTATGAATCCCATACGAAACGGGGATTGCCTGTCTTCTTGATGAGACCGGGGATAGTCTCCGAACAGAGACCTATGTTGAGAACGGTGTCCATCATACCGGGCATCGAACTGCGTGCACCTGAACGGCATGATACAAGGAGAGCATTTTCCCTGTCTCCGTAC